>CAYOYS010000199.1:0-1522 GCA_964408255.1 uncultured Christensenellaceae bacterium | reverse complement strand
GCCCATCGCTCATTTGCCGCAGGGAATTTACGTTGTCCGCTGTGATTTCACAGTGGCCGGGGAAGATAAAGTCAATAGTGAGTTTTTCCGTTTTGCGATCATGCCCTGGCTTGAAAACAAGCATGCCACCGCGCGTATTTTCTCGATGACCTATCACGGCGGGTTCGGACTGATAAGGACTGGCGGCGACAAGTTGCTCAATCGCTATCGCCAAGTAGGTGTGGGATGCTTCGGGCATTGCAGCGCCTTTACCCAGGAGGCACTTGAAACGTATAAGAAATACAATGTGATTCCATTCGACGGCGGATTCAGCAGCCGAGCCTCTTCAGCCAACTTCAAAAAGAAGTTCCCTGACTTGGAGGTTCCTGCCGGCAGCACATTTTTCTATCTTGGTGACCCGACCCTTGCCCATTGGAGCGAAAAAGACGGCATCCTGCCTGATTACCGCCTGGTCGGAGGATGGAATGAGCAATACCGTGAAAAATTCATTGCTGTATGCATAGAGCAGCTTAAGAAGATGCCTGGCGTGAAAGCATATCGATTCGGCTCGGAATGGCCTTTTGAGATCAAGAGCGACCCCCATTATCCGGATATGGTCGTGGCATTTGCCGAGGCGGTCAAGACGGTGTACCCTGATGCCTGGGCTTATGAGGCTGGCGACTGCAATATGGATATTCGCGGCGGCGTGGCGCAACTTGATTTCATGCTCGCCTGCTGGGAAGGACGCAAGTGGAAGCCTGATCTGATCGCCTGCCACACCTACGTCAAGGACATCACCCAGCTCTGGCCAAATTTGAAAGCCTTCCTTGCCGTCGCGGAAAAACACGGCTATGGCGAGGCGCCTGTCGCATTTCCGGAGGGAATGCATTTTTCGCCACATCAAATACCGGAATGGGGACGTGAGATAGTCTCGTGGGGAGTTACAGGATGGTATGGGGCCGGCGCACTTTCATACGATCTTGGCTGGCATGAAATGATCTGCACCGCCTATTATATGCGCTGTTACTTGGTATATTTCACAATTTTTGACCGCCTGTGGTGTGGAACCAGTTCGGCAAACTACGTCAATTGCTTTGCAATGGACCTGGCTCTGACACCACGCGCTGTCCAGAAAGTGCCGAACACACTCGGAACCTTGCTCGGCAATCCGCAGAAGTTCGTCGGGGATTTCACCTTCGCACCCGGCACAAAATGTTTTGTCTGGATTGACGAGCAAGGCTGCCCGCTTGCCGCCGTCTGGAATGAGGACAAGGAGCTTGAGGCGGGAAAGAAAGACTGCCCCGTGGCCTCGTTTTCCTACAAGGATGCAAGTTTTTATGACATGATGGGGGTCGAGCGAAAACCGGTTGAGGCAGGCGTTTTCCCGGTATCGCCATTTCCCTATTTCATTAAAGGGAGACAGGGAGACTTGCATCTGTTTACGGATGCCCTGCTGAATGCGAAATTGAGCGGCGGCACGCGGCTCCCTTTCAGAATAAGCGATTCTGTCGTGGATGAAAACAAGCTTGCTCTTGTCTTTACA
>CAYOYS010000198.1:0-1539 GCA_964408255.1 uncultured Christensenellaceae bacterium | reverse complement strand
TTATATATAAGTAAAGTAATTCTACAAATTTTTATAGAAGTGGACTATTTCAAATTTTCATCACGGCATTGCTTTTAATTGGATTTTCGGTTAAAATAATACTATGAATGTTACCGGAATCGCGTTGGCGAATTTTCGAAACTACGCTCGACAACATCTTTCTTTTTCGAAAGGGCTAAATGTCATAGAGGGCGCGAACGCAAGCGGCAAAACCAACTTGCTCGAAGCATTATATTTTTGCGGAGTCGGTCGTTCTCCTCGTACGTCAAAAGACAAAGAACTTATCATGTGGGGCGAGAAAGAGGCGCGGATTGTGTTGCATATCGATAAGCGTTACCGCTCTCACAAAATCGAGGTTCGTTTTTCGGACAACGGTCAAAAACGCGTCTTAATAGACGGCGTTCCCATTCGGCGCATCGGCGAACTTATGGGCGTTCTCAATGTAATATACTTTTCTCCCGACGACTTGAAGCTGATAAAGGCTTCGCCAAAGGAGCGCCGAGCCTTTATGGACATAAGCTTGTCTCAACAAAGCAAACTATACTTTTATACTCTTCTAAAATACAATCTTATTCTTGCCGAGCGCAACAAGCTATTGAAAACGGCAAAATCACTTAAAGAACTTAACGAGACCCTTTATATTTGGAACACTCAGCTTTCGGAGCACGGAGCGCGGCTTGTTGCATTGCGATTGGATTTTTTGCGCGGAATCGCGCCTATTGCGGAAAAAACGCATCGTGCGATTGCGGGAGAGGGCGAGGGGTTGACGCTTACTTACGAGCGTTCGTATGCGGGAGAGAGCTACAAGGAATTAAAAGAATGTCTTGAGCAAAAGCTTTCCTCGGATATCGAGAAGGAATATGCTCTTGGATACACGCTTACGGGGCTGCACCGCGACGATATCTTAGTAACAAGCAACGGCGTCGATATCCGCGCGTTCGGCTCACAAGGACAGCAACGCACCGCGGCGCTTGCTATAAAGCTTGCGGAGATTTCTTATTTTGAGCAAAAGACGGGCGAACTTCCCGTACTGCTTCTCGATGATGTGCTGTCCGAGCTTGATATCAGCCGCCGAAGTGCCTTGCTTCGCGCCACCAATAATATACAAACTCTTCTAACTTGCACGGATTTTACAGAAAAAACCGACTTTGATTACAAAAAAATTATTGTTTCGAACGGCAAAATCGTAAACGGTTAGGCTCGGCATTTCGCGCTTTTTATTGAGTTCTACTATCAATATTTTATTATCAATATTTTACTCGATAAAATTCCCCGACCAAAAAGTCGGGGAATTAATACACATAATAATATTTTTATTTTGCTTTTTTAAGAAGTTACCCTCATTGGCAAAATTAGATAAACATAATCGTCGCCGTCTACTTGAGTAAATATACATGGCGAATTGCTTGCTTTTACATTCATCTTTATAAAATCGTCCGTTACAACATTGATAAAATCGATTAAATATTGACCGTTAAAGCAAATAATATTATCTTTTCCTTCTGTCTTGGCACATGTAAATCCTAATTCCCAGGCATT
>CAYOYS010000197.1:0-1542 GCA_964408255.1 uncultured Christensenellaceae bacterium | reverse complement strand
CTTAGCATGTTTGCCTTTTATTATAGTGTGATAAGACACGCCTTGTTTAATTCGCAATTCACTATATATACTTCCATTCCTTATACTTGCTTCCATTCCCACGCTTACTTCCACTACGGGAATCAATGTGAACCGTTACTTTGGGAAATTACATTCTTGACTTGACAAACATTCGGCTTTAGGTTACAATATAAAAAATAAATAAAATGCGAGGGGTGACAGCAAGCTGTCTGAGATTACACCCTTTGAACTTGATTGAGTTAATACTCGCGAAAGGATTGCACTTTTACGACAAGGTCATTGAGATAATCTCGATGACCGTTTTTAATTTGACGGGTTCGAGCATGTTGGAGGCAATAATGTTTAATCTCTTAATGTGTTCCGAAGCGTTTTCCGAGCTCTCGGTATTCGACAAATGCGGTACGGTAATTTTGTATGTAACTATCGGACTTTTTGCGATAGTCGCGGCAATCGGGATTCTCGTTCGGTCGCTTAACAAAGAAAAGCTGTCCGACTTTTTCAAGTACGCCTCGGGTATCGCGATAGGCTACGCGTTGGCAATTATCGTCATTATGTTATTTTTGAAGCTTGACGAGATGATTGCGGGCGGCGAATTCGTAAAAGAGTTGTTCTACCCTATCGCGGCAATCGCGGCGGTAGGAATAGCTGTTGCTATCGGCGCCCTTATCGTATCGCTCGTCGCGCCGCAAAGAATGAAAACCTATTGGATTGTAGGCGGAATTTGCCTTGCCGTGCCGATAATCTCCGCGATAGTCCTAATTACAAAGTACTACAATAATACGATTATCCCAAGCGGCGGCTATGTGGGAGTAAGCACATCCGGCTTGGCGATAGGCGCCGCACTCTTGCTTGCACTCCTTGTCGCGCTAACTTTCATCTTTGGTGGCAAGGAGAACAAGGAAAACCATACCCAATCGATTGTGTACGCCGCAATCGCCGTAGCGCTTAGCTTCGCGCTCTCCTATGTTCGGTTCTTCAAGCTTCCGCAGGGCGGCTCGATTACTTTGGTCAGTTTGCTACCGCTTATGCTTTATTCGTATATGTTCGGAATCAAAAAAGGAGTGCTTGCGGGCTTTATCTACGGTATACTGCAAGCGGTGCAAGACCCATGGATAATACATCCGATACAATTTTTATTGGATTATCCGATAGCGTTCGCAATGATTGGGCTTTCGGGCTTGTTCAAAAAATATCTCGGGAAGTATCCTATTCCCGCTTTCATCGCGGGCGGAATCTTAGCGGGATTCCTACGCTACGCAAGCCATGTCTTCTCGGGTATATTCGCGTTCGCAAGCTTTGCGGGCGAAGGCTATTCCGCCGTCGCATGGGGCTTTTTGTACAACTCTTTCGCGCTTGCGGATATCGCTATCGCAATAGCGGCAGGCTGTTTTATGCTCGCCAACAAAGCATTCGCAAAACAACTCTCGCTAAGGTAAGGTCAACAAGGGATATTAATAAAAGAAGCCAAAACCCCCATTATTTATCGTAAAATACGATAAATAATCAAGCCCCCTTTGCTCG
>CAYOYS010000196.1:0-1569 GCA_964408255.1 uncultured Christensenellaceae bacterium | reverse complement strand
AATGAAAAAAGGTGATGAAAAAAGAACGGCGTTGAGCTATATCGACAAATATCCTATAACACGTTATATGGATGGGCGGCATATTGATTATACTCGGGCGGCGGTACGGGCAAATGTGGATATAAGAGTAGTTTTTATCGGCTTCGATGAGATATGCCGTGAGTTGCTTTTGGCATCAATATGCAATGACCAACTTGTTGGTATAGTCGGCAGCAGCTTAACAAAAAAACAGATTGGCTATTACATCCTATCACCCGACAGTCCTTGGAATGGCTTACAGCAGGCTTTTCGATATCAACACGAATTTCTCCGTGATGCCGCGCTTGATACAACCAAGTACTTCAAGTTGCCCGAGCCGCCAAGCGTGACAGAACACATCTGCGCAGAAAACGAGGACACATATTTTGCGACGCTTACTTCGCTTCTTAGTCCTACTCTCGATACGCTACCGCTGTTTCGTGTGATAATATCCGAGGCTATGTGTTCTTCAAAGACTATTGCGAGGCTTAACAACATATTACATTCAGTAGGCGCCGCACCGTATACTAAAGTGTTTGCTTTTGCCCTTAGCGGGGATACAGTACCTGATAACGTTATCGCAATTCAAATGGACAGCGATGCGAGAAACAAGGATTTTGAGACAGCGGCGAAGGAACGTAATCGCTTATATTTCGAGGACAATGTAAGCAATCTTGTTTCAAAGGAGGCGATTAACACTGCGCATTTCGCGGCGGATGCCAAGTGGGATACTTTTGATGAGACAACACGTAATTCTAATATTTTTTCGGCTATCGGAATGCGGTTGAAAATGAATCTTTTGGGGTTAGACATAACATCGGATAATACACCTAATCAATTGAGTAAAAGTGAGTATAACAAGCACTATTACGGCGCTAAGTTCGATATGCCCGACAAAGATGTTTTGGCATTAAGCGATGGCTTTGGTTCCGCTGTTTCTCCAAGAGATGTTCTTGCAATGCAAGAGCATATGAGATGGAATGCTTTTATGATTTGTGAGGGCTACGTTCCGGCGAGTAAGGCGGACTGCTTTGATGCTACGCGCGGCTACGGCAAAAGTGCCGAATTAAAGCTTCACCGCAACATTGCAAGCATTGAAGGCTTAGTAGAATACAGGCGCCTTATCGCGGAACACAATTACCGTACAAAGGGCGGCGATATTATAGCGCTTGAGCAAGCGGCCGATGTCATAAAATACGATTATCAGCTTATGGATGATGCATTCAGGGTGCTTGCACGGCTTGGCAAAAGCGTAATAAGGAGGGAATAATTATGGAAACACAATTGATGATAGTACAACTTTGCACATTAGCAACTATCCGATGGGTTTGGTTGGAACAACTAATCGGTGTTTTTATTGCACTCATTGCTTGGGTGATAATGATAACTTTATATTTCTTTGTTCGCAAAAAATATGCTTATTTGAAATACGGAGTAGAGCTAATCTTTATTATCGGTATTATTGTTATCGGTGCAAGTGTAAAAGTTATTACTTCCGTTCCGATTCTTCTAGGTTTATATGAAATTATAGGAAGTTCTATGTCTTTTGAA
>CAYOYS010000195.1:0-1704 GCA_964408255.1 uncultured Christensenellaceae bacterium | reverse complement strand
TGTCGCTTCCCGAGTTTAGAAAAAATGAGTTGTATGCCAAGTTGACAGAAAAGAGTTAACCGACAAAGAAAAATCAAATTGACAGATATGGGCAAAGCCGATAGCATTAAAATTCCACGACAGTTCTTGGATTCATAACCGAATATTATTCGATGCCTCCCGCATACTAATCGGGAGGTGTTTTTATGAAAAAGATTGTTATCTCGATTCTAATTGTATTTATGCTTTCTATGTTCGGTGTGGGCGCGGTAGCGGCTGCCGAAGAAAAAAAGGTTTTGGATATCGATTGCAGGGGTTGCTGTCTTATTGACGCTGCGACGGGGACCGAGCTTTACTCAAGTAATGCAGACGCAAGACATCCGATTGCGAGTATGGTAAAGATTATGACCACGTTGCTTGCTCTTGAGGCAATCGAAAAAGACGAACTTAAGCTTGACGAAATGTTGATGATAAGTGAGAACAGTAGCGGTATGGGCGGCTCTCAAATGTTTCTCGATACGGGCGACTCGTACAGCGTGAGCGATTTGATGAAAGGGATTATTGTTGCGTCCGCGAATGATGCTTGTGTCGCTATCGCGGAAAGGCTCGAAGGGAGCGAGGAGGCGTTCGTCGACGCTATGAATCGGCGAGCTAAGCAATTGAACATGAGCAACACATTCTTCGCAAATTGCACCGGACTTCCCGCTCCCGGCGCGTATAGCTCCGCGAAAGACGTGTCGATAATGACGCGAGAATTAATAAGACACAAGCCGTACTTTGATTATTCGAAAATTTGGCTGGAAAACTTTATTCATCCCGACGGACGCACGACGATTCTGACCAACACCAACAAATTGGTAAGATTCTACGCGGGTTGCGACGGAGGCAAAACGGGCTATACTAACGAGGCAAAATTCTGTCTTTCGGCAACCGCCACAAAAAATGATATGAGGGTTATATCGGTGGTAGTTGGCGCATCGGAGAGCAAAAGACGGTTTCTTGATAGCAGAAAGCTTCTCGACTATGCGTTCGCCAATTATAGGAACGAAATAAAATACAAAGCGAACCAAGAGGCGGGCAGACTCGCAGTTAAGAACGGAAAGGCGAAAGATATCGCGTTCGCTCCCAAAAGAGATATTGCCGAGCTATTAAAGCGCGGCGCGCAAAGCGAAATGCAAGTTGAATTCGAGCTGTATGCTGTCAAAGCGCCCGTAGCAATCGGTTGCAAGGTCGGAGAAGCATATACCGTCAAAGACGGCAAGGTAATTGACAAAATAGACTTGCTTGCGCTCGAGGGAACGGGAAAGGCAACCCTTGGAGATATCTATGAGCGCATCTTGGGCGAATGGTAAACAAAGAATATTCGATGTAGCATAAAGCCATATCAATGCGCGATTAAGGAAACAATGAACAAATGTGATTAACGCGTGTAAGCGAGATATAACAAAATGCGGTGATACAAGCTAAGACTATAACGAATTTATTTCAAAATAAAACGGTTATCAAGCTTAAGCGTGACACAAATTGACAAAGAATAGGCGTGACACGGCAAAAAGAAAGAATAAGCGTAACGAGTAAAAAAGTGGCAAAGAATAAGCGTAAGCCCCGCATATTATGCGGGGCTTACTGATTGTTGTTTTGACAAAATTCGTCCGATAAAACAAATTGACAAGGAATGGTTAATAATATATAATAACTTATATTATATCGCGGATTCGGAGCAAA
>CAYOYS010000194.1:0-1719 GCA_964408255.1 uncultured Christensenellaceae bacterium | reverse complement strand
ATAGTATCTCATAAAATCCAAGAAAATATTTTGAGCGGATTGCCGATAATGATAAGGTTTGCCCTAACATTAAAAATATCTCCGTTGAATATGGGAACAATACTGACGGCACGAAGATTAACCCCGATATCTGTCAAATGCGGTTCTAATACGCGAAGTGTGGCATTTAGGAGCGCGCAGACCCTAGCTGTCTTTTCGGCGGCTTCCGCCTTTCCGTACACTATTGTTATACTGCCCGCGGCAAAAACGGGAAGACCCACAAGTCTTCCGATTTTATTCGCATGATGCTCTTTGAGTCTTAACAGCTTTAAGGGCTTGACCTTTTTGCCAAAAAAGAAATAAACTTCGTCGGTTATAAGCACTTTTACACTAGCAATGCGTATGCTTACAAAATAAATTTTTAGAAAAAAATAACGTCTTGTTCCGTCGTACGAAATTTTGATTCGAGCGACAAAAGGCAGAGTCAATATCAACGCGACAGCGGTAACGATGATTGTCGGCATGCACTTAGTATGTTACTAGGGATAATTTTTATAAAGTTTTGTTGCGATGTATAATTAGGAAAAGCATATTTGGTATGTTTCTTATCCGTTATGGTATAAGAAAATACGCTGTTTATCATTCGCCCTTGTTGCCGTAGCCCAAATCCGCAAGCAAGCCTTCGTTGTTCTTCCAATCCGGCTTGACTTTGACCCAAAGCTTCAAAAATACTTTGCCCCTCGTCAATCTTTCCAACTCGCGCCTTGCAGATGTGGCTATTTTTTTGAGAGTCGCGCCCTTGCTTCCGATAATAATCGCCTTATGCGTGTCTTTTTCGGTGATTATGTCCGCGTCTATCGCGGTAAGGTTGTTATCCCTTTCCTCATAGCTAAGAATGTTGACACCAATACCATGAGGAATCTCCTCCCTAAGAAACAATAATGCTTTTTCACGGATAAGCTCCGCCGCCATAAAGCGCATGGACTTGTCCGTGACCATATCCTCGGGGTAATACTGTGCGCCCTCTTTTAGCCGTATTGTAATCTCTTGGACAAGCACCGCGATATTGTCTCGTTTCAAAGCAGATATAGGAACAACAACGATATCATAAATATCGTTAAGCGCGGTAAGATTCGCAACGGTACGCTCGCGCGGCGCGCGGTCAATCTTGTTCAGCGCAACTATCGTATCGGAAGCCTGTGCCTTGCAGCGCTCGACATTCGCAAAATCGTCTTGTTGAATGAGTTTTTCTCCGTCAAGCACAAGTATAATTATATCCGCGCCCGAATGTGCCGAACGTACGCTTTCTGACATATGCTTTGCCAAGCGGCTCTTGCCGTGCTGCAAGCCCGGGGTATCGATAAAGACCGCTTGAAAAGGTGTGCCCTCGTGTTGACCGTTGAGTATGCCTATAATCTTGTCGCGGGTGGTCTGAGGTCGAAAGGATACGATAGAGACTTTTTCTCCCACTAAGGCGTTCAAAAGGGTGGATTTGCCCGCATTCGGCTTGCCAAGTATAGTAATAAAGCCCGATTTCAATTAAAACTCCTAGTACTTAAATAAACTTTTATAACTCAATGCTCAAATAAACTTCTGATGTTTAGTTGCTTGCCATATGATTTTTATTGTTTCAACTTCTTATAATGTTTATTTTAACAATTTATAATGCTATTGAAACTTCATATAATCAAGTTAATCCCTAATGCATTATCTCAATCAAGTGAACTCTTAATAAGTCAA
>CAYOYS010000193.1:0-1740 GCA_964408255.1 uncultured Christensenellaceae bacterium | reverse complement strand
TATTCGGGCGCGCTCGAATACGCAAAGGCGGTGACGCCCGAGGCATCGTGCTACAAAGATACACTTATGCTTATGTCAAAATGTTACGTATACGAATCCGACATCGAGAACGCGAAGCACTGCTGGCTCGAAGCGCTCAAGCTCAATCCCTTTGAAGGCGGCGCAATCAACGGGCTTGCTCTGTTCAACCTCGAGGAAAAATACACAAAAAAGTTGATAAAGAACTTCGATTCGGATAAGGAAGAGGAGTTGAGATACGCGATAAGCGCCGCATCGCTCAAGGGAATGTACGATATTGCCGATAATTTGGCTACTCGGCTGCTGTCAAAGGACGTCTATAACCCCAAATATCACTTCATAAAAGGCGCGGTAAGGTTCAACATGGGGGACAAAGCGGGCGCGGAAAGGATTTTTAAGGATATTTTATCCATGTTTTCGGATAAATTTCCTGTGGAATATATGCTTTCCTCGTTCAAGCGGCACAAGCGGCTGAGTGTGCTTTTTGAGCATGTGCCGCCCGAGATAGCGCGCCGTATCGTCACCGCAATAAAGAGGAATATAGCCGATTACGGTTTCAAAACCGCATTCATGTCCTCGCTCGCATTTAGACAAGGCGCGCTTTACCTTTTGGAAAAGAGCCTTGACGCGGCGCTTTGCGTCGAACTGCTCGGTGAGATGCAGCGCTTCGCAAATAGCGCGGTAATAGGGCTTTTGCGCACAGTTTTGCTCAAACCCGACGTCCATTTTGAGGTGAGGCGGAAGATACTCGTTATACTTCTGCACACCCTTAGAAAGGGCAGAGTGCGCATGGTCAATGAGAACATTTTGACCGGTCTTTCTCTCAAAACCCCGCCTAGCTACGAGGATTATCCGCGCGAGCTCGCTATCGCGTATTGCAACGCTTACGCCTTTCTTGCGACCGTCGGCATACCCTTTGAAAGGGCGGTATCCAAGCTTGTAGAAAAGCTTTATTTGAAAGATATAGGAGTATTCCCCGTATCGGTACTTTCCGCCGCAATCAGCTATGTTTGTATCGCGGAACAAAACGTGTTCACCGTCGAGAACATAGCGGGAATATTCGACACCGATGCGGCGCCGATTGCGAAAGCAATTGTGGCAATACAGGAGGCATTAGATGATTAAACTTGAGCAAATAAAGAAAAATCCCGAGATAATATCGCTGATTAACGCATCATGCGAATGTTTGAGAAAAATGAACTATACCGAACATGGCTTGCGCCATGCGAGTTATGTTTCGGCGCTGACGGGCAAGATACTTGCCGAGCTTAACTACGATGCGAACACCGTGGAGCTTGGCAAAATCGCGGGCTACATTCACGATGTAGGCAACAGTGTCAATCGGCACAATCATGGCATAGCGGGCGCGCTGTTAGTGTATCCGATATTGAGGGGAATGAATATGCCCTACGACGATATCAATACAATAACCGCAAGTATTGGCAACCATGAAGAGGAAATCGGACTTCCTATCAACGCGGTGTCCGCGGCTATGATTATCGCCGACAAGAGCGATGCGCACCGTACCCGCGTGAGGCGGGGGGATTATGACCCCAACGACATTCACGACCGCGTCAACTACGCGATTAACCGCAACGAAATCTTAGTCAGCAAAGACCAAATGACTATTTCCCACAAGCTTTGGATGGAGGAAACCGCCTCGGTCATGGATTATTTTAATATTTATCTCAGTCGTATTCAAATGTGCGAACAAGCCGCTAG
>CAYOYS010000192.1:0-1762 GCA_964408255.1 uncultured Christensenellaceae bacterium | reverse complement strand
TCCAACTTATGCATATTTTCGACACAAACTCCCACTTTGCTTATTTCGGATAGTACCTTAATTTTTGTCTATTTTCGACACAAAATTCGATTTTTTTGTTTTATTTTAATTATATAATAGCTTATGACGGTTTATATAGAACTGCTTATTATTGATAACTTTGCGCTCGATATGCTTATAGGGTATGTTGCGCTGTTATTCTTAAAAGTCAAAATCCGTTTCAAACAGCTCTTATTATCCGCAGCAATCGGAACGGGGTTTGCAGTGGCGCTTCCGTTCATACCCTTTTTCCTGTCCGTGCCGTACAAATTGCTAGCGCTCGCGCTTTCGGTACTGCCTTTAAGAAAATATCCGAGCAAAAAGGACTACTTAGCAACGCTTATCGTATACGCTTTAGTCTCTGCTTTGCTTGCCGGCATAATGGTATTGATATTCAATATGAAAGCAAGTTCGCTTGTAAATACTTTTGTATATGATAAGGGGGGCGCTATCGGGGTGATAGCGGTAGGAGCGGTGTTAGTGCTTTATGGTGCGCGACAGCTCATCGGACTTGCCGCTTCGCGGCGGCTTAAGGATAGCGTTGTCAATGTAGATATAACAAGCGGGGATATAACCGTTTCGACTAAAGGGCTTGTCGATACGGGCAATCGGCTAAGCGACGAAAACGGGCGAGGTGTGATAATCCTTGGGCGCGCTCTTTCTGATAGATTCGACAATTTGCAAAGAAAAGCGCCTATCAAAATCATTACGGTTAACGGTGAAAGTGTGTTCGAGACTGTAGAAATCGAAAAAATCTTGATATATTATGAGGACAAGTCGAATACAATTAATTGTGTACGCGCGGTACTTTCCAAGCGCGCGTTCGAAGGATACGAGGTCATATTATTCGCTAAGGAGTTGGGCTAATGAGGATTATCAAAAGATTTTTTACATGGTTGGTTGGTTTATTCGACGTATTTGCAAAGCATCGCGCGCTAAATTATATGTACGGCGAAGCATTGCCCAAGCCGCTTACGCCCGAGGAGGAAAAAGAAGTGCTTGTCCGTTTTGCAAGCGGGGATAAAGATGCAAAAAACGAGTTGATAGAGCGGAATTTGCGTCTTGTCGTCTATATCGCAAAAAAATTCGACGGCAGCGTCAGTGACACCGCGGACTTGGTGTCGGTAGGGGCAATAGGGCTGATAAAAGCGGTTAATTCTTTCAATGTCGAACGCAATATCAAACTTGCTACTTTTGCTAGTCGCTGCATAGAGAATGAAATACTGATGTATTTGAGAAAAACAGTCAAGCAAAAATGCGAAATATCGCTTGATGAACCATTGAATACCGATTGGGAAGGCAATGAATTATTGCTAGGCGATATTATAGGAACCGACCCCGACGCAATCAGCAAAGAAATGGAAAAACGCGCCGAAATCGACATTTTGTACAAGTCGTTTCGCAAATTGAGTCCCCGCGAGGTGCTTATTATGAAACTGCGGTACGGGTTGATGAACACCGAGGAAAAGACCCAAAAAGAGATTGCCGACATGATGGGAATCTCACAATCCTACATATCGCGTTTGGAAAAAAAGGTGCTTGGCAAGCTACGCAAAGAAATGTCAAAATTTATATAATACAAGTCCGCGTTTTGAGCGGACTTGTATGCAGGGCTTATATTTTGTTTTTATACTTTTATACTGTTAGACTTATGTTTTGCTTTTGTGCTTTTATACTGTTAGACTTATGTTTTGCTTTTGCGCTTTTTAATTGCTAGGCTTAT
>CAYOYS010000191.1:0-1789 GCA_964408255.1 uncultured Christensenellaceae bacterium | reverse complement strand
GTAATTATAATAAAATAATAAAAGTTTTGAATTCGGAGGCGGGTATGGCAGAGATTAAGACCAGATGGTATAAGGACGCGGTTATTTATCAGATTTATCCAAGAAGTTTTATGGACTCCAACGGGGACGGTATTGGCGATATTCAGGGGATAATCGGCAAGCTCGATTATCTCAAGGATTTGGGCATCAACGCCGTATGGCTCTCGCCCTGCTACAAGTCGCCTAACGCGGACAACGGTTACGATATAAGCGACTACCGCGACATAATGGACGAGTTCGGTACGCTCGAGGATTGGAAAGAGATGGTGAGCGGGATGCACGAGCGCGGAATCAAGCTTATTATGGACCTTGTCGTCAATCATACCTCGGACGAACACGAATGGTTCAAGGAGTCGAGAAAGAGCAAGGACAATCCCTACCGCGACTACTACATATGGAGAAAGGGCAAAGGCAAGGACGGCAAGAAGCCCCCGAATAATTGGACGTCGCGCTTTGGCGGCAGCGCGTGGAAGTATGACGAGGCGACGGACGAATGGTACTTACATCTTTTCAACGACAAGCAGCCCGACTTGAATTGGGACAATCCCAAGGTGCGCCGCGAGGTTGGCGAGATGGTAAAATATTGGTTAGACTTAGGCGTTGACGGCTTCCGATGCGACGTTATAACATATATTTCCAAGCGCGAGGGCTTGCCCGACGGCAAATTCAATCCGTTTGTGTGCGGCGACGAGCATTTTACGCACGGACCCCATATACACGAATACCTTCACGAGCTTAACCGCAACGTCTTAAGCAAATACGACTCGATGACTGTCGGCGAGGCGGCGGGCGTGACGATAAAAGAAGCGCTCGACTATACCGACGAAGCAAGAGAGGAGCTCGACACTGTGTTCCACTTTGAGCATGTGGAAAGCGACACTTACGCAAAGCTGCTCCCGCGCCGCTTCAGCCTGCCGCGCATGAAAAGGATTATGTCAAGGTGGCAAAGCGGGCTTTTCGGCAAGAGTTGGAACAGTCTTTATTACGAGAATCACGACCAACCGCGCTCGCTGCCGCGCTTTGTCGGCGACTACAAAGAATTAAGAAAAGAGGCAGCCAAGATGCTTGCAATCTCTATCCATATGCAGCAAGGTACGCCCTATGTGTTCCAAGGTCAAGAGATTGGCATGACGAATTGTCCGTTCGAGAACCTTGACGAGTTCGAGGACGTATTGGTGAGGACGATTCGGGGAATGTTGAAAAAATATCATATTCCGTTCGGCGAAAGGATATTGCTATGGGTGATGCGGATTCGCGCCCGCGACCACGGCAGAACGCCTATGCAATGGACAAGCGGCAAAAACGCGGGCTTTACCGAGGCGGAGAAGCCGTGGCTTAAAATCAATCCGAATTATACCGAAATCAACGTGGAAGAGGCGTTGCAGGACGAGGATTCGATACTTAATTTTTACAAGAAACTGATAGCGTTGAGAAAGGGCGAGCTTAAAGATATTATAAAATTCGGAACGTATACCGAATACTATAAAAACCGCAAGGACATTTTCGTCTATGAGAGAAGCTACAAGGGCGAAAGGCTGTTGACGGTATGTAACTTTAAGAACAAGCCCGCGGCGTTCAAAACGCCCGAGACGATTGCGTACGCAAGCGCCGTGCCCGTGATTGCAAATTACAGCGAGCCCACAACGCTCGGTACGGTCACCCTTAGACCTTACGAGGCAGTCGTATACCATTTGAAATAAGCTTGTGAGAGTCGCTTGACGCTTCCGCGTTGCGACAAGTAATCGAGTAG
>CAYOYS010000190.1:0-1792 GCA_964408255.1 uncultured Christensenellaceae bacterium | reverse complement strand
CCTTCGTTTAGGGCATTACGCGAAAACTTTATTAAATAAAACTGAAGGGTATTCCCAAATTAATGATTATATGTTATAATTATTCATTATATGCATATGATATCGTTTTTGTGTATAATAATAATAATTGAGGTAATATATGGAAAAAATTGCTATTATTGACTTAGGTTCGAATACCGCGCGTTTGGTGCTTGTCAACGTGCTCGACGGGGGGTATTTTATGGTCTTCGACGAATTAAAGGAGACGGTAAGGCTGGGTCAAGATATGGAAATAGACGGTTTTCTTCGACCGTCGCGCATAGAGCAAACAAAGAAAACCCTCCAAATGTTCAGACGCTTTTGCGACTCCAACGGCGTGGAGAAGATTTTGGCTTACGCGACCGCCGCGGTGCGCCGCGCAAAAAACCAAAAGAGCTTTCTCGAAGAGGTTAGCGTCACTTGCGGTATCAAACTGAAAGTGCTAACAAGCGAAGAGGAAGGACAGTTTACCTACACCGGAGTAGTCAACTCGATGGATATTCCCAAGGGCGTCATAATGGATATAGGCGGCGGCAGCACTCAATTCGTATACTATAACCGTAAGACGATTTTGGCGCAGGAGACGTTGCCGTTCGGCTCGGTAACGCTTACCGATTTATTCAAGGACATGAGCCTTAAGCCTGAGGAAAAAGCCGAAAAAATAGAGGAATTCGTCAGAGAAAGTATGGAGAGCGTCGCTTGGTTGAAGAATCTTGAGCCGGACGTACAATTCATCGGCGTAGGCGGCTCTTTCCGCAACCTTGGCAAGGTTAGCCGAAGAATCAAGAACTATCCTCTCGATATGGCGCACAACTACAATGTAAATATGAGCGAATTTGACTCGATATACGATACTATTAAGACTTTGCCGCTTGATAAGACCATGCGAATCAAGGGCTTGTCGAGCGGAAGGGCGGACATCTTTCCGTCCGCCTTAGCGGCAGTCAAGACAATTGCCGACATCGCAGGATTTACCAATATCGTTATTAGCGGTAGCGGCTTAAGAGAAGGCGCGATGTTCAAGTACGCGGTGCCTTCCGTCAACGAGAAGCCTATCAGCGACGTACTAGGACACAGCTTACAGACCCTTGTAAGATATTTTGACGAGAACGGCAATCATTCGCGGCATGTCGCCGACCTTTCCATGCAGCTTTTCAAGCAGTTGAAAGTGCTTCACAAACTTCCGCGTATGTACGTTAAAGTGCTTCGTGTCGCATCCATTTTGCACGACGCGGGAACGAGAATTAAATATTACGACCACCATTTACATTCATGTTACATTATACTCAACAGCAACCTTTACGGCATTTCCCATAAGGATATAGTAATGGCAGCGTTCGTCGCCTCTGCGCATAAGACGGGCGAGCCGAGCGAGTTGCTCCAAAAGTATCAAAGCATGCTTAACGAGGAGGATATAAGCGCCGTTTACAAACTCGGCGTAATTTTGAAAATTGCCGAAAGCTTTGACAGAGGCATGAGCGGACTTATCGTCGGTATTTCTTGTGACGTACTCGGCGACAGCGTGATTATGAAGACGGAAGCGCTTGGCGACTGCTCGCTCGAGATTCAGGACGCGCTGTACTGCCGCAACGAGTTCAAGCGGGCATACAAAAAGAATTTGGAGATATTATAAGCTATGAACAAGATGTTCACAAAAGGCGCGATAATCGAAATGGTAAACGCCGCGCTTTGCCACGCGGGTGGTGTTGTTATAATCATCTTTAATATAATAATATACCCCAAGTTCAAATCTTTAGTTTATAGCATTATCTGG
>CAYOYS010000189.1:0-1795 GCA_964408255.1 uncultured Christensenellaceae bacterium | reverse complement strand
ATATTTCATCGTGTCATATATCGCCAAGCCGTCCGAGACGCTGCCGCCCGGGCTGTTGATGTACATGCAGATATCCTTATCGGGGTCTTTGCCCTCAAGGAAAAGCAGCTGTGCGACAATGCTGTTGGCGGTATCGCTTTTTATCTCGCCCGTCAAAAATATTATTCTGTCCTCGAGCATTCTCGAATATATATCGTATTGCCTCTCTCCCCTATTGGTCTGGTCGATAACGTAAGGAATAAAGGAATAATTTTTTATTGTATTATCTTTCATTGCGTCGTCCTCCTATATTTTATTAACAGTTTAGGATTATTTATTACATGAACACTATTTTATATTGTTGTTCGTGATAAGATAGTCCATTATCCTGTCGCTCATTAGGCTGTTCGCTATATAATCGTATTCGCCGTGCTGCATCTCGCCTTTGTATTCCTCTACGCTCTTGCCAACTTTCTCCGCGGCTTTCTGTATCTCTAAGTCAATCTCTTCGGGGGTCAAATTGAGGTTCTCTACCTTGATAATCTCGGCAAGTAGCATACGAATTTTTTCTTTTTTTACCGCGTCCTCTCGGTAATGCGCGCGGAGGTTCTCTTCTTTTTCTCCAATGTACTCAAGATACTTTGCAAATTCGATGCGCTGTTGCTTCAACATCTCCTTGAATTCTTCCACCTTTTGCTCAGTGAGCATTTCCACGAACTTTTCGGGTAGCTCGATAGGGTTGGCAAGAAGCAACGCATCGATAATTTTGCCCTCGGTCGCGTACTTTGCCTTTTGCTCGGCTTCGGCGACAAGCTTCGATTTAATGCTGTCCTTATACTCGGCAAGCGTATCGAACTCACTTACGTCCTTCGCGAACTCGTCGTCTAGCGCGGGAAGTGACTTGACTTTAATCGAGTTGAGCTTTACTGCGAATACCGCCTCTTTACCCGCAAGCGGCTCTGCGCCGTAGTCGGCGGGAAAGCTGACCTTTATGTCCTTTTCTTCTCCTATGTTCATGCCGATAAGCTGCTCTTCGAAGCCCGGAATAAAAGTGCCGCTTCCGATAACTATATCTTGCTTCTCGGCAGTGCCGCCCTCGAACTTTGTGCCGTCAATCGAGCCGGAAAAATCAATGTTCGCGGTGTCGCCCATTGCTAAGCCCCTATCCGTGACCTCGTCCCAACAGCCGATTCTTTCGCGCGCCGCGCCAACTTCTTTGTCAACGGCGTCCTCCGTTATCTCATCAGGATTGACTTTTTCGATGTCCAAACCCTTGTAACTATTGAGTTTTACCTCGGGTATTAAGACTATATTATATGAAAACTCCACCGAATTGTCCTCAACCTTGATAAGCTCGACTTCGGGTCTTACGGCAAGAGGCAGTTTGGACAACACTTCCTCGAATAGCGGTCTGTAACACTCATTGATAACCTCGTCTATCGTGTCCTCAAGAAAAATATTCTTACCGTAGTTGTTCTCTATAATATGCTTGGGCGCTTTGCCCTTGCGAAACCCCTCTACAGCGTATTTGCCCTTGGTGCTAAGGTATGCTTTGTGCTCGCACAGCTTCCACATTTCGCCCTCAACCTTAAAGCTATATTTTGTAGCGTCCTTCTCGGCGCTGACAGTGTATTCACATTCGAATTCGTTGTCCTTGCCGTCGCTTTTGATGATTGCTTTGATTATGTTCCGTTCGTCGGCCATGATACTTCCTCCTCGATACTTTACAAATAATATTAGCATAAATAAAATACTATCACAACTGAATTATATATAAATTGGACTAATTATCGTTATTAACATACTGAATTATATA
>CAYOYS010000188.1:0-1808 GCA_964408255.1 uncultured Christensenellaceae bacterium | reverse complement strand
GCGTTGAAGGTCAACAATGTTGTGCAGTATTACCTTAAGCCGCTCGGAGAATATATCAAAAAGGCGCTCGCCTTATCAAAATCGGACTTTCCCGCCTCTATTCCACTGTTTTTGACAGGGGGTGGGATAAGTGGTGTAAGAGGAGCGAAAGAATACCTCGGCAAGCTGCTCGCTAGGCAAGTTGAGCTTGTGTCGCCGACTATCGCGCCGGGCTACGGCAAGCCCTATTATTCGTCCTCAATAGGTCTTGCGCAATACGCGTTCGCCGAGGAGGACAAGTTACGAAGAGGCGGATTGTTCAACAGATTATTTAAGTGACGGTTTGGAGGAGTTATGGCAACGGATAACATTTACGACGGTTCGGATTACGAGAACGACGAGAGCAGATTCAAGCAATATGTCTGCAAGATATTGGTTATCGGTGTGGGGGGTGGCGGCAACAACGCAGTCAACCGTATGATTGACGCGGGTATCGACAGCGCGGAGTTTTTATCAATTAATACGGACAAGCAGGCGCTATTTACTTCAAAGTCAAAGCACAAGATGCAGATTGGTGAGCAGCTTACGAAAGGTCTTGGCGCGGGCGCTAATCCCGAGGTAGGACGCGAAGCCGCGGAGGAGAGCCGCGAGGCTATCGAGGCGGTACTCGAGAATGTCAATCTTTTATTCATCACCGCAGGTATGGGCGGCGGCACGGGTACGGGCGCGGCGCCGATAATCGCAAGCATAGCAAAGGAGAAGGAGATACTTACCGTCGCAGTCGTTACAAAACCTTTCAAGTTCGAAGGCTCGCGCCGCATGGCGAATGCCGAGGCGGGTATACGAGAGTTGCGGCAGTATGTGGATACATTGCTTGTAATCCCCAACGAGAAGCTATTATCCGTCGTTCCCAAGAGTACGCCGATAACGGAGGCGTTCCGCTGTGCCGACGAGGTTTTAAGACAGGGTATACAAGGCATTGCAGACCTTGTGGTCAAGCCGGCTATGATTAATCTTGACTTCGCAGATGTGTGTACCATTATGCGAGACCAAGGCTATGCCCATATCGGCATAGGCGAGGGCGAGGGCGAGCAGCGCACATTGCAAGCGGTCAGAGCGGCAGTCAATAACCAATTGTTGGAGACTACAATCAACGAATCGACAGGTATTATTATCAACGTGACAGGCGGTCCCGACCTTACCATTCAAGAGGTCAGCGAAGCGGGCAGACTTGTACAAGAGGTACTTGACGCTAGTGCGAATGTGATTTTTGGCGCGAATGTGGACGAAACACTCGGTGATAAGGTGACTATTACCGTAATTGCTACGGGCTTTAGACCGACATCGGAGCATCAAATCAGCTATGAAACAAGCGCTAGCATCAATATGCCCGATATGCCTACCGGAGATAGCGACAAAGGGGGGATTTATTCAAAAGAGGACAAGCGTCAAATACCTCGACAGCCCGCAAGGCCCGAAGCGGAGGTAGAACAAGGCAGACTGATTGTGTCCGATGCCGACCTTCCGCCCTTTATGCGCAAACTAAAGAAGTAGTTCGCCTTTTATCTGCAAACTAAAGATGTAGTTCGGCTTTTATCCGCAAACTAAAGATGTAGTTCGCCTTTGCGCGTGATTAAAGTGGTAATCTGACCGAGTTCGTGGACAGTTGACACAATCTTACTTTCCTGTTCTCGATACAAACTCCAACTTTGTCTATTTTCGACACAAACTCCAACTTATGCACATTTTCGATGCAAACTTCAACTTTGCTTATTTTGGATAGTACCTTAATCTTTGTCTATTTTCGACATAAAATTCGATTTTTTTGT
>CAYOYS010000187.1:0-1855 GCA_964408255.1 uncultured Christensenellaceae bacterium | reverse complement strand
GACAGATATCGGGGTTAATCTTCGTGCCGTCAGTATTGTTCCCATATTCAACGGTGATATTTTTAATGTTAGGGCAAACCTTATCGTTATCGGCAATCCGCTCAAAATATTTTCTTGGATTTTGTGAGATACTATCAACTCGGAAGAAGGAGAGCGATATGGACGGCTTGATGGAAAAGACGGTCAATAATTTACGAGAACTTGTAGACACCGATACCGTAATCGGCAAATGTATCGTTGCGCCCGACAATTCTTTAATCATACCCGTATCCAAGATAAGCGTCGGAATGATAACAGGCAGCAACGAAAAGGGCATTGACAAGCTTGGCAGAGATAAAAAAATATCGGACGGCGGAGGCGCGGGAGCGGCTATTACGCCGCTTGGGTTTTTGGTGCTTAGCAGAACGCGTCACCAATTCATCAACATTGACAAAGGGGAGAACGGCAATAAATGGACAGAGCTTTTAGGCGCGGCAATCAACGTGCTTGTACCGGACAAAAAATGATATATATTGTACTTGTGACGATATTGCTGCTCGCGTGTCCTTTCGGGGGCTTGCGCGGCAACGCAAAAGCGGAAGCAAAGAGCGCGACAATTGTAATCGAAGCGGAAAGCGGCAGGGTACTGGACGCGAAAAACGCGCAAGTTAGGCTACCGCTTGCGAGTACTACAAAGATACTTACCGCGATAACGGTAATCGAGAATACAGACACAGCCGCAAGCGTCAGAATTCCCAAGCAAGCGGAGGGAATCGAGGGCTCCTCAATATACCTAAAAGAGGGGGAGCGTTGGAAGATAACGGACTTGCTATACGGTTTGATGCTGCGTAGCGGCAATGATGCCGCCGTTGCGCTATCATACGCCACTTCGGGTAGCATTGAGGAATTCTGCGCCTTAATGAACAGAACGGCAGTCGCTGCGGGAGCGTATAATTCTCACTTTACCAACCCGCACGGCTTGGATGACGCAGCGCATTATACTACTGCCTACGACCTCGCGATGATAACGCGCTATGCGCTAAAATCCGAGCTGTTTTGCAATATAGTATCTACGAAAAAACACGAGTACCTTGACCCGTCGGGCAAGCCCTCGGCATTTTACAATAAAAATAAGATGCTTAATTCGTTCGAGGGCGCAAGCGGAGTGAAGACAGGCTTCACCAAGCTTTCGGGCAGATGCCTCGTAACCTCGGCAAAAAGAGAAGACATGCAGCTAATATCCGTAGTTCTAAATATTTATAATATGTGGCATGCAAGCGCGGAATTGCTCAAATTGTGTTATTCAAAATACGATATGGTAACTTTGGCTACGAAAGATGCGGTATTGACCCAAGCAAAGTTGCGGTACAACAAAGGGGAGGTCGGAGTCGGTGTTTCGCGCACGTTGCGCTATCCGCTTTCGGAGGACGAAAAACAAAATATCCGTTACGAATACAGCACAATCAACAACCGTATAAGCGCCGAAAAACATCTTTATATGGGAAAAGTGAGCATATATCACAAGAATTACTTGCTATTTAACGAAAAACTATATAGTATATAAGGACAAATTACATTCAACTAAAGTGTAATTGTAAGCAGTTGGCATTCAATTAAAATGTCATTGTAAGCGACTGAATAAGCATCATTATGAATGGTTGGACATTCAATTTACGCATCATTATGAGCGGTGGTATTCAACCTATGTACTTTAAGAGCAGAACTCAAGCCAACAGAGCAAAACAGGATAAACAGACCCGAATGTGTTCCTAATAAGCAGAGAGTAGACAGGCAATAAGCAAAAAATAAACAGATAATAAGCCGAGAACAAGCAGAAAACAAACAGATAATAAGTCGAGAAAAAGCCGAGAAAAAG
>CAYOYS010000186.1:0-1869 GCA_964408255.1 uncultured Christensenellaceae bacterium | reverse complement strand
CACGTCAGAAACAATCAAAGCGAAGGCCCGTGGGAGCTACTCCTTGCTCGACAAGCGGCAACCCACCCTTTAGGGCGTAAGCCCCGAGCGTAAGCGAGCAAAGGGGGCTTGATTATTTTTGCTGTGCAAAAATAATGGGGGTTTTTTATAGCTTTTTTTATCCGCATTAGGGTTTTGCAGTTGTTAAGGTTCGGTTTTATTTTCGGGTCGTTTCGTTGAAGAATCAAAACCCCCATTTTGAGCGTTTCATCGCTCAAAATCAAGCCCCCTTTCTCTAAGGGTGGGTTTTTAATAGCTCTTCAATCTTGAATGAATTTGTTTGACATAACGGCTATGCCCAAATATACTATGCTTATGAGAATTGATAAGTTTTTGAAAGTTGCAAGACTGATTAAGCGCCGTACAACGGCTCAAGAGGCTTGCGAGGGGGCGCGGGTCAGCGTCAACGGTAAGATTGCAAAGTCCTCTAAAGAGGTCGCAATAGGCGATATAATCGAGATTGTGTTCGGCACCCGCACTCTTAAAGTGCGAATAACGGAGATAGGGGAGACGGTGAGGAAAGAACAGGCGTCTTCGATGTACGAGGTTGTCGAATGATAGGCGCGGTTATCGTTGCGGCGGGCAAAGGCGTTCGTTTTGGCAAGGACAAATTGACGCTTCCGTTGGGCGCGCTTACCGTCATCGAGGCGGCGGCTCTGCCCTTTATCAATCATTGCGAAATCGACGAAATAATAATAGCGGTGGATGCGGATAAGAAGCAATCGTACCGCGATATTTTTGAGAAATACCAAGCAGTCAAAACCATAAAATTTGTAATCGGTGGCGCGACGCGCGGCGAAAGCGTCAAAGCGGCGCTCAAGGCTTTTTACGGTGACTATGTGTTGATACACGACGGCGCAAGA
Source organism: uncultured Christensenellaceae bacterium (assembly GCA_964408255.1). Lineage (GTDB taxonomy): Bacteria > Bacillota > Clostridia > Christensenellales > CAG-1252 > SACC01. The sequence continues at coordinate 967 of CAYOYS010000186.1, read as the reverse complement.
CCCAATATCACTGCTGCGCTAATCGGACGAGTAATCGCCAAAATGCGGGAGAAAGGGGCATGCGTTCCCGTCGTTTTGCTTAAAGAGAGCATAAGGAGCAAGGATGGGGCGCTTTTGCGCGAGCAGTTCTCAACGACCCAAACGCCGCAAGGCTTCGATGCCGAAAAGCTAAGATTAGCATATGACAAAGCTTCGGAAGTATATAGCGACGACGCTGCCGTGTACGAGGCGATGTTCGGGATTGTGTCAACTATCGAGGGCGACACGGATAACATAAAGATAACCTATCCTTCGGACTATTACGGTCTTAACGGCAAGGATATCCTTGTCGGTGTAGGCTTTGACATGCATCGTTTGCAAAAGGGGCGTAAGCTGATACTAGGCGGCGCGGAAATTCCCTTTGAAAAGGGGCTTGCAGGACACAGTGACGCGGACGCGCTTATTCATGCGCTAATGGATGCAATCCTTTCGGCTGTCGGCGAAGGGGATATCGGGAAGCTTTTTCCCGACACGGATATAAAATTCAAGGACATCTCGAGCATGCTTCTTCTTGGCAATGTGCAAGATATAATCGTAAAAAAAGGATATTCAATCAACAATATCGCCGCGACAATTATTGCAGAAGCGCCGCGCCTTGCGTCGTATATCCCGAAAATGTGCGAGAATATAGGCAGAATACTCGGAATCGACAGCGGGAGAATAGGCATTGCCGCAACGAGTGCAGAGGGTCTTGGGATAGTCGGCGAAGGGAAAGGGATAGCGGCTTATTGCATGGTATCGCTCATTAAAAATTAACATAAATGCTCGTTCAAAATTGATATAAATACTTGTTCAAAATAAAGTGTATATATTTGATATAGATAATACTATTGCAAATACATGGCCTAGTTTTTTACAAAGCTATTCTACTTTAGAAGAAAGATTATTATCTTTGGCAGTTTTTCATAAAATGAGAGAACATATTTTA
>CAYOYS010000185.1:0-1901 GCA_964408255.1 uncultured Christensenellaceae bacterium | reverse complement strand
GCAACGGGGTCCCCGCAAAAGCGCGCTTTTGTGGGGTATAGGAGCAACGGAGCGAAAAGGGCGCACATCGGCGCGCAAGCGACGATAAGCCAAAAGCGACTGTTGCGACGCGTACACGACTAAGGCAGACCGCGCCGAAACGCTCAAGCTTCGCGAAATCCCGCGCTTAAAACGCGCTTAAAGAAGTATACAAATCATACCACCCTTCCCCTCATTAACAATCCTCCCCATCGTCTTGCGCATTTTAACCTGCGCGTCCTCGGGAACGGACATCAGCTTGTTATTAAGTCCCTCGTTGACAAGTTGGCTTAAGGATTTGCCGAACATATTGGTATCCCATATACTCTTTTTGTCCGCTTCGAATTCGGAAAGAAGGTATTTGACAAGTTCCTCGCTCTGCTGTTCTGAGCCGACTATCGGATTGACCTCGGTCTGCACGTCAACGCGCATAATATGGAGAGACGGCGCGCTCGCTTTGAGTCTTACACCGAAGCGCCCCGATTGCTTGACTATCTCGGGTTCTTCAAGAATCAATTGCTCCATAGTAGGCGCGACTACGCCGTAGCCTTTCGCCGCTACGTCGGATAGCGCGTGTTGCAGCTTGGCATACTCTGCCGCCGCCTTGGCAAGCGATACAACATACGCCATAAGTTTGAAATCGCCGTCGATTTTTGTGCCGCACCACTCGCTTATGACATCGTAGAACAGCTCGGGCTTGACGGTAAGCTCGACCGCTACTCTGCCGCGCCCCATGTCGAGCGAGGTTATCCCGAAGCCGCTGTAATACTCGCTATCGTCAAAGATATCCTTGACGTGCGTAGCGTCCCTCATTTTTAGGATATCCGAAGTGCCCTCATACAATTTATTCAAAGCGTCAACGATGATTCTATTGTCACGAGGCAGCGCCTGCAACCATTCGGGAATAACTGCGTCAAGCATCTTAATCGGGAATTCTAAAAGTATGCTGCCCATAATCTCGGCAATATCGTCAAGCGTCATTTCCTGCGCGTTCTTAACAAGCACGGGAACATCGTACCTTTCGGCAAGCGCATCGCGAAGCTTAACGGTATCCGCGTTTTGGGGAGTGCGAGTATTAAGGACGACCACAAAGGGTTTGCCCAACGCTTTCAGCTCCCTTACAACACGCTCCTCCGCTTCGAGATACTTCGAGCGGTCAATATCGGTAATGCTCCCGTCCGAGGTCAGCAAGATTCCGATTGTGGCGTGGTCGCGTATGACTTTTTCTGTGCCGAGCTCCGCGGCGCGCTCAAAAGGCATATCCTCGTTGCTCCAAGGCGTCTTGACCATTCTCACCTTTTCGCCCTCTTTGCTGCCCATAGCACCGTCGATTAGGTAGCCCACGCAATCGATTAGGCGTATACGCGCGTCGATATTCTCCCCGATTCTTACGCTTACCGCATCCGCAGGCACGAATTTTGGCTGAGTGGTCATAATCGTCTTGCCGTCCGCCGATTGGGGCAGCTCGTCGATTGCTCGTTGCTGCTCGTTCTTATCGCCGATTTTCGGTAGCACCAGCACTTCCATAAATCTCTTTATAAACGTGGATTTTCCCGTTCTAACCGGCCCGACAACCCCGATATAAATATCCCCCGAAGTTCTTGTGGCAATGTCGTTGTATAGATTAAAGGTATCCATAACCATCCTCCCGAAAATCGATATCTATAAAAATCTATGCAAAGAAAAAAATAATTATGACTTCGTCGAACAAATCTTACGCAATATGTCGCTCTACGAAATAAGATTATAGTTAGCAAATGCGTTCGTATAACGAAAACTAAAACAATATTGATAAACAGTGCTGATATTATTACTATTCTAAAAAAATTAGATTAAATTGACATTAGTGCCGATATCTATTACTATCTTAAAATTTAGATTAA
>CAYOYS010000184.1:0-1919 GCA_964408255.1 uncultured Christensenellaceae bacterium | reverse complement strand
TAAAAAGCGAATACTTTGTAAAAAAGCTCGTTCGGAAAATTGAGTGATTCGAAAAACAAATAATATCGAGTAAGTCACTTCAATTGGACGATTATCGAATAAGTAGTTGTTAATTACGCGTGGATAGTACGCATGGAAGTCGATACATTGTGCAAAATGCGTATCAGCTGTTATCGAACGAAACAAGCTTTAACAGAACGCATGGCGAGTAAGCGTATTGTATAAAACGCGGCGGTAAACAGTTATCGAACGGGACACGGTTGAATAAGGTTTGTGGCGGGTAAGCAGATTGTGTGATACACTAGTCGGGCAGTTAGAGAGCGAGTCCGAACAGTATCGTACGAGATGCCGGCAAACAAAAATATTGCGTTTAGGAATAATAGAATATAGTGCACGGTGCTTGTGAGCAGAACGCATTATAAGCCGATGACAAAAATAGTCCGTTGAATTGGTTGTTGCAGTAAAGGAGCGGTAAGAATGAAGACATTGGTGGTGTATTGGAGCGGAACGGGCAATACCGAGAATATGGCAAACGGAATATGCGACGGCTTAACGGCGGCGGGCGCGGTTGCCGACCTTCGCCGTATCGGTGAAATTACTGCGAATGAGGCGGGAGAATATGACAAAATCGCCTTAGGATGTCCGGCAATGGGCAGCGAATCGCTTGAAGAGAGCGAGTTCGAGCCCTTTTATCAAGCGCTTGAACCGTTGCTTGCTTCCAAGTCGGTCGCGCTTTTTGGCTCGTTCGGTTGGGGTGACGGAGAATGGATGCGTAATTGGGAGGAGCGCGTTAAGCGTTGCGGCGCCGCGCTTTTCGGCGAAGGCTTGACAATTAACCAAAATTCCGATTCCGCGTATGAGCGCGCGTTTGCCTATGGAAAAAAATTCGCGCAGGTTAATCGGGATTAACATGCTCAAAAACAATGAGTCACCCCAAACGGCTATACTTAAGAGGTGGTTATGAATAAAATAAAAATTGCGATTGCAGGCTACGGCAATCTTGGTCACGGTGCGGAACGTGCCGTATTGAACGCTACCGATATGGAGCTTGTCGGCATATTCTCAAGACGGGACGGCGTTCTTACCACAATGGGTAAAACTATTGATATTGCAAAGATAAACGGGTATAAAGATAAAATAGACGTTTTGATACTTTGTTTGGGTTCGGCAACCGATTTGCCCGAGCTGGGTCCCGCGTTGCTCAAAGACTTTAACACTGTGGATTCCTTTGATACTCACGCAAAGATACCCGAATATTTTGACAAAATGGACGATGTCGGCAAGAAAAGCAATCATTTGGGCATTATATCTACGGGTTGGGACCCCGGTCTTTTTTCCATAGCGCGCATGCTGTTCGGAGCGATTTTGCCTAATGGCTCCACATACACATTTTGGGGCAAAGGAGTATCTCAAGGCCACAGCGACGCAATCCGCCGAATAGAGGGAGTCGCGGACGCAAGACAATATACCGTTCCGCTAAAAGCGGCGCTCGAAAGCATTAAAAAAGGAGAGAACCCCGCGCTCTTTCCTCGCGAAATGCACCGCCGCGAATGTTATGTAGTCGCGAAGGACGGGGCGGACAAAGATTATATCAGAGAGCGGATAACGAGTATGCCCGATTATTTTGCGGATTATGACACAACGGTAACATTCGTCACGGCGGAGGAGTTGAAAAAAAACCATAGCGGACTGCCCCACGGCGGCACCGTGCTAAGAAGCGGTAATACCTATTCGGAACAAAAACATATAACCGAATTCAGTATTGCCCTTGGCAACAACCCCGAGTTTACAGGAAGTGTGCTTACGGCGTACGCGCGCGCGATTTTTAAGATGTATCGCGAGGGCGCGCGCGGCTGCATAACTGTACTTGATGTACCTCTTGAGAAGTTGTCGCCGTTGACTCCCGCCGAACTAAGATT
>CAYOYS010000183.1:0-1954 GCA_964408255.1 uncultured Christensenellaceae bacterium | reverse complement strand
TAATCGACTATCTGCTATGGACAAATAACTATAATTATAACACCATATGCTTTTTGCAATTGTAATATTTTTTTTATTTTTTTTAACTATGCCCCAATTAAATCTATTAACACTTTTAGTTTTTGGATACACTCTCCATTGACAAGAGGACGTATAAATTGTAAAATAATCGTATGGACAGCAATATTGATTTTTTGCGCAAATTTGTCAACAACCATATACTGCGCTTGCTGACGCAAAGGGATACGACCTTGACCGCCATAGGCCGCAGTATTTTAGATAAAACAGATAATGCTTTTTCTTTGGGCGAACAGGCGCTTGCGTCCTTGCTTAAGCAACTGCTCGATGAAGGGCTTATCATCTCGGACGGTGACATGCTTAACCCCGATACTGCTTTTACGATAACCGCAGCGGGTAAAAAACTGATTGCTGACTCCGTACCTAGCTGGGAGTTGTCGCGAGGGCTTTTGGAGCGGGTGTTCTCCTCGTACCAACGCTATACACCCGAGACGGTAGAAGACGCGATGTACGCAAGGACGGGAGTCGCTCTTATTGAAAATGACGGTATTGTATGCATTGAATTCTACTTTAACGACGTATTCAAATACAAGCCGGCGAATACTTATGTACAGCTTACAATCGATACAGAACGCGAATATCGCAAGGCGGAAGCCCGCGAGAAGCTTGGAATCTCAAGCAGACCGCAATGCGAGGATTCGAGTCTAGTAGCGCATGGCGCAAGGGAGCATGATGTGGATATTGAGAATAAAGGTCAACCCAACGCGGCGGAAACAGCGGCAAGCGAGACGATAGCAAGCGCAAAGCGTACGCTTGAAGATTTTATCCGCGTCAATGAAGGCAAAAACACCGACTCGCCCTACCGTGCTACCCTTGACGCGATGTTCGGTAGCCGCAACGATAATGCGGTGTCCGAAGCGATTATTCCCGCGACTTCGACCGAGGCGACTATCGCTACTTCGGGGTATGCGGATTTGAAAGAACGCATGCTTCGCGTGGGATATAAACTCAAACCTTATGTAAAGCAAGCCGCATCCTCGTATTACTCGATGAACTTTATATATTCGAGTAAAATAAAGCGAGATTGTTATACCTTTTTGTATTTTGCAATGCTGATTGAGATTTTTGCGGGGTATTTTGCGTTTGACAGGTTCGCGGGAATCGGCTTTATCCCCTATGTTGCGACTGCAGCAGCGCTTTTTGTGCTGCCCGCATACGCTTGGATAGCTTATCTTATCAAACCCGATAGAAGAATTAGGGCGCAATTCGACTTTAGAATAACTGTTGCCGGGTCGTTGATGCTGTATATCAATCTACTAGTCATTACGATATTATTGGGGTTCTTTGCGTTCAAATCGGATATTTACAGCGCGAAAAGCATGGTTGTTCCTATCTTCTACCCCGCCGCCTTTTTGCTTAACTTACCGTTAGGCGTAGTAATCTATAATGGCCTGTACAGAAGTTACAAATACCACCTTCGCTAATCGGCTTCGCTAATACCGACTTCGTTAATACCGGCTTCGCTAATCGACTTCGCTAATATCGATTAATTATCTTCGCTAAAACACAACAAATACACTTTTGCGAACATTGAATCATTGTTTTCGACAAAACTATACAAAAAATACATCGGCTGTACATAATGTATAGCCGATATGCTATCAAGTTTTTGAGTATTACTGCTTTGGTTGCTAATATCTATTAATTGCTAATATTATATTAACGGAGGATAATATCATATTAATTGCTAATATCGTATTAACGGAGGATAATTATATCGTTGCTTTGATTTGATGTTATGAAAGCACCTTATATACTAAGTTACCGCGTTAATTGTTACAATTTGCGAGTATACTTATTGTAATTGTATTATTTATTTGATTTGCATCTGTATTTATATAGGCTTTCTTTCTTGCAGAGCGCGCGACAGCGTGAC
>CAYOYS010000182.1:0-1986 GCA_964408255.1 uncultured Christensenellaceae bacterium | reverse complement strand
AGCAACGATATTCATGCTCGGTCAATACGGTCATAGACCGACGATATTTATGCTCGGTTGATATTATTCGCAAGCAACGATATTTATGCTCGGTCGATATTATTCACAAGCAACGGTATTTGTACTCGGTCAATACGGTTCAAGCCGACGGCATTATACTCTGTCGATACAGTTCACAAACTATCGGTATTTGTATTCGGTTAAGCGAATATTAGTTGCTTGAAAACCTCTTGCCGTTGATTCTTACATAGGTTTTTTTCAAATCTTTGTACAATCGTTTATAGATTGCAAACATCTCGTTATAGAGCGGAATATTCGAAAGGTTCGGACGATATCTTTCGCTTACCTTTACAAAACTTCTCGCCGCCTCAAAGCTTGGCAGCTCGCCAAGTCCTATAAGTGCGATTATCGCCGAGCCGAGCGCGCCCGCGCTCCGCGGATTGTGCACAACCTCGAATTCGGTGCCGGTGATGTCCGCGATTATTTGCATCCATGCCGTATCGAGTGCGCCGCCCCCGATTATCCTAAAGCTTTTGCAGGCGAAGCCGTAATCCTTTTTGAAATTCTCAAGAATCCATTTGAGATTAAAGGCGATTCCCTCGTAAACTGCGCGCATTATATGTTCTCTTGTATGGCTCGGACTCATATTGAAAAGAGTCGCTCTAGTCGTTGTCGTCGACACAGGGCATCGTTCGCCGAGCATCCACGGAGTACACATAAGGTAATCACTGCCCGCCGGCACACTTTCTATGATTTTGTCCATATACGCGTAAATCCCTTCGCCAAGTTCTTCCTTTTCGTGCTTAAAAAATTGGTCGCATATCCATTGAATATTGCTGCCTGCTGCCTCGGTAATGCCCGCGATAAGGTTCATATCGGGATTGGCGCTCTGTATCGCCGCCGCGCCGTGGCAAAACTTGGTGCTGTTCTTCGAGGTCGCGGCGACCCATGCCGAAGTGCCGAGATAGATATGTACGTCACCGTCCGAGCTCATGCCCGCGCCCACTGCCGCGGCCTGCACATCGTCGCAGCCGCCGAATACGGGTGTTCCCGCAATCAGCCCCATTTCTGCCGCCGCTTGCTCGGTAAGTCCCTTGCCCACTTTGTCAATGCTCCGAACGAGCGGAGGCAGCTTTTTCATGTCCAGCCCCGTAAGGCTTAATACGCCAAGCCATTCCTTTTTCTTAAGGTCCAAGCCGTATGAGGACGCGCCCGAAAGTTCAAAGACTTTTTCTCCCGTGCATTTATATTTGAGGTATCCGTTGACGTCGAGAATATATTCGGTGTGGTTATAGATGTCCGGACGCTCGGTCTTTAGCCATATAATCTTTGCGATACAGTCTTTGCCCATTATCGGAGTCCCTGCGAATAATGTGAATAGCCTTTTGCCGCCGAGCTTTTTCATAATTGCTTGCGCTTGCTTTTCCGCTCTGCCGTCTACCCATGTGATGTTGTTATAAAGCACAGTCCCCGCCTTATCGATAGGGATAATCCCTTGCGCCTGAGTCGAAAAGATTATGCCTTTGACATCGGCGGGGTCTATCCCTGTCTTTTCTATGATTTTGCGGCTTGTCACAGTGACCGCGCGCCAATAGTCCTCGGGGTCTTGCTCCACCCAAGCCGGATAAGGATAGTATGTCGGATAATTTTCGGTAACGGTATCGATGATTTTGCCCTCAAAGCTGACCAAAACCGCTTTATCTGAGCTTGTGCCAATGTCGTGCGCCAAAATATATTTCATTTTTCACCTCTCAAGCGCTTATTACCTTAAATTATATAATCAATTGCAAGAAAATTCAATGTTTTTGTAAAAACGTCTTTTTTACGCGGATTTTATGATTTTTGCTATAGCTTTTTGCAACTTAACGCTTGCGCTCAAGCCTTTATGCGGATTTTGCAGTTTCTATGTCCTTTTACATGTTCTTGCGAATATCAGACAATGCTGTTATTGAGGAATGGAGAAAGAGAGTCGGTAAAAATTCAGAC
>CAYOYS010000181.1:0-2007 GCA_964408255.1 uncultured Christensenellaceae bacterium | reverse complement strand
ATGACTACTATGCGCCGAAAAGACTCCAAAATATTAACAACTCAAAATTGCCCACTCTGTGTTATTGTTAATCCATATTATTTTTGATATAATAAAGTTAGTCTATCAAAAAGGATAACTCACAATGCTCAAAGCGGCAAAATTCCATACGGATATATCTATTCTTCTTGAGGATACAAGCGCGGCGCCGTCCGCGCGCTTGATATATTTTGAACGACTACGGCTATTTTTTTCAAGCAAAGCCTTTATGCTCATGTGTTTTTTGCTTGCGGCGACCTTTTTTGCGCTCGGACTCGAGGTCTACGGAATAATCGCCTTTATCCTTCTTGTCTCCATGATGCTGATTTTTATAAAAGACGTTCTGCCTAGCTTTCTTCCATTGCTCCTTGCCGCGATGATAGTATTAAGAATGTACGACAGCTTCGATGTTTTTAAGAATTATGCTTGGGTGATAGCTCCTGCGGCGATTTCAATAATATTTCATTTTGTCGCGTATCCTTGCAAGCCTATCAAAAGACGGCGGCTCGGCAAGCTCTTTTTGCCCTATGTTGCGGTTAGCATCGCACTACTTTTCGGAGGCTTAGGCTCAATTACCGCCGCGGAATACTTTAACATAACAACCCTTTATTATGTCTTGGCGCTCGGCTTAGGCATGCTCGGCGCTTATGTTTTGCTTTATCGGCACGTCAACCCAAACCGCGACTACGACACCAAAGAATACTTAGCGTTTTCGATGTTCATAGCGGGCGCGCTCGCGGTTACGATGCTAGCAGTCCAATACGCAACGCGCGCCGTTCCTGCGCTTCTTGGCCCTCCGTTCTCTTATAATATCATCGAACAATATTTCTGCCTATCCAATAATCTTTGTACTATTATCCTAATGGTAATGCCCTTTTCCTTTTATCTCGCTCCCCGAAAGCGTTACGGCGCACTGTGCTTTGCTTGCGGCGTCCTGCAAGGCTTTGCAATGCTGCTTTCGACTTCGCGCTCGGGATTTTTCTTTTCATTCGCGCTAACCTTGCCGCTGATTGTAATGACGCTAATTAGGGACAAAGCAAAACGCAAGCAATATATCCTCACTCTTATAATCATAGTTTTGGCGCTCGCCGCCCTGCTATATGCGGGTTACAGCAAAGTATGGGTGCCGATGTTTACAAACTATGCGTTCCGACTTCAGGATAATTGGAAAGCGTATTCACTTATCGCAATATTAAGTATTTTGGTTATCGGCTACTTTATTATCCTCTTTGTTCTCCGCAAAAAGCCTCAGCGAATAATGCTCACGGTTACACTTTGCGTAGGCGCCGTTGCCGCCGTCGCAATCTTTGTCTTTTGGAATAAGTTGGCACCGATTGTGATACGGCTCGACGAAAGCCGCGGAAAAATGGCGAATCTTGCCGTTAAGAACTTTTTTCGTTTTCCAATATTCGGAACGGGTATAGGCTATAAGGGTACGGAGGCGTTCTTTGAGCCGCGAACGGGAACGATGCATTTTTATCATTCGGCGCCCGTGCAGATTATCGGCAGCATGGGGCTTGTCGGAGTCCTTGCCTATTCCTATATGTTAATAGCCAGAATCCGCGTCTTGCGAGAAAATAATTCGGAATTCAATTTTACAATCTATCTTTGCTCGCTCGGGCTATACCTAATGTCGCTCGTCAATCCGGGCATATTCATACCTCTTATGGTTATGCTGCAATTTACGCTCTACTATGTCATAGTCGAACAAAATAATACATTGAACATTGAGGGCAAAAACAGCTGTCTATCGCATAGATAGCAAACAGCCGCCCATTCTTAATAATAATTCTTGCTTATCTAATATCTATCTAATATCCAAACTCTGTTTACGCAAAATTCAATCTTTGATTCGTGCAGTATGAAACTTTTTTCATGCAATATGACCGTTTATTTACGCAATATGAAACTTTGATTTGCGTTATTAAGCTTTTATTTGCGTAATAAAGCTTTTATTCGTGCAGTATGAAACTTTTTTTATGCAATATG
>CAYOYS010000180.1:0-2018 GCA_964408255.1 uncultured Christensenellaceae bacterium | reverse complement strand
ATATTATATAATCAGATTATAAGATAATTGGGTTATTATCCCTTGCTTCTCGAACCCCGAGAGGCCATTAGTCCACAAGGAGGTAAAAATGAACAAGTATGAGGTTTTATACATCCTCGAGAGCGCCGCGACAGATGACGCCAAGGCGGCATTAATCGAAAGATTCTCCAACCTAATCCTCTCGCTCAACGGTACCATTACCGCAATCGACAAATGGGGCATGAAAAAATATGCTTACCCTATCGATTACAAGAACGAGGGCTATTATGTGCTGATGACTTTCGAAGCGCCGGCGGACGCGCCCGCAGAGCTTGAGAGACAGATGAAAAATACCGATGACGTTGTCCGCTATTTAGTGACACGTAAACAATAAGGGAGGAATTATGAATAAAGCATTGTTAATTGGTAATTTGACGAAAGACCCCGAGTTAAGCACAACGACAAGCGGGATATCCGTATGCAAATTCACGCTTGCGGTATCGCGCCGTTTCGGCAACAACGAGACGGATTTTTTGCCCATAATAGCATGGAGGGGTCAGGCAGAGAACTGTAGCAAGTTCCTTAAAAAGGGTAGCAAAGCGGCAGTCAGTGGAAGTATTCAGACAAGGACATACGACGCAAGCGACGGCTCCAAAAGGTATATTACCGAGATAGTAGCGGACGAAGTGCAGTTTTTGAGCACAAGAACGGTCACTGAAGATGATACTGCCGCCGCTGTCGAGATGAAGCCTATCGATGACGCCCTGCCCTTTTAATTTATGATTTTATGAGGTGAATAAATGAGTACGGTAAAGACAGACGACAAGACTGTAAGACGTCCAATGAGAAAACCCGCAAAGAAAAAAGTTTGTATTTTTTGCGTGGACAAAGTGGACGATATCGATTATAAGGATATCAATAAACTTAGGAAATTCGTTACCGAAAGCGGCAAAATTGCCCCAAGACGGTCGACGGGTACCTGCGCTAAGCATCAGAGAGCGTTAGCGGTTGCGATTAAGAAAGCGCGCCAGATGGCGTTGCTCCCGTATAAAGGCTCAACGCGAGAATATTGATGCTGTTTTTGGATAATAACCGCTTATCAGCCCGCATAATCGCGGGCTTTTTTATTTTCGTCAGTTTTGGTATTCGAAACATACTTTTTGGTGGCGCGAACACTTTCAATGGCAGCTTATAATAAATCTATATTGACACGTGTCCATTATTTTGATAAAATAAAGGTTAAGAAGCGATGTACTATGAAAAATAATTCGGAAAGACCCAACATATCGTCGGTAAGAACACGCAGGATATTAAGGATTGCGTTGGTCGGCTTGCTCGAACAAAAGCCTTTTAACAATATCTTTGTCAAGGATATCTGCAAGACTGCGGGCGTCCCGCGCGCAACCTTTTATAATCACTTTGAGGACAAATACGACCTATTGTCCTTTTGCCTCGCCCAATTAGAAAAGAACCTTGAGCCTAAGGGCAAATTCGCAAGCCCAAACGAGTATTATCATGCTCTTTTGAACAACGCCGCCGATTTTTGCATTGAAAGACGGGCATATCTCAAAAAAATAAGCCAATTGAACAATAACAACATCTTTGTAACCGAACTGCAAGCCAATATCGCGGCATTGGTGCTTTCGCATCTTAAATCCAAAGCAAAAAACCTACATCGTATGCGCGTTCCGCCCGAGAGTTTTGCAGAATATTACGCAGGCGCGCTTGTCGGAATAATCAAATGGTGGATTAACGGTGACGATTGCCTGACGAAAAATGAATTGCTAACGGTCGCGGATATATTGCTTAACCGAAAGCAGGATTTGTATAATTAAAGACACAATGAACAAATACATTGAAATTAGAACGATAAATTTTTGAGGCAGGTTTCGCGGCTTGTGTCCGATAAGCAATCCGATATAATAAGGAAAATCATACCGACTATACAATAACATAGAGCCGATTGCAATAAAAAATAAAATAATTGTGGAAAAACAAAACAAAATTACAGACTAACGATAAAATTGATTACACAAAGA
>CAYOYS010000179.1:0-2027 GCA_964408255.1 uncultured Christensenellaceae bacterium | reverse complement strand
GCTTAAGCTATAAAATATCGCTTGACGGTAAGCGAGTGGGGCAATATAATTAAGGAAATGAAATCGACAAAAGATACATTGGCAACACGATGGTTTAGGCTGGACAATTCGGCAATGATATATCCGATGGTACGGACGCTATCCGCGCAAAGCATATTTAGGCTAGGCGCCGAGCTCTATCGCGACATTGAGCGTGATGCATTAATTAAGGCGCTCGATAAGGCTTATCTGCGCTATCCGTATTACAAGGTTGAGCTGCAAATGGGGATGTTCCGTCCCTATTTTATAACCAACCCTCGCCCGCCTCGCGTTGAAGAAAGCGACGGCTATTTATTAAGACGAATCGATTTTTATAAAAACCGCGGATATTTAATACGCGTTACTTATTACGCAAAAAGAATATTCATTGATTTTTTTCACGGTCTTACCGACGGCGCGGGGGCTGAAGAATTTTTGAATACGCTACTTTACTATTACATTCTCGAGACAAGCGGCGATGTACCGCATGAAAATAAAATAAAAATAATTGGTGAGAATTACTCGGAAAGCGAGGTAGAAGACGCCTTTCGCCGCTACCATAAATCTATTGATTTTAAGAAGGGATTCAATGTTATGGCGAGCGGTCTTGCCTTGCCAATTCGCGGGACGCATTTCAAAAGGGAAGGACTAGGGCTTATCCAAGGAAGCGTTCCGACTAACGAACTGCTCGCGCTCTCCAAAAGCTATGGTTGCAGTCTTACCGTCTTCCTTGCCGCGCTTGCCTTGTTTTCCGTTGCGAACGCTCAAGAAACGGACAAAAAAAGTGACAAAGACTACCTTGTATTTATCCCTGTTAATCTACGCCAAATTTATCCTTCCGATACGCAATTCAATTTTACCACGCTTGCCAAATGCAGCGTTAATCCGCGCGTTGTTCCACTCGAGCTTGCCGCGTATATAAAAGAAATAAAAGCTCAGCTCGAGGAAAGAATACGCAAAGAGGAATTGGATATCAAGATTGGTTTCACCTCGCTTATGGATAAAAACCCTATTTTGCGTTTTACTCCGCTTTTTATAAAAGCGACGATGGCGAAGCTTGGCAGGACATTTAGCGGAGGCAGCAAACAGACAATGATAGTATCCAACCTCGGCAGAACGAGGCTGCCGGAGGGGTTCGGCAAGTATATTAAAGAAATATTTTTTAACCAAAACTGCAATAATAGAACACCCGACAACATTGGAATAGTAAGCGCTTTCGGTCGTTCCGTTATATCCTTTACCCGCGCGATAAAAGAGACGGCAATCGAGCAGTTTTTCTTTAGCTTTCTTGCACAAAACGGTGTGGCGGCGGAAGTAGTGTCCAACTTTCGGGAGGTGTAGCAAATGGCTTGCGAAAGGTGCGGAATCAAAATAGTCTGCAAAACCGATGTGTGCCCGCTTTGCCATGCTCAAATTAGCGGCAAAGAGAACGTTGCTTTAGCATTCCCAAAAGAGAAAAAACGCCGCCCCATGCGGGATATACCTTTTACCAAACTATATTTTTTTATAGCTTTGGCTATTTTGCTGATAACGGGAATTTTGACAATCACCTTGCCGCTTAACGGCGCATATTGGATTATTACGGCGGGGGCACTGATATACTTGTACTACTGTATTCGGATTACGGTATTGAGTTTTAGGCATTTCAACATGAAGATTTTTGGACAGACCGCGGCACTGACCGCGTTGGGAATAGTGCTTGAGGGCGCAACCGGTGTCAATTTGCATATATTCGAAGCGGTGCTTCCGATTATCTATATCATTGCAATCCTTGTGGTATTCATAAATATTATGCTCAACATCAATAACGCAAGAAGCTACCTTGTAAGCTTTATGTTTATCGCTATTCTCGGTATCGTACCTCTTATAGCTTATTTTTTCAAACGCTTTATCTTTTGGCCTTCGATTACGGTGGCGATAGTGTCTGCAATAACCTTAATACTTCTTTTAATAATAGCGCGCAAAAAATTAACTGAAGAATTCAACCGTATTTTTCATAGATAACGCCC
>CAYOYS010000178.1:0-2096 GCA_964408255.1 uncultured Christensenellaceae bacterium | reverse complement strand
TCAGACATAGCTATGTTCATATCTTCAAGAGACGGCGGGATAAAGTTAGCGTTAGATAAGGTGCTACCAATACCCCCAATCCAATTTTGTGTATGGCGAAACTCGCCCGGACTTTTGTCCTGACCTCGTACACCCGACATAAGTACCGAATGTATCTCACGAATAAGACGATTGCAGATGGGCAGCTCATTCATACGGCTAATTGCAAAATTTAGTGCCTTGATATAATTAATTACTTCTCCAACATCACGATTTGAATTCGCATCAATGTTAGGGTCAAGGACATCTTCTAACGTTGCTTGAGTTCCTTCGATTTGAGATGTCAAGAGAGCTTCTTTTCGTACATACATAGATACGAAAAGGTTTATATCGGGAATAAGTTTGGTCATATTATTAAGTGTCGTAATACTTCTGTTTGTCTTAATCAACATGTCCACTGTGTCATTATCAAAAACAAGTGGTGGCCGGGGCGGGAGTGGTGAAGGAGAAAAAGACTTATACTCTGCGTTCCCTGAAAAATTCAATTTATATACTCCTGCTCTATTGGACATAGTAAAAACCCCCGGACTGAAATAATAACTACATTATAACCTTGTTATTTCAGTTTGTCAAGCTAAAATGAAATAAGAGAGAGCAAAACAAAGGATTATTTCAGTATAAAGCCAAAAGCAGAAAACACATAGTTCAAATTCTAACAAACACAAGGCGCAAGATAAAGACAGAATAAAAAGCTGATAGCGACTCGATGTTCTGATATTGCGCGCAAGGCATGAGCGCCGCGCTTAGCTTTTTTGTCCATTCCTGCGTTTTTATGGATATTGACTTGTCGGACATATCTCGGTTATCATAGTAATAGGAAAACAACAAAAAACTATCCGAGCCGATTTTCGACGGTTACAACGGATTTGCGACGATTTGCGACGGATTGGCGACGAGTTGCGACGGATTGGCGGATAGATTTGCGGGAAAGGAGGAATTATGAAAAGCTTGACCGATTGTTACTATACTTATAACGGTGTGGGTGTGCCTTGTGTGGGGTACGGAAGCTGGAGAACTCCGGCGGGCGAGGTATGCGTCAAGGGGGTGTTGACCGCGCTTAGTACGGGATATCGTCACATCGATACTGCAACAGTATACGAAAACGAAGAAAGCGTGGGAGAAGCTATACGAAAAAGTTCTGTTCCGCGCAAGGAAATTTTTCTGACAAGCAAGCTATGGAATACCGACCATGGCAAAAAAAACACCCGCAAGGCGTTCGAAACCTCTCTTAAAAAGCTCAAAACCGATTATTTGGACCTTTATCTTATACATTGGCCGATAGCGTACGACTATCGCGGCAGTTATCCTCAAGAGATGTTGGAGTCTTGGCGCGTAATGGAAGAATTGTATCAAGCGGGACTGATTCGCGCTATCGGAGTGAGTAACTTTCTTACGCATCATCTCGAACTTTTGATTAAGGAAACGAGCATTATGCCCATGGTCAATCAGATTGAGTTGCACGTCGGATACCGTCAGCAAAAAACGGTAGACTACTGCAAAGCAAAGAATATTGTGCTTGAAGCGTGGAGTCCGATATGCAAGGGCACGGCATTCGAAGTTCCCGAGGTTAAGGCGGTGGCAAAACGGCACAACAAAACGGGAGCGCAGGTGCTTATTCGTTGGTGCTTGGAAAAGGGCTACGCGCCGCTGCCCAAGTCGGTAACTCCGTCAAGGATACGCGAAAACGCCGACGTATTCGATTTTAGCTTGAGCAAAGAGGATATCGCCGCGCTTGATAGCGTCACTCAAGTCGGCAGACTCGGTTCTCACCCCGACAATTGCGCTTTTTAACGATGACAACCTGACGGCAGTTCAAATGTAAAATCTAAAAAAGTATTTTTTTCCGCTTTTAGTGCAAAATAAAGATATCACTAAAAGGAGGGAAACCCATGGCTAAATATATTCACACAGGCGAGAAGCCCGGAAACGGCAGTTACAGTTGTACGAATTGCGGTACTGATGTAAGGCTCGACAGTCAGGATAAGATGCCGCCTTGCCCTAAATGCACAAATACAAGCTTCACTAAGAAGTAGCTAGTCGCAAGCAATTGGCGACGC
>CAYOYS010000177.1:0-2097 GCA_964408255.1 uncultured Christensenellaceae bacterium | reverse complement strand
TGGTCTATTTTTCGTTAGCACAAAATATAAATATTTTAGCGTGTCTATCGGCAAAATTTGACAAAACGATTATTTTAATGTCATTTTACGCGCTGCTCGATAGGCTAAGATGAGGTAGGGTATGTTCGTTGTCGTCAAAAAAAAGGCGCTGATAGCCGTTTCCGTGATTTTGATAGTAATTATAGCGGCGTCAATAGGGTTCACGGTTATAGCAGCCGAAGCGTTTACGGCGCGGAAAAATAGAAAAATACCTATATATTCGGTAGAAACATCCGAAAAACTCGTGGCGCTTACTTTCGATGCCGCTTGGGGCGCGGATAAAACCGAGGGCATTGTAAAAATTCTTAACGAAAATCAAGCGAGAGGTACTTTCTTTTTGGTAGGATTTTGGATTGAAAAATACAGCGAAAAGGTGAAGTTTTTGCACGATAACGACATCGAAATCGGCAATCACAGCAATAATCATCTCCATATGAGTAGGCTTAACAACACACAGCTACACAATGAAATAGTCACGGTCAACGAGCGCATAAAAGATATAACGGGAACGTCTCCCCGCTTTTTCCGCGCGCCTTTCGGTGAGTATAACGATTCGCTTGTCGGCTTCAACGAAAGTATAGGGATGCAGACTGTGCAATGGGATGTGGACAGCTTGGATTGGAAAGGGTTATCCGGTTCGGAGATACAATCGCGGGTAATTACGAGAGTCAAGTCAGGCTCGATAGTGCTTTTCCACAATAACAGCGACCACATATTGGATGCGTTGCCGAATATCCTTACCACGCTAAAGAGCGAGGGATATACAATGGTGACGCTGTCCGAGCTTATATACGCCGAAAATTACAAAATCGACAATAACGGCAGACAACATAAACTCAGTAATAATTAGGATTGGAGGTACAAATATGAATGATGAAATGAGCAACAACAAAGTGACATTAGCGGGCACTGTCGTCACGGAACCCGAATTCTCACACGAGGTCTTTGGCGAAGGGTTTTACGAATTCAAGCTCGCCGTTCTGCGGCTATCTATGCAGACGGACACCCTTCCGGTAACGATATCCGAACGGCTTATGGATGAGGTCAAAATCGAGGCGGGAGCAAAGCTTTGCATTAACGGACAGTTTAGGAGCTATAACAAGCTTGACAACAATAAAAGCAGGCTAATGCTGACCATTTTTGCGCGGAGCGTGTCCGAATACGAGGAAGAAACCAATCCGAACACGATAGAGCTCGAGGGCTTTATATGCAAGGCGCCTATGTATAGGACTACACCGTTTAAGCGTGAAATCTGCGATTTGTTGGTCGCTGTCAACCGCGCGTATAACAAATCCGACTATATACCTTGTATCGCGTGGGGACGCAATGCGCGCTATGTCAATACTCTCAATATTGGCGACAGAATCTCGCTTTGCGGAAGAATTCAAAGCCGCGATTATCAAAAACTTGATTCCAATGGCGAGTACATTACCAAAACCGCTTTTGAAGTATCAATATGCCGCATCTCTATTGGTCACGATTCACTTGAGGATGAAAGAGAGGAACCACAACTTATCGCAAAAGAGGCGTATTAAATCACATTCACGGCATTATTAAGAATAGCCACGGCATTATTAACAAATTTACGGCATTGGCTGTATCTTTTATTTTGGATATAATACGAGTAATTGCTTGGCGTTATATTTACAGATTAGGCGTTTGATGTTATAATATACCAATGGAAGAGTTTGAAAACATTCTCAATAATATCAACCGCATAAAAGCCGAGCTTGCTTCGGCTAAAAAGCCGCAAAACGCTATTCCCGAGCTTGTGCTCGCGACCAAAACCGTGTCACGTGAGACATTAGAGCGCTTAGCTCAGTATGATAAGTTTATTTTTGGAGAGAATAGAGTTCAGGAGCTAAGGGATAAATATTTTGAGCATGAAAACATAAGTTGGCATTTTATCGGTCAGCTTCAGTCGAATAAGGTAAAATATATTATCGACAAAGTCGCGCTTATCCATTCTGTTGAACGCATATCCCTCGCAAAGGAGATAGATAAACATGCCGCAAAGATAAAAAAAGTCCTTGATGTACTCGTAGAAGTCAATGTCGC
>CAYOYS010000176.1:0-2107 GCA_964408255.1 uncultured Christensenellaceae bacterium | reverse complement strand
AAGTACACTTATTCCTCGGAACCTCGCAAGAACTCACAAACTGCATCAAAATTCCGCTGTCAATAGAATAAAGATGTGAACCTTAAAAACAAAAACCGCAAAAGACTCCAACGGCTGACCCGAACAAAACCCACCCTTAGCCAAGCCACCCCAAAATCCAAGGATTTCGGGGACCCCGACGGGGGCTTGATTATTTTTGCGGAGCGCAAAAATAATGGGGGTTTTGACTCTCCAGAGGAAAACCCAAACAAAAGACCCCAACGCCCAACTCGAAAATAAAACTGAACCTTGTCAATTTCAAAACCTTAAAACGGATAAAGGAAGGGCTACAAAAACCCCCATTATTTATCGTGAAACACGATAAATAATCAAGCCCCCTTTGCCCGTGCTACGCACTTAAGGGTGGGTTAAGGTTTTAGAAAGACCCCAACGGCGCGCTCACCCTTAGCGAAAGGGGGCTTGATTGCCGATAAGCGAAGCGTTCGGGAATGGGGGTTTTGACACTCCAAAGGAATACCCTAACAAAAGACTTCAACGGCGAAAGCGGTGTGGGCAGTTACATATAATAACTTACTTCTGCAAAAAATCAAGCGCAACATTAAGGTAACATTAAGACACAATAAATATAAATTAACAAATATTAAAAAGCGGGATTAGCTGTTGACACCCAATTGCGTTGATTATATAATGGCAGAGTGAAAGACTGGTGAAAATTGGAGGACTATGGTATCTGACAACGGAACCAAAGAGGACATTTTAGAGGAAAATACTACCAAAAACACTGAAGTAAAGGACGATTTGGCTTCGGTAGTTTCCCTAAACGCTGATAATGGGGGCGAAGATTTAGAGAAAAAGACATCAGACGATATAGAGCAAGAAACGACGGCGGATGCCGTCCAACCTGAACAAACCCAATCTGCACCCTTAGAACAAGGGGACATCGAACCTTCAAATAATAATACAGAAGTACCGAACGACCCAATCGCCGACCCCGAAGCCCAACCCGAATTAATTCTCGAGGACCTTGAGGACTACCGCGAAACGGCGAACATCGAGGAGCCCGAACAGCTTGTGGACATTGGCGAGTTCCTTGAGTTGAAGCGCAAGGCGGACGAAGCTCGGCAGAAAGACGGCAAGAAGAAGAAAAAGAAGAAAAAAGACGATATCTTCATCAACCGCTACAAGGCAAAGACAATCAATGCGGCGGTTGCGGCGGCGGACCCGATAGTATACTTTTACAATGCCGCGCTTGACAAGACGGGCAAGATACGCTACTTCAATGTGTATCAAGTGTTGCAAGACAGATTCATGGGCAAGCTTATACCACATCAGTTCACCTCGGTCGCCGAGGGCAGCGCCAAGATTGAGGAGCTCAACATCGCCAACGTCATACAGCAATGCAAGCTCTGCAACGAGTATCCGCAGTACGAGTTCGTAATCAGCATCAGCACGAGGTTTTTTACAAGACCCAATATCCTTGAGAAGCTACGCAAAGAACTCAAGGCAGAGCATAACAACTTAGTGCTTGCATTCGATTGCGTGTCCTTGCAGAACATCGGCACGGCGGCTAAGACGGGGTTATCCATACTTAGGCTTGCGGGCGCGAAGATAATGCTTGACAATACCGAGGCGGTAAGCATGACGAGCCTTACCGAGCTCGAATACGACTACATAAGGATAGACGCAAGGTACTTCGAAAAAGGCGCAGAAAGACCCCTTGTATACCTCGAGTTGCTGTCGCGGTTCGCCGCGTCGCAAGGTATAGGTACCTCGTCAAGCTTTTGTGACGAAGGCTACCTTGCAGAATATATGTTGACAAGAGGCATAACGGCGGTACAGGGCGACTCGGTCAGCCGACCGATGAGGACGGTGCCGAATGCGGTGAAGGCGGTGACCCTTCTCCCCTCCATGCTCGATTGACAGCGTAATTTTGCGAATCTTGCGAGTTTTGGCAGTCACCGCCTTAGTCGTGTACACAAAGTACACTCCTTGCGGTCGGCTCGTGCCAATAACTCACAACCTTCATCAAAATTCCGCTGTCAATAGAATTGAAAAGTGGATTGTCAATAGAATAAAGATGTGAACCTTAAAAACCAATACGGCAAAA
>CAYOYS010000175.1:0-2182 GCA_964408255.1 uncultured Christensenellaceae bacterium | reverse complement strand
TTGTGACGCGAATAATTTTTATGCTTCGGTCGAGTGCGCGAAGAATCCGGCACTTAAGGGCTATCCTATTGCGGTGTGCGGCAATCCCGAAAAGCGGCACGGTATCGTCCTTGCAAAAAGTCCCGAGGCAAAGCGGCTCGGAGTCGCTACCGGAGAGACTATTTGGCAAGCAAAGGCAAAGTGCAAGGATTTGTTGATTGTTCCTCCCGACTATTCGGCATATATAGAGTATTCCAACGCCTTGTTTGCGATATACAATTCTTATACCGACCGAGTGGAGTCCTTTGGGCTGGACGAATGTTGGCTGGACGTAACGGGCAGCAAAAGGCTATTCGGCGACGGCTTCACAATCGCCGAAACTTTGCGAAAGAGAATAAAGTCAGAGCTAAAAATCACCGTTTCAATAGGGGTATCTTTTTCGAAGATATTCGCAAAACTCGGAAGCGATTACAAAAAACCTGACGCAACGACCGTTATTTCACGCGAGAACTATAAAGAAATCGCATGGCAACTTCAAGTCGGTGAGATGATGTCAGTCGGCAAAAAGACCGCCGCAAGTCTTTCAAAATGCGGCATACGGACTATCGGTGACCTCGCAACGGCGAATATGATATTACTTAAAGAAAAATTCGGTATTATTGGCGAAAAGTTAATCGCATACGCCAATGGAGAGGACGACTCGGAAGTCGCCGAAGCGGTGACAAAGACAATACCCGAAAGCGTCGGCAACGGCTTGACAAGCGCAAAAGATATGGTGTCGAGTGTTGACGCAGAAACGCTGATTGTCGCGTTATCCGAGGTCGTTGCGACTCGGCTGAGAAAGTACCGCTTAAAGGCGAATGGCGTACATCTTGCGATTAAGGATAATACACTTAGCACGACGGGAAAGCAGATAAAGACGCAAGACCCGATAGGCTCCGCCGGCGAACTGATACGCTATGGCAAGCTATTGCTAAAAGGACTTTGGAACGAAAAGACAGGTTTGCCGCTTCGCGCAATAACAATTACCGCAATCAATCTAATAGGCGATAATGAAGAATATCAGCCCAACTTTTTTGAAAATAATCTTGAAAAACAAGAAAAAATAGAAAAAAGCGTGGACGAAATTCGCTCAAAATACGGATTTGACATAATAAAAAGAGGCTCTTTGCTAACCGATACTTATGCAACCGACAAAAAAGTCGAAAATTTTGATTTCACCCCTTTCAAAAAAAATTAGCGTTATTCAAACTTGGCACTGACTTAGACCGTAAAATGTCCAAATTAAAAAATTCGGCGGTACTTACAGCCGCCGAATTAATCAGTTTTTATTTGTTATTCTCTTTTTTGATATTTTACTTCTCAAAATGTTAATCGGGTTATTAATGTCGGAATTATAATCGAATTATAATCGGAATTATAGTCACATTCTAAATAGTCACATTCTAATTCGACTGCTTAATAATTATTCCCTTGAGGACTTTCTCTTACGAGCCGCCTCCGCTTTCTTTTTCCTTTTGACGCTCGGCTTCTCGTACGCTACCTTGCGCTTAATATCGCCAATGATACCGTCTTTGGTACATTGACGCTTAAAGCGTCTAAGCGCGCTATCAAGCGATTCGTTTTCGCGTACTTTTACGACTGACATTCCTTTCACCTGCCTTCCGCCATGGGTTTGGTACTATTATTATAACAAAGTTTGCCTATTAGTCAAATAATTTTGCGGCACTTATCTCATAATTTTATTATATTTGTCGAATTATTTGTCGCATTTGCCATCAACTCATACTCGGGGATAGTTGCTCACCGCCTAAGATATGTATATGCAGATGCTCTACACTCTGACAACCGTGGTCACCTTTGTTCGAGACCAACCGAAAACCTTGCGAAAGTCCCAATTGCTCGGTAAGAGAAGAAAGCGTCTTCAAACATTTTGCAAGCGTCGCCGCTTGCTCGTCGCTCATCTTAATAATGTTGGCATAATGCTCCTTGGGTATTAGCAACAGATGAATTTTAGCCTGAGGTGATATGTCCTTGATAATTATCATATCTTCGTCCTCATAAAGCTTTGTGGAAGGAATCTCGCCTCTTATTATTTTACAAAAAATACAGTCTTTCATAATCTTCTCCTTGCAATTAAGCCGTCCTTATATAAGTCCTCAGCCGACACCTTATAAACTTTGCCGATTTTGGGGGTAAAAGT
>CAYOYS010000174.1:0-2228 GCA_964408255.1 uncultured Christensenellaceae bacterium | reverse complement strand
TGGTTGAGGTGACGAGATTTGAACTCGTGGCCTCTTGGTCCCGAACCAAGCGCGCTACCAAACTGCGCTACACCTCAGCGCATTAGATATAATACCATAATTATAGCTTTTGCGGTAGCGATTTCCACTTAATTTTTATTTTGTCCTTTGTTTCAATTATCAAAAATCGACCGCATACGCGTCAAGTGTGAGCTAGTCGTCCAAATCCTCTTCGATATACAGCTTCGCAAGCCCGCCTTGACTAGTCTCGCGGTAGATTATCGAGAGGTCTTTGCCCGTCTCGTACATCGTCTCAACGATAAGGTCAAAGGAGATTTTGCGGGTGTTGGTAAGAAAATTCGCAAGACTGTATGCGTTGATTGAGCGCATTGCGGCGACTGCGTTGCGCTCGATGCACGGAATCTGCACAAGTCCGCGGACGGGGTCGCAGGTTAGCCCAAGATGATGTTCCATAGCCACTTCCGCGGCGTATTCTATCTGATTAAGCTCCATTCCGAACAGCTCGGCAGCGCCCGCCGCCGCCATTGAACAGGCAGTGCCAATCTCCGCTTGGCAGCCACATTCCGCTCCGCTTATAGAAGCGTTGGTCTTGATAAGATTGCCGATTATCCCGGCGGTTGCAAGCGCGCGCGTCATATCGTTGTCCGTAAAGCGGTGCTTGTCCTGAAGGTACTTGAATACCGCGGGTACAACTCCCGAGGAGCCGCAAGTCGGTGCGGTGACGACTGTTCCGCCGTCTGCGTTCTGCTCGCTTACCGCATAAGCGTAGGCGCAAACGAGTCGATTTTCACGCGTTTCGGGGCTTTCGTCGATATGCCTTTGCCGATAAAGATACTTTGCCTTGCGCGTAATATTGAGTCCGCCCGAAATCGTGCCCGACGCGGTCAAGCCCTCTTTGATACTCGTCTTCATTTGGTGCCAAATATCCATAAGGAAGTGCCATATCTCTGTGCCTTCCGCCCTTTCCACATAGTCAGGAATACGGATATCCTCTTTGTCGCACAGTTTCTTGATTGCCTTAAAAGAATTCAACTGATAGACATCTTCTGAGGCAATATTTTTATGTCCTTCGACGTAGATTGCCCCGCCTCCCACGCTGTATACTCTCCAAAACCCGATTTCTTCGCCGTTTTTATATGCGTAAAGGTCAAAGGTGTTAGGGTGGGGGATGTCGTTTGTCTCGCCGTCAAAAACCACTTCGGCGGGCAGCACAAAGGTCTTTTTAAGTACCGAATCCGTGCCGTGTCCGATGCCTGTCTTGGCAAGCGAGCCGAAAAGTACCGCCTTAAAGCTATCCGCCTCGGGGTATTCGGCACAAAAAAGCTTTGCCGCGCTTTCGGGCGCCATTGTGTGGGAGCTTGACGGGCCTCTGCCTATTCTATATAATTCTTTTAGAGATTTCATATCGTTTCCCTCGAGGGTTTTATAAAGTATATCATAGGGAAGTTAAGGAAGCAAGGGATAATTGCGCGCATAAGTCAACCTTTGTTCAAAATCTGTTTCCGCCTTTTAGCAATATCCCGATACAGAGTTATTCGAAACAGTAAGATTGATTTTTAGTTAAGCGCACTTAGTGCATAATTGCCGAATTCGTGTTACAATAATAAGACTAAATGTACAAAGGGATATGTTTTCCTGAATACATTCTTGGGGATTTGCAAGCGAATGAATGATGAACGCATAAGAGTATACCACAACATTTTACCCGTGTTCGACAGGGACTCAAAGGTGCTTATCTTAGGCTCTTTCCCTTCGCCGAAATCGCGCGAACAAAGATTTTTTTACGCGCATCCTCAAAACAGAATGTGGAAGCTATTATCTGCGGTATTTTCCGAAGCGCTGCCGGTGACGGTCGAGGAAAAGCGCGCAATGCTTCTAAGACACAATATAGCGATGTGGGATGTAGTCGCAAGCTGTGAGATAATAGGCGCCTCTGATGCCTCGATAAAAAACCCGCTGCCGAACGACTTTGCTCAAATTTTTGCTACGAGCGCAATAAGGGCGGTATTCACTACCGGACGCACGGCGACAAAGCTTTATCGAAAGCTAACGGGCAACATAAGCCGCATGCTTCCCTCGCCAAGTCCCGCGAACTGCGCCGCGTCCTTTGAGTCGCTCGTCAAGGAATACATGGCGCTGAAAGAGTACATTTGAGCTTGCCAAAATAAAAGGCACTAACATTAACAAGCAAGGACGACGTATCGGAAAAGTATATTTGAGGACTTGTC
>CAYOYS010000173.1:0-2233 GCA_964408255.1 uncultured Christensenellaceae bacterium | reverse complement strand
TCTTAAGTATTTTAGATAAATTGTGAACTATTCTATCGTCTTTAATATCAACTGATAGCGCTTGCCACTTTTTGTTTCGATTACAAGCGAATCGGGCTCATTACTTTTCGGATAAAATACATTTTCAATCTCATCAATCTCCATCATTAACACTTCGCCGATTGTATACAACAATTCATTTTTCATATTGAACTCCTTATAACTGATAGTTACATTATACGCCCCACGATTAGCACTTGCAAGTCTTTTTGTTATATGTGGGGCATAATAAACTCCAGATAAGGAGTTATAATATGATTAATTTGCCGATAATTGTCGAACGACTTAAAGAATTAATGTTCGATAATCAAAAAACAGTTAACGAACTTTCCTCGGCTCTTAACATCGAGGCTTCGTTGATATATAGATGCCTTCGCGGCGAAGGGCTTTTGCAAACTGTTAATTTACTTAAGATTGCAGATTATTTTTCTTGCTCTCTTGATTTTCTTTTCGGGTTAGAATACGAATCCTATCCTATTCGCTTTTTGCCGTGTCCTCCTTTCGGTGATAGACTTATCCGCTTGTATGAGCAAAGAGGAATAACAGAGTATCGCGTTATGAAAGAAACAAAAATATCAAGAACAAGGCTACACGATTGGCGATATAATTTAAGATTGCCCACTCCGGAAAACCTTATAGTCCTTGCGCAATACTTTGACTGCTCTCTCGACTATCTCGTCGGCAGAACGGAATAATATTCTTAAGTATTTTAGATAAATTGTGAACTATTCTATCGCCTTTAACAACAACTGATAGCACTTGCCACTTTTTGTTTCGATTACAAGCGAATCAGGCTCATTGCTTTTCGAAATTGCCCTTGCCAAATCTCAGCGTTATAGCTTGTCGGCGTACATTCTAAAAATGCTTTGCTTCGGAATGAGTATTATACAGTCATTAACGGGAGCAAGTTCCCCTAAGACATAATTCTCGATATCCGCGACCGTTAACGGCGCGACCTTGAACGCGGGCGAGATATAGAACCATTTGTTATAATAATATTTTTCTCCAATAAGCGGAATATTCATCTCTTCTTTATCCACGACATATATGTCGTATTTGTAATATGAGAATATCGGCAATGCATTGAAGTTTCTTGTAAGTTTGGAATTGATTATCAAAAATTTGAGGGTGTGCGACACGCCGTCGATTTTGAATTGCGTATTTATGGTATCGGTCGGCATAACCTCGAGGAAAGACAACAGGCTCTTTACCGCAAAGCCCTTACCTAAAAGCTGTGAGTCACGCTTTACGCTCACCGCCTCGCTCATCTGCGCGAATACCACGCTTTTTATAAGGTTGAATACCGCGAGTCCGTTTTTGTTCGAGATGCCAATGATGTGCTTAAGGATATAATCCGCAATTAATTCGGCGTCGTTCTCGCTAAAGCCAAGATACTCTGTTGTCTGCATATAGCGCGAGCGAAGCGACGCAATGCGCGACACAAGCGCTTCCCGCGTTGAAGGATATTCGGTTATACGCTCCTTGAGCATTACCTCGTATAGATTACATTCGAGCACCGCGCAGTACAGACTATTGACCTCGTCCGCCTCGCCCGCCGAATTCTGTATAAAAGCCATTGCGTTGGAGCCATTGAATTCCCACCAAGTATTGTAATCTTTCCGCTCAAAGAATTCTGCCCAAAGCCAGCCCTCATAATTTTCGCCAAGATTGGTGTACGCAGCATACATAATGTTATGCACTGTCTTATAATTCATGTATTCGCTAAGCAGAGTCGAGGCGATGTTCTTAAGATAATCATTATCTTGCAGATAATCGGGAACGGCGGCTTGCTTTTCGAGGTAATAATACAAAGTGCCGTAACATGCTGCCAATCTTCCCATAACCTCGTATGAAAAATTATTGAACTGCTTTTCGAGCAATGTGGTTTGCGATATCGGAAAAGTATCGGGTTTGTATACCGCATATAAACATTCAATATCTTTAAGATTAAGCGGATAGAGCGAAAAGGGAGAATTGTTGCCGCCCTCGCCCGCAATGTTGCCGGTCGCAGTGCGCATAACGGTCTGGGTGTCGATAACGTTAAGATTAAGACGAGCAGAGGCATCCGCGTCCCTAAGACTAATATAACTTAGCAACCCGTTGATTGACACTATGATTGCCAAAACCAACAATATTGTTATTGCTGTTTTCATAGCCACACCCTCCCACCTTATTATAGCATTAAAGTCAAGAG
>CAYOYS010000172.1:0-2269 GCA_964408255.1 uncultured Christensenellaceae bacterium | reverse complement strand
AAACAATTCGGCATTTATGTCGCGGCTGTTGATTAAGGCAGTAAGCGACAGTAGCAAAAGCGTAAGGACAACATTGCATTCGCTAAGGCATTTTGTTTAAGAACGCAATCGGCAATCGGCTTTAGTGCAAAACAATCAGTTAAGCATTTATGCCGCGCTGTTGATTAAGGTTCGCAAGTGACAGTTCAAAGGCATAAAGACAGCGTTCGCATGCGCTTAAGTTATGTCACAGAATGCAATCGGCAAGGAGGTCTAATGAAAATCGTAGTGGACGGATACGGCGGCGACAACGCGCCGTACGAAATTGTCAAGGGCGCAATAGAGGCGTTGAGGCTGGATAACAGCCTTACTATAATAATCACCGGTCGCGAACAAGAGCTTAAGGGTATCATTGCGGGATTAGGGGGCTCGGAACGACTTATTGTCGTCGATGCGCAAGAGGTGATAGGCTGCGACGAGACGCCTACCATAGCGATAAGACGCAAAAAGAATTCTTCGCTTGTCCGCGCTCTCGAAATCCTAAAAGAGCCCGATGTCGCGGGCTTTGTATCGGCGGGCTCGACGGGCGCAGTGCTTGCCGGGGGCATATTCCTATTGGGCAGACTTCCGGGCGTCAAAAGACCCGCGCTCGCCCCCATACTTCCGACGCAAACGGGAAAGGGCGCAATCCTTATCGACTGTGGCGCAAACGTTGACTGCAAGGTCGAGCATCTTGTTCAATTCGCGGTAATGGGCGTAGGGTATATGCAAGCGGTATACGGTATCGAAAATCCGCGTGTCGGGCTACTGTCTAACGGCGCGGAGGACGAAAAGGGCAACGAACTTATACTAGCGGCGAATAAGGCTTTGAAGAAAACGGATATCAACTTCAAGGGCAATATCGAGGCAAGAGATATCTTGTCCGGTGATTACGATGTGATTGTTTCGGACGGCTTCAACGGCAATATTGCGTTAAAGAGCGCGGAGGGCACCGCGAATATGGTCTTTTCCGCACTCAAAGACGAGATAAAAAAGAGCTTTAGAGCAAAGCTCGGCGCGTTGCTTATGAAAAAGTCGCTCTTCGGCTTGAAAAAGAGTATGGATTATACCGAACACGGCGGCGCGGCGTTTTTGGGTGTAGTTAAGCCGCTTGTAAAGACGCACGGCAGCACTAAGGCAAAGTCGATTGCGGCGTCCGTTTTGCAAGCAAAAAAAATGGCGGAAAGCGGAGTGATTGCCAAACTTTCGGCGCATGTTGGACATTATTTGGGCGATGAAGATTAATAAGGTACAAGAAATTATCGGTTATACCTTTCGGAATAAAGAGCTTCTTTCCCGTGCGCTCACGCATCCGTCTTATTTCAGCGCGCTTAACCAAAACTACCAAAAGCTTGAGTTTTTGGGGGATAGCATACTCGACTTCTTAGTCGCCGAACACCTTTATTCGGTGTACCCCGACAAAAGCGAGGGTGATTTGACCCGAATGCGCGCCGCGGTGGTCTCAAAGACCGCGCTTTCCAAGCTTGTTTTGGAGCTTGGACTCGACGACTACGCGTTGATAGGGGGGGCGCAGACCGCGATGAGCGAAAAGATGCGCTCTGATATCTACGAGGCGATAGTCGCGGCAATTTATTTGGACGGCGGAATGGAAGCGGCGCGCCGCCTCGTGCAAAATACCGCCGTGCCAAAAATAACCGAAAATCAAGAGGATTATACTTCAATATTGTATGAATATGCGGCAAAAAACGGCTTGGAGTTACTTTTTGACACAAGCGAGGGCGGACCTTCACATAAAAAGCGCTTTTATGCAACCGTGTTGCTTGAGGGTAAAGAATACGGTCGCGGCGAAGCGGGCAGAAAAAAGGACGCGCGTCAAAACGCCGCAAAAAGCGCGCTGATACGGCTCGATAAAGCTCGCTGATTCTTATTTCGGAGCGGACAATTTCGAGTTGTTAATATTTTGGTGTCTTTTCGGCTCATATCCGTCAAAATTTTTCACAACATAGCGCTGCTATGAGTAAAAAATTTTGACGAATCTAATCTCAAAAACTCACTCAAAATATTTTATCAACTCTCTATTGCCGCTCCTTATTTCTCGCAACATAGCATTGCTACGAGTGAAATACTGTCGACTCTTTAGAGTCGTTCTCGCCACTACGAGAAACAGTTACATACAAGCATTGCTAGTATAAACGCCATACCTTGACGAATCTAATCTCAAAAATCCACTCAAAATATTTTCCGACTCTTTATTGTCCGCTCCTTTTAGTTTTCATCAAAAGCTTATTAT
>CAYOYS010000171.1:2172-2288 GCA_964408255.1 uncultured Christensenellaceae bacterium | reverse complement strand
GGGCTTGATTATTTATCGTATTTTACGATAAATAATGGGGGTTTTTGTAGCCTTTCTTTATCCATTTTGAATTGATATTATTTAAGCTACAATCTTTTATTTTCGGGTCGGTTCGT
>CAYOYS010000171.1:0-2072 GCA_964408255.1 uncultured Christensenellaceae bacterium | reverse complement strand
TGGAGAGTCAAAACCCCCATTCCCGAACGCTTTGCTTATCGGCAATCGAGCCCCCGCGTCGCAACAGTCGCTTTTGCTCGTTCCGTCAAGCGTGACGAAACATCTCCTTTTCGCTCCGTTGCTCCTTTCCCTCAACGGCTACTTGCGTACCCGTTTTCGGGTTCTTTTATTCGGGTATTCCTCTTGGGTTTTTGCTCGGGTTGTTTCGTTGGAGAGTCAAAACCCCCATTCCCGAACGCTTTGCTTATCGGCAATCGAGCCCCCTTTGCTCGCTTACGCTCGGGGCTTACAGCCCTAAAGGGTGGATTTGTCATATAAGAATAATAAATTGCGCTCGCCTAAAATTATCCTTGAACTTTCTTGTATATCGAATATATCTCCTCGTAGCCCATTATACGCGGCACGGGGTAGAGCGGATTGGCTTCTTGAAGTGCGCGCTTTGCCATAATCGGAATATCCTCGTCTTTTATGCTCCATTTGCCCTCAATTTTTGTGGGAATCTGCATGGATAGGTTAAGTTCTTTGATAGCTTGTATAAAGCCTTTGGCTTTTACCTCTACGCTATCGCCGTTTTTGCCAATCCTCACATAATCCGCAAGTTCGGCAAGCTTTTTGTAAACGGACGTGCCATACATCTCAAGCACATACGGAAGAATGACCGCGTTCGCAAGTCCGTGCGGCACTCCGTAAAAGCCGCCAAGGCTATGCGCGACTGCGTGGACATATCCGACATATGCTCTTGTGAACGCCATTCCCGCAAGGAAGGACGCGTGTTGCATTCTTTCGCGCGCCTCAATATCCGTGCCGTCGTCGTACGCTCTTTTGAGATATTTGAACACAAGCTTTACCGCTTCAATGGCTTTTCTTTTGGTAGACGGGGTATTGCTTCTGCCAATGTACGCCTCTACGGCATGCGTCAACGCATCAACTCCGGTAGTCGAGGTTATCGGACGGGGCAGGTTAATTGTCAGTTCGGGGTCGAACACCGCATACTGCGGTATCAGCGCGTGGTCGTTGATAGGATACTTCTCGTGCGTCTCGCTGTTGCTGATAACGGCGGCAAGAGTTGCTTCGCTACCCGTACCCGAGGTGGTCGGGATTGCGAACATCGGCGGTATGCGCTTTAGCACTTTCAGCACCCCTTTCATCTTGGGGATTGGCTTGTTTGGTCTTGAGACACGTGCGCCAACGCCTTTTGCGCAGTCCATAGGAGAGCCGCCCCCAAAAGCTATTAAGCAGTCGCATTTGCAGTCGTTGTAAAGCGTGAGCGCCTCTTCGATATTGTCTATTGTCGGATTGGGGATTGTTTTGTCGTATACTACCGACTCCAACCCCTCCCGCTTTAGCCCGTCGAGCAGAGGTTGTACAAGCCCTAATTGCATTAGCACGGAATCCGTCACGATTAAAGGGGTTTTGAAGCCTTTGGATTTTATTATTGCGGGAAGTTGTTTTAAGCTGCCCGCCCCTCTTATTGCCTCGGGCTCTCTCCATGGCAATACGAACGAAACGAGATAAAATGCTGCCTGATATGCGCGGCAAAACGCCTTATATAATGGATTCATAATAATTCTCCTACCATTATTTTTTATATATTATACCATAAAGAGAGGACAATATTACCGTTTTTTGACATTTTTGACCGATTAATTCTACAAAACGGCAGTTGCGTTTTGCTAAGCTAGCAATAAAAAACTGTAAAACCGGTATATGGATTATACTAAGCTAGCTATAAATACCGTGAAAATCAGGTTATATGGATTTTGCCCAAGTCGTCTATACAACTGTAATATTAGCATGATAAAATTTTGTCGCGCTGCCAATAAAAGCCTGCAACATTCGGTATAAATATTGCGTACTGCGCATACAAAACTAGTAAAATTCATTCCTTTGGTTGCCAAGTGTTAGATAATAACTTAAAAAATATATTGTTAAGTCGTCTAAAATCATAAGCATATCGGTTTTGTTAATCGGAAAATCATAAGCGTATCGGTTTTGTTAATCGGAAAATCATAAGCATATCGGTTTTGCTAATCGGAAAACCATAAGCATATCGGTTTTGTTAATCGGAATAC
>CAYOYS010000170.1:0-2395 GCA_964408255.1 uncultured Christensenellaceae bacterium | reverse complement strand
GAGGCACATCGTATTATCGTTAACAAATAAAGCAACAATGCCATATTATTCTTGATATTATTCTTGCAAATATCGGAATCGACACATTGTATTACTATTGCAAATACTAAATTAGCATATTGTATTACTATTGCAAATACTAAATTAGCATATTGTATTACTATTAAATGCCGTTGTTGATGTTTGCTAGGCAAGTAAATTGTATGCTTAAGTTGTTATTAATGTTGCTCCAACTTTGTCCGCTCGGCAGTCTTTCGTCTTAAGAGCAGCGCCGAACTCAAAACTACAAGTATAGAGGTAAAGTTGTGTACAAGCGCGCCGGTAGCCGGAGTTAGAATCCCGAACGCCGAAAGCGTGACCGCCAACAAATTGATGCTCATCGCGATAATTATGTTGCGCTTTATTGTAGCAAGCACCCGCTTTGAGAGCGCAAGCGTATCGCGAACCTTTGCCATATCGCTGTTGAGTATAGCCATATCCGCAGTATCGAGCGCGATATCGCTGCCCAAAGCCCCCATTGCGATTCCGCAGTCCGCGCTTTTAAGCGAGGGCGCATCGTTGACACCGTCGCCGAGCATACATACCTTTTTGCCTTGCGATTGAAGCTTGGCGATTTCGCGTTGCTTGTCCTCGGGCAGCAAAGAATGTTTTACATTATTTATTCCGGCTTTGTCCGCGACATACGCCGCGCTTTGTCCGTTATCGCCCGTCAACATTACTATCTCGTAGCCCCTTTTGCCAATATCTTTTATTATATCCGTCGCGTTATCGCGCAAAGTATCCGAAAAGGACACCGCCGCCGCAAGTTTGCCGTCTACCACTCCCGCGATTACCGTCTTGCCCTGCTCAAGCTCCGCTTGGGCAAAGTCGTCTAAGTCCGCGTCAAAATGTCCTTGCCCGAGCGCGTATCCATAGTTATAAAGCCCCACCGCCTTGCCCTCCGCTCTCGCTTCGATACCAACGCCCGCAACAGTCTTGACATCGTCAGGTACGGGCAGCGTCCGTCCCGCGGCATACTTTACGACCGCCTTTGCTATCGGATGCTCAGAATATGCCTCGATACCCGCCATTAACGTAACGAAACGCTCGGTATCCGTACCTTCTGCAGTCTTAATCCCCGATAACATTATCTCTCCCGTTGTCAGCGTTCCTGTCTTGTCAAAACATAAGGTATCCGCACGGCTCAATGCCTCGATTGCTTGACCGCTCTTAATCAATACCCCGTTTTTCGCGGCGTTGCCGATGCCCGCCGCAATCGCCGTCGGCGTAGCTAAGGCAAGCGCGCACGGACAGAACACGACAAGGACGGTAACCGCTCTTATCAAGGCGGCGTTAAATGAGAGCCTAAAGGCGAACGCCGCAATTATGCCGACTAAGACGGCAAGCAGTATGGCAAAAGGCACGATTACAGAAGCCCATTTATCCGCGACACGGGATATAGGCGCCTTTCTGCCCTCCGCTTCCTCGACAAGCTCCGCCATCTTTGCGACCGTCATATCCTTAAGCAGCTTTGTAACTCGTATCTCAAGCGCGCCTGTGCTGTTGAACGTACCTCCGTATACCGCGTCGCCCTCTCCCTTATCGACAGGAAGGTATTCGCCCGTTACCGAGGATTGGTCCACCGCGCTTGCGCCGCTTGCGATTACTCCGTCAACCGCAATCATCTCGCCCGCTTTTGCGACCACGATATCCCCAATGCCGATGTCTTTGAGCGCCCGTTTTTCCAAGCCGCTATCCGTCTTAACATACGCTTCTTTGGGAATCAGCGCGACTAGCCTCTCGATTCCCGAGCGTGTCTTTCGTACCGTCGCATCCTCGATAATTGCGCCGATTGCCATAAGAAAGGCGACCTCGCCCGCGGCGAATACATAGCTGTGTGCGTGTTCCGAATGTGAATGGGTAACAAGGCTGATAATTTCAAGCGCTATTGAAGCAAGAATAGCCGTGCTAATCAAGACTGCCGCGGTGATTTTTTTCCTTGATAATGCCCGTATTGCGTTATTGAATATAGGAACGCCGCAAAGCACCACGGCTACCCATGCGGGATTGACATAATAAAAAGGCATAAACCCAATATTGTGCCAATTAAAAAACCCTAAGACAAGAGACGCAAAGGCGACCGCAAGAATGGCTATCTTTTTGCTTATCCTCTTTTTGCCTTGCTCCTCGCTTGATGTTCCCGCACCCCCACAACAGCTTGCACAACTTGCACCCTCAATCTTTTTAATAGGCGGTGTACCTCCGCAACAACTGATATAGCCCGAATCCTTAACCTTTTTATCCGACGATTCCGTACTGCAACAGCTTGCTACGCTGTCTTTAACCTTTTTATCCGACGACTCCATGCCGCAACAACTTGCACCGTCGGTCTTTTTATTTGGCAGTTCTGCACCAC
>CAYOYS010000169.1:0-2420 GCA_964408255.1 uncultured Christensenellaceae bacterium | reverse complement strand
TTTGCTTTTCGATTCGAATATACTCTTTTGAATATATCCCTCGGTTTTGAATATATCCTTTTGTTTTTGAATATATCATTTTGTTTTTGAATATATCCTTTTGTTTTTGAATATTGATATCAAAATTCAACATGCCCCGCCAAAAACTTGCGGGGCATGTTAAACTTGTATAATATTATACTTGTAAGTACAAATTTACCGTTAGCAAGCGCGCTTATGTTTTTTACGCGCGAACAATCTCAGTATACCTTTTATAAACGCGGGCGGGTTGACGCAATATATTCTCAAATCTAACCTCCTTGCCAAAAACGCCTAATAGGCGGCGTATCCTTATCGATTTTACACTCTAATACCAATTTTCGTCCTATTCTTGTTCTCTTTCGTCAATATTATTACGCTTTTTCAAATCACATGGCGCGGACAGTTTCTTTAAGGACACGGATTCGGAAGCGCCTCAGCGAAATACTCTGAATATATTGACGTCGCCTCTTGTCACCACAACCTTAATCTTGTCCGACACCGCGATATTCGACACTCCGATTGTAGTGAACTTGCTCATATCCTTGTCATTGATATCGTATTCCAAGCCTTCTGTACTCAGTATATGCACGTCGGAAGAAAAAGGTACTATCGAGATGATGTCGCCCGCTTTAACATCGAGTTCAAAGGTGGAATTGACATAATAAACGTCGTATCGGTCTGCGCGGATTACGCATTTTGCGCCGAGTCTTGCGGCTATCGCCATCAAATGGATATTATAAATTACATGGTCGAGCCGTCCGCCGTCCGCGCCGTAAAGATTCAAGACCTTATAGCCCGCGCTTATCGCGTAGCGGATTGCGAGTTCGCCGTCCGTACTGTCCTTGACCTTATTGAATTTCACAATCTTGACCTCAGGCGCGATGTCCTTTGCCGAATCGAGGTCGCCGACAACATAATCAGCCTTAATGCCTTTCGCCTTGGCATAGTTGTATCCGCCGTCCGCGCAAATCACCGTTTCGCCCATGATTTCTCTGTTAAAATCCGAATTAAGAATTATTGCAGCCGTCTTCATCCTCTCAACCTCCTTATGGTATCCCGCGGGTCTTGTGATTTGTAAATCGCGCTACCCGCAACCAGCACGGTTACGCCGCGCGCTACTGTCTTGGCGGCGTTCTCGACGGTGATTCCGCCGTCTATTTCAAGCTCTATATCTCTTCCGCTTCTCGCAATAAGCGCTCTTACCTCGCCAATCTTATCAAGCACGTCCGCAATGAATTCTTGACCCCCAAAGCCCGGAAAAACACTCATCAAAAGTATCATATCCACGATATCGAGATATGGCGCGACAAGCTCAGCGCCCTTGTCGGGATTTAAGACAAGCCCGCACTTTTTCCCTTTCGCCTTAATCATTCGGAGCGCCTCGGCGGGGCAACGGCTCGCTTCGGGGTGAAAGGTTACGATATCTGCGCCCGCATCGCAAAACTCCTCGACGAACCTTTCGGGCTCAATTATCATAAGGTGCGCATCGATAGGGAGCGACGTGTGCTGTCTGATTGCTCTAAGCATAGGAGGACCAAAAGTTATATTCGGCACAAAACAGCCGTCCATAACGTCAAAATGTATGTAGTCCGCGCCCCATGCTTCGGCGTCTTTGACAGCTTTGCCCATATTGGCGAAGTCGCCCGATAAAATAGAGGGTGCAATCTTTATCATTGCGTTTTTCTCCTTTCCAAAACTTCGTTATATATAGCGACATAACGCTCGTATCTTCCGTTATCGATAATCCTCGCTTCGACTGCGGCTTTAACACGGCAGTCGGGCTCCGCTATGTGCGTACACATATTGTAGCGGCATTTCGGAAGCGCGAGGAAGTCGGGGTAATACAGCATGATTTCCTCGGGCTTTATGCCCTCAAGGTCGAGCAACGAAAATCCGCAGGTGTCGACTATCATCAGCCCTTCTTCGACGCTAAATATCTGAACATGTCGGGTGGTGTTTTTGCCGCGCTCTATCCGCGACATATCCCCAATCTCCTGTTTTTCGCCAAAAAGGTTGAGCAGCGAAGACTTGCCGACCGCCGATTGCCCCGCAAAGCATGCCACACCCGAAAGTTTGTCTTTTAGCTCGTCAAAGCCCTCGCCGGTCAAAGCGGACACCGCTACAATCTCCGTCAAATTGCCATAGACGCTTTGCGCATAGTCAAGCTCCGCCTTGGTAAGGTCTATCTTATTATAACATAAAACGGGAGTAATTCGGTATTCGGCGGCAAAAATAAGCAACTTATCGACAAGCGTCCAATCAGTCGCGGGAAGGGGTGCGACAACTATTACCAACATATCGATATTGGCAACGGGCGGGCGCACAAGCTCATTGCGGCGCGGCATAATCTTGTCTATCACATATTCGCCGCGTATCTCGGCAAGAGATACCATATCGCC
>CAYOYS010000168.1:0-2456 GCA_964408255.1 uncultured Christensenellaceae bacterium | reverse complement strand
GTGTTTACTGAGTCGTATATTTATATGAGATTGTATCTTTTTAATTATAAAAATGCTGAATCTGTAATGAAATATGTTTTAATTACTTAATATGGAAATATGTTTTAATTACTTAATTATGACATTGTTAAATAAGCCTCGTGGCTATTGTTCCAATTACCTAATTTATAATATTTGAATTAAGATAAATCAGGGTGACATTCTTCTTTATTTGCTTTTTATTAAACAATTTTTTCCAAGTCCGATAAGGTCGGCGCGCCCTGCTTCAAGCAACGCTTCCTTAACTATGTTGTAATTTTCCTTCTTGCGGTATTGCAATAGCGCGCGCTGCATTCGCTTCTCCCTAACAGTTCGCGGAACATAGATTTCTTCCAATGTATCGGGGTTAATGCCGGTATAATACATGCATGTTGACTTTGTCGAGGGTGTGGGATAAAAGTCTTGTACCTGCTTGGGCATATATGATATCGAATGTAAGTATTCTGCAAGACGCACAGCGTCATTGAGGGTACAGCCCGGGTGTGAGGAGATAAAATAAGGGACAAGATACTGCTTTTTGTTGAGTCGCATATTGATTGTATCGAACCGTGTCTTAAATTCGAGATATTTTTCGAACGGCGCTTTATTCATAAGCTTGAGAACACTATTCTCACTATGCTCGGGCGCAACCTTTAATTGACCGCTTATATGGTGTTTTATTAATTCGTGCAAAAATTCTCCGCTCTTGTCGAGTAGCGCATAGTCGTATCTTACCCCGCTTCTTATGAATACCTTTTTGACGCCCTCAATCTTCCTTAACTGACGTAACAAATCAAGGTACTCACTGTGGCTTGCGACAAGGTTTTTGCATGGCGAATAGCCGATACATTCTTTGTTCGCACATGCGCCATGTGTTGCTTGTTTTGCACAGCTTGGGTTCCTAAAGTTCGCGGTAGGTCCGCCCACATCGTGAATGTATCCCTTAAAGTCCTTGTCGGCAATAAAGCTCTTCGCTTCCTCGATTATTGATTCCTTGCTGCGTTTTTCAATTAATCTGCCTTGATGATAGCTCAACGCGCAGTACGAGCAGTCGCCAAAACAGCCGCGAGAGGATACAAGACTGAATTTGACTTCCTCAATCGCCGGTACTCCAAGCGTATACATCGGGTGCGGTCGTCGCATGTAAGCCAACTCGTATACTGCGTCCATTTCCGCTTCCAAAAGCGGATATTGCGGCGGATTAGCGATTACATAGGTGTCGCCATGCTTTTGCGCGATAGGTTTTGCTGAGTATGGGTCCGAATTGTTGCGCTGAATATTGAATGCTTTAATATAGGACAGCTTATCCAACGCCACCTCATCAAATGGGGGCATAAAGAGTATGCCGCCCGTCTTTGCCGCGTCTTTTTTCTTTTGAGAAAGTTTTTCGAATGTTGAAACATATGCCGTTCCGCGTATATCACGGATATTTTCCGCTTTTGCACCCTTTGATATCAATGCGAGCATTTCGCTAAGCGGTCGCTCCCCCATGCCGTATATCAAAAGGTCTGCCCCGCTGTCAAGAAGTATCGAGGGCATTACGGTATCGCTCCAATAGTCGTAGTGGGCAAACCGTCTAAGACTCGCTTCGATACCTCCTACAATAATAGGAGTATCAGGATACAGCCGCTTTAGCGCTTGGCAATATACGGTTACCGCGCGGTCGGGGCGCTTTCCCGTACTGCCAGCCTCGCTGTAACAATCAGTTGCGCGCCGCCGCTTCGCAACTGTGTAATTGTTGACCATGCTGTCAACGACTCCCCCGCTTACCAAAAACGCATGGCGCGGCGCGTCGAACTCCGTGTAATCCGAATCGGTCACGGGTTGTGCGATTATGCCTATCGAAAACCCCTTACTTTCTACTAGTCTTGATATTATCGCATGACCGAAAGAGGGAGCGTCGACATACGCATCCGCCGAAATCAGCACAAAGTCGGCGCGGCAGTTCAATTCGCTTTGTTTTACGGGCAAAAAACTCATATACCGATTATACCACAAAAATGCTTTGCTTAGATAAAACCCACCACATTATTCTTTAAGATTGACATTTTTATCGAAATTCGATAAAATTGCGTTATGATTGAAGTATTTTTTGCAGCATCGCAAAATACATATGA
Organism: uncultured Christensenellaceae bacterium; assembly: GCA_964408255.1. Lineage (GTDB taxonomy): Bacteria > Bacillota > Clostridia > Christensenellales > CAG-1252 > SACC01. The sequence goes on along the minus strand of CAYOYS010000168.1, from coordinate 321 downwards.
CGGTATATTGGTCGGCGCAAAGCTAATCGGCGCAATTTTGCTGTCCGTAATTGTGTTATTTATACTGCTTAAGCTGATTCGCATCGCCGCTAACTTAATCAATCGCGCGTTGTATAAACGCTATCTCTCCAAGCTTGACGCAGACGCTCCAAAAATGACCTTTGAGGAATACATAATGAGCATAAGCGGAGTAAAAGTATTCGACAAGCCGACAGTTACTAAAGAGATAGAATCAAAAGATGCTCCCGTTTCGGATAGCGATATAAAAAAAATCAATAACGATTCAGATAACTCCGATAAAAATTAAGACAATATCGATTA
>CAYOYS010000167.1:0-2477 GCA_964408255.1 uncultured Christensenellaceae bacterium | reverse complement strand
GATTCGTATTATATAAGGAATAAGCATTTTTGCAAAAAACACATCCATAGTAACGTCGGTATCGGACAAGGGCGCTTCAATCGAATTATATTGAAAATGTATTGCGTCAACCGTCTCATCCTCGCTATTGACTACGGATGCTTCCTCGTCCTTTGCAACAAAAAGCCAATTAGGCTGTCCTTCCTCGTCCTGCAAATCGATTATGCCGTATCTTCCCGCATAAACGCAAGCAGACTCCATCGCCGCAAACAAGTCGGTCGTAGTGGAAAAAACAGCCTTAGAATCCTCATCTATATAGTATCTTTGCTCTCCGATACGCAATATAACTTGTCTTGCCGAATCCGTTTGGTATACGAACTTATCATAATAGACCTCGCCGCTTGTATCCCTATAATATTTTAGGCTGAAATTATTATTTGCTCCGTCTGTCGACACCGTAATATCCCAGCTATAAGCGACGCTATCGATATCAGGAACAATGGACGTAAGGTCGATATCCGATTCGATATTCTCAATCACATCACCATTTTCAATGGGAAAATTAATTCCTATTTCGCGGAATCCGTCCTCCGAATACGGGAATACATTGTTGGTTATTATATCTTTAAGCAAAGAGCCAAAATCAAAATCACACGCGGTAACGCAAAAAGCGCAAACCGCAATCAACATTCCCACTATTAAAATTTTAATTTTTTTCATATATCCTCTCCCCTAGCCGCAGCAACTATGTTTGTGTGGCATATTGATATTATACCATATTGTATCGCACTCGCTTAATACTTTTGCAAAATAAATAAGCAACGCAAAAAAGCCGTCGGAAGCTCCGACGGCTAAAATCTTATGTTGGTCGCTTATTCCGCATAGACGCTGACCTTCTTTGCGGTCTTGTCCTTGCGCTCAAAGCGCACTATGCCGTCAATCAGCGCAAACAACGTGTCGTCCTTGCCGCGTCCTACATTGTCGCCCGGATGCAACTTAGTGCCCCTTTGTCTTACAAGAATATTGCCGGCGAGCACGAATTGACCGTCCGACCTTTTTACTCCCAATCGTTGCGAGGCGCTGTCTCTGCCGTTCCTCGAACTTCCCACGCCTTTCTTGTGCGCGAATAATTGTATATTAATAAACATATTATCTTACCTCCAATTCTATAAAATCCGAAAAGCCTTCATGCAAGTCTGCCGCTCCAAGGAGCAAGGTATTGAGGATTATCGCAACCGCCTCGCTTTGTTTGGCGGTGATATTCTCAGGAATCCTTAGGCTGAGTTCGCCTTTGTCCGCATCGGTTGTGTAGTCCGCATTGACCTTAGCCACACCTAATACCCCAAGTACCGCAGTCTGGACAATCGAGCTAAGCGCGGCGCAAACTATGTCCTCACCCTTAGCCGCGCATCCGGTATGCCCCGAACATTCTACGCTGACAATTTGCCCCTTGCTCTTTGTGAAAACTATTCTAGTCATTACTTCGCTATCGCCGTAATCTTAACCGCTGTAAAAGGCTGTCTGTGACCTTGCTTTTTGCGTACGTTCTTCTTGGCTTTATACTTATAGACTATTATCTTGCTGCCCTTGCCGTCGCCGAGCACCTCTGCTTCGGCATATGCGTTCGCAACATCGCTTCCGGTAAAGATTTCGTTGCCGTCGCTTACTAACAAAACGTCGAATTTCACCGTGTCACCCGCGTTCGCCTTAAGCTTTTCCACGCGAAGGATTGTGTCCTTCTCGACCTTGTACTGCTTGCCGCCCGTAACAATTATCGCATACATTTCCGCTACCTCCTCTCTCCAGTCTCGCTGTCGGGGTGGATAAAATCTCTTGATACCCTTTCCAAGCGGCTCACAAAAAATAATAACATAAGCGCTCCGCAGTGTCAAACGAATTATTAAATAAAAGCAAATACTATATTGAATTGTATCTTAAGGAAGCAATGAATTAATAATACATCTTATACTATATATATACTACATACGCTATATACTTTGTATAACCTCTTTATATACAATTTACATTATAGCATATGTCCAACACAAACATAAGACATTGCATAATAATACCTTATATCACCACGGAAAAGGTCTCGGCGATAGTGACCCTCGTGACTTGCATTGGATAATACCATACCCTGTATCACTACGATATTCCAATCCGTAAGGTTGATTGTGTGTGTGCATTGCATAATACCATACCTTATATCACTACATGCTTTGCACAACCTTTTTATCAACACATGATATGTGTTAAATCTAAGCAGACTATATTTTTATGTCAATTATCAATTGACAGCTTTATACAAAACTTCCCGAAATTGCTTCGGGGAGTTTGATTTTTGTTTTTATGCCACGTTACAATTCGCTATAATTGCTCAATTGTCGTATTCTTGAATATCAAAGGTAAACGTTACGCCGCTACCCCATGCCCCGACCTCAAGATAGTATGTCGCTCCCGCCTCTAACTCGATAACCAGTCTAAAGTTCAAAAAC
>CAYOYS010000166.1:0-2498 GCA_964408255.1 uncultured Christensenellaceae bacterium | reverse complement strand
TTATCAATGTTTTGATGCATACTAGATAAAAAGCAATATCCTTTACAAAACACAATATATTGTGTATAATAATCTCGAGGTAGTATTATGAAGTGCAAATATTGTGGGAATTTGGACAGCAAGGTTATAGACAGCCGTCTTACCGAGGACGGCGCGGCGATACGCAGAAGAAGAGAATGTTTGAACTGTGCAAGACGCTATACGACCTACGAGACAGTTGAAAGAACGCCGATATATGTCATCAAGAAGGGAGGCATGCGACAAGAATTCGATATTGGCAAAATCCGCAACGGTATCGTAAAGGCTTGCGAAAAGCGCCCTGTGCCCATTACAAAAATCGATAATCTCGTGTCCGAAATCGAGAAAAAAGTCTATAATATGGGGGAACAAGAGATATCAAGCGACAAGATTGGCGACCTCGTTATCAACGGACTCAAGGAGATTGACGACGTGGCATATGTCAGATTTGCGTCCGTTTATAGACAGTTCAAGGACATCGATACTTTTTTATCCGAGATAGAGAGCCTTTTATCCAAGCGGGATAATGGATGACAATTATTTTTCAAGGTCGTATCGGGGCGAAGCGCGCCGTATTATTAAGGCGCTTGCCGAGTTGTATCCCGAGCTTTCTTATGACGCGCTTATGCGGCTTTTTCGCAAAAAGGACATAAGTGTCAACGGCAAAAGCGCGGCACCCGAGACAATAATCTCAAAAGGGGACAATGTCAGTCTTTATCTTCGCCCCGCCGAAATCAAGCTAAAAGAGATATATTCGGACGGGAACATACTTATTTTATACAAAAATAAAGGTGTTGTGTCCGAGGGCGAATATTCGTTCGAGGGACTTATCAAATATAAATATGGAGCCGATGTGCGCTTGACGCACCGATTGGATACAAACACCGACGGACTGTTGATTTTTGCCTACGGCGAAGCGGTATATAGAGCGGTGTATGACGCGATGCGCGATAAAAAGATTGAAAAATATTATTATGCGCGTGTTCACGGGAGAGTAGCAGACAAGGAAAAAACATTAACGGGATATTTGTCCAAAGACTCCGAAAAAGGGGTTGTCAGAATTTATGACCGTCCGACAAAAGGGGCGGAATACGTCGAGATGTATTTCAAAACTCTTTCGTATTCGGACGGCGCAAGTCTACTTGATGTCAAGCTTTTGGGGGGCAAAACGCATCAGATAAGGGCGCAGCTTGCGCATTACGGTCATTTTATTCTAGGCGACGGCAAGTACGGCAACGATACCATAAACCGCCGCTATCGTTGCAAAAAGCAGCTGCTTACCGCATACAAAATCGTGTTCAACACGGGGAATAGCGAGCAATTAGCTTATCTTAATGGCAAAAGCTTTGAGGTTTAGTATACTGTTCGAGATAATTTCTTTCTTGTAGCAGTTAAGAATATCTTTTTTTTCACCGTAATTAAGTATCCGAATTAAGTATCTGAGTTTAATTTTTTCTTTTAGCAGTAAGGAACTTCTTTTTTCCACGCTAAAATAAAGTATCCTAGGTCGATTCTTTGACTGATTTTTTGAGAAGTTGATTTATCGCAGTAGCTCAAATTCTGTTTGGTCGAATTTTGAACTTTTATCTCAAATCCAAATCGTTGGCAAGCATGTAGTCACGGACTTTGCTTAGCGCCTTTTTTTCGATACGTGAGATATACGAGCGTGAAATTTTGAATATTTTTGCAATCTCTCTTTGCGGAAGGATTTCGCATTCGTTAAGACCGTAGCGCATGCAGACAATGCTGTATTCGCGTTCGGTAAGTACTTCTTTTATTATCTCCATTAGCTTTTGGTTGATGCAGTCGCGCTCCACCTTCAACGCGACGTTATCGTCGTTGTATAGCGTGTCAATCAACATTATTTCATTGCCTTCTTTATCGATTCCGATGGTTTGATAAAGAGATATGCAAACATTATTTTTTTTGTTGGCGCGAATTGTCATCAAAATTTCGTTGTCGATGCATTTTGCGGCGTATGTTGAGAACTGTGTCCCTTTTTCGTATTGAAAAGTGTCGATTGCTTTAAGCAGCCCGATTGCTCCGACCGAGATAAGGTCGTCCGATTCCATTATCCCCACATATTTTTTCGCGATATGGACGACAAGGCGCATGTTGTGCGTAACAAGTGTGTTTCTTGCGTCCTTTTCGCCTTGCTTAACGAGTTTGAAATATTCCATTTCTTTGACTTTAGTCAAAGGCTTTGGGAAACCGTTCTCCTCTATGTATGAGCTCATGAAAAAAGCGCCGGATAATAGAGCCAACAATCCCTCGAATAACATAATTGATTCCTCCGCAACAAGAAGTATTATTATATATTCCGCAAGAGGCGAAATATTGCGTGTCCAGCTTATTTTGTTGCGTTTCAAAGCGGAGCATTTCAAACGCGACTTAACCTCTTTGCAAAAACATCTTTCGGGTTAAATCTCGTCAATCAGAACCCTTGCGTAATAATACGCAGCGGAACCCGCTTGCCGATA
>CAYOYS010000165.1:0-2524 GCA_964408255.1 uncultured Christensenellaceae bacterium | reverse complement strand
AAAGGCAGTTTGTCGATTGACCGTCAGAAGCAGTGCGCAATAACAAAAGGCAGTTTGTCGATTGGCTGCCGTAAGCTACGCGCAGTAACAAAAACCGCTGCTTCTGCATAAATAAATGACGAGGTGACAATATGGGTAAGGATTTCAAAACTTTTTATGAAAACAAACGCGCCGAAAAAAATACATGCAAAGCGCAACCCGCGTCTTGCGGGTGTGAGCAAGCTAACGGCGATACGGACAGAATATACGAAGAACTCGGAAAATATAGCGGCAAAAGCGAAAATGAGCTTATGAGCGAGCTTTTTAATATCGTAAACAAAAACAAGAGTGAAGGGACGCTTAATAACTCCGATTTTGACTCGTTCGCCGAGCAAATCGCTCCGTATTTAAGCCCTGAGCAAAGTGCGCGGCTGACGGGGCTAATAGAACAGCTTAAGAACGGATAAGGAAACAGTTACATACAAGCATTGCTAGTATAAGCGCGCTAATAGAACAGCTCAAGAACGGATAAGGAAACAGTAACACATACAAGCATTGCTAGTATAAACGCGCTAATAGAACAGCTTAAGAACGGATAAGGCTCTCAAGCAACCGCTTGCGGGCAGTCACCAACTCGGGCGCGACAATGCTGCGCTTGGGCTTTTCATGAGGTATGCAAAGGCAGTCGCTAAGCCCTCCCGATGCGTCCATTACGCACACTCTGTCCGAGAGCAATAGCGCTTCGTCAATGCTGTGCGTTACATATACGACCGTCTTAGGCTTCTCGGCAAGCAGGCTGTTGAATAAGGTGATTATACGCGACTTCAACGCGATGTCAAGTCCGGTAAAAGGCTCGTCCATAAGTATTAAAGAGGACGGATATACGAACGCTCTCGCAAGAGAAATACGCGAACGCTCTCCCCCGCTTAACGCGTGGGGATACTTTTCTGACGAGTCGATAAGCTCCACGTCGGACAGTATGCCGTCTATCAACGCATTCCGTCGAATTTTTGGAATGTCGCCCAGCACGTAGGCAAGGTTTTCGCGTACCGTAAGGCTCGGAACGAGTCTTGATTCTTGAAAGACATAGGATATTTTTTCGGGCAAGCCCTCGATTTGACCCGAATACTTCAACAGTCCGCCTATACAGTTGAGAAAGGTGGTTTTGCCGCACCCCGACACCCCGAGTATGCAAAGCGTCTTATTCGCCTCGATATCGAGATTGATATTGTTCAGCAACGGTCTTTCGCCGTAAGAAAAGCTAAGATTCTTAATTTTCATTTTTCGCCTCCCATCTCACGGTAAGTTTGCGGCAAGATAGAACGATAAGCTCCAAAATATAACCAAGCAGTATCGCAATCAGTGTCCAAGCAAGCAAGGACGCCGTGTCGAGATACGCGCTTGAACGTTGCATGAACAGTCCCATGCTCATGCTCGTTTGGGCGAGAACCTCTCCTGCTATCGTAAGCTTGAGGTTGAATGGCAAAGTGGACTGAAGCAAGGTAAAAACTGAGGGTAGCGTCTCTCTTACATACAGTTTTGAGAGCATGTCGCGCCGTCTTACCTTGAACACTTTGCTCATGTCGATAAGTCCCCCGTCCACGCGCGATACCGCATCCAACATGCCCGTATAAAGCAAGGGGAATATTATGAGGAAAGCAACGAATACGGGCGCCGAACTTTCGGTTAGCCATACCAACGCAAGAAGTATTACGGACATTGTAGGAACTGCGCGAGCGATTGTTACAAGGGGGGAAAATATGCGCTCAAAAATCTTTGAAAAAGACGCTGCGGTGGCAAATACCAACGCTAACGCAAAGGCAAGCGCGTAGCCTTTGAGAGAGCGAAGCAAAGTGTTGCCCGCCGCCTTATAAAAGGCGGAGTCCTTTAGTAGCTCACCAAGGCTTCGAATAACTTCGCGAGGTGACGGAAGAATCAGTGCTTTATCCATAATCCGCGCGGCAATCGCCCATACCGCGACGAACAACATAAGCCCCGCAAAAGGCAACGCTATATTGAGTAAAACTTTTTTATGTTTTTTCATAATTTTTATTATAGCATAAGCGTACGCTATTTGACACCCGCGACACCGCTTTTTATTATGTTGAAGTACATTCGCACAAATCTCTAGTTCGCAGAAGTCTTTAGTCCGCGGTTGGATATATTCGCGATTTTCACTATCATTGCAACTTCCGCATTGCGCGATTTATCTGCATTTGTACCCGTGTATTGTGCAGCTATCACGATTGTTTATTATAGTGTTATATTCCGCGATTTTCAACTCAATGTTTGATACATCGTTATATATGCGCGCATTTGATTGCTCGCAATGTTCGCGGTTCGCGGTTTGCCACATGCTTGAAGCCGTACATACGCAAGAATTTAATATACGGTTGTTTTTTGCGTACTGTTACCTTAAAATATCATGCATACTTCCGCATTACGCGATTTATCTGCGCTAAGCCGAATATATCCCAACGCTTTGTGTCTGTTAATTGTTGCCTATTCTATAGAGTAATAAAATCCTTGGTCGGGAAGCTTGCCG
>CAYOYS010000164.1:0-2562 GCA_964408255.1 uncultured Christensenellaceae bacterium | reverse complement strand
CTTAAAGAACCTTTGACAAAAAATCGATTAATCTCGGACTCTGCGGAGCCGCAAAAAATTCTTTCGGCGAGTTTTGTTCGACAATTATTCCTTCGTCCATAAATAGTATACGCGTTGCGATTTCCCGCGCGAATCCCATCTCATGGGTGACGATTACCATTGTCATCTGCTCCTTTGCAAGCGCTTTGATAAGTTCAAGCACCTCGTTGACCATCTCGGGGTCAAGCGAGGAGGTCGGCTCGTCAAAAAGCATAACTTTCGGCCGCATCGCAAGCGCCCGTACGATTGCTATACGCTGCTTTTGTCCTCCCGACAATGTGGAAGGATATACGTTCGCCTTCTCCTCAAGCCCGATACGCTTAAGCAAGTTAAGCGCATGCTCGTTCGCGTTAGCAATAATCCGGTTGCGCGTTATCTCAATAGGAATAAGTTCTTTGGGATTCTTTTTGCTAAAAACATTGTGTATCTTATAAAAGAAATTGCGCGTCTTATTTTTGCGAAGCGCGGCAAGTCCTATCTTTATAGGCGCAAGCGTGATGTTCTTTTGCACGGTCAAATTATTAAATAGGTTAAATTGCTGAAAAACCATGCCCATTTTCTGACGCACTTTGTTAATATTGCATTTTTTATGGGTTATTAAGTTGTCTTCAAACCAAATCTCCCCTGATGTCGGATGCTCTAATAAATTCAAACAACGCAAAAAAGTGGATTTTCCACTACCTGACGGCCCCACAATAACCACTTTTTCGTTGTAATCAATTTGCTCCGAAATATCATTCAAAACCGTTAAGTTACCATACACCTTTGTAAGGTTATTAATTTTTAGCATTACTTATTCCTCTGTTCCTGTCACTTTTTGAAAAATATTTTTCAAGAGCGCGCAAACAAGCTGTCAATAATAGCACTACGACAAGATACATTGACGCTGCAATCAAAAGGGGAAAAAGGTAATCAAAAGTACGAGATTGTATTAATCCCGGCACTTTGCCCAAATCCATTATCCCCACATACCCTACAATTGCCGTTTCTTTAACAAGGGTTATAAACTCGTTAAAAAGAGGAGGTAGCGCGTTGCGCACTGCTTGAGGGGTGATAACATAAATAATGGTCTTTGTCGTGGATAGCCCTAGTGACCGACCTGCTTCCATTTGACCGTCATCAATGCTTTCATAGCCTGCTCTAACTATTTCCGCGACATACGCTGAGGAATTAAGACCAAAGGTTAAAGCACCTATCAAAATACCGTTATCATTTGATGCCAATATAATAAAATACATTATAAATAACTGCAAGACAACAGGAGTACCCCTTATTATTGTGATGTATACATTAATAATTTTGGAAAGAACCTTAAATTTTCCTGACTTTTTGTGCAAGTAATTAACCATAGCAAGCACAATGCCAATTGCAACTCCAATAAGCACAGCAAAAATTGCAATCAGCAAGGTATTGCCTATACCTCTTAGGTATAATTCGTATCTATTTTGAAACAAAAAAGCTCTTGAAAAGCGTTCGTAAAATGTCAAAGCAGATATTGTGTTAATCATATTTATCCCCGGCTCGTTAAGTACAAGAAGGAGAGATAATCTCTCCTTCTTGTCTTTTTGCTTTTATTTCATCGATGCAAGCAACAACATTGCAGGTATTTTGTCCATTAATATCGCATCTATACGACCATTCTTGAGGTCTTGTAGTACGAGTGAATACTGTGCATATTGCTTCACTGTCGCGCCCGCAGCCTTGACTACTATTTCATTTTCATCATCATCTTCATACACAAAGCCACTTGACTCTATTGCAGCAGATATTATCAAATCACCTGATGTTCCTTGCTGAACACCCACAATTTTTCCTGCCAATTTTGCCACGCTATCCAATCCGCTGCCCTTTTTGGATACGATAACAAGGGTGGAACTTGTATAAACATTGCTAAAATCCACAATCTCTTTGCGGTCAGCATTGATTGTCAAGCCTGCCGCCCCCACCGCATCGCCGGACGCGGAGGATACAAGAGTAGGGATATTATCAAACGCGACATCTTCCACCTTAATCTTTTTGCCCATATTAACAGCGACTTCGCTCATCAGCGCAACATCCAAACCTACTACAACATTATTGTATATAAACTCATATGGCGCAAAACCTGACTCGGTATATACTGTAATGGTCTCTGTAGCCGTACCAAAATCCCAAGTTGTCTTTAGCCCTGTAGGAATAGGAGTGGTGTCGCCCTCTTCCTCGCTTGCCAATGCCTCGTAATAATCCATATACTTATCCATATTACCATTAGCAATCCACTCATTAATTACGTTGTTTACCTCTGTCATAAGGGTTGTATTGCCTTTTTTGATAGCAATACCAAAATCTTCTTGCATAAGGTCCGTTGCATCAAGCGCTTCAAACTCTTGAGTATTTTGACATGCGGTAAGTGCTATCGCTCCGCTAACTAATAATGCAACAATCAAAACCAAACTTACTATTCTCTTCATCTTTTCTCTCCTTATTATTTGGATTATATTGATATGATAACAAACAAAAAATAATTATGCAACGATTTTGAAT
>CAYOYS010000163.1:0-2564 GCA_964408255.1 uncultured Christensenellaceae bacterium | reverse complement strand
CAACGGCATTCACATATGCCGACTTGCCCAAATGTTTTTTGAAGCCGATTGGCAATCTATTGCCGCTTTTGTCCACTCTTTATAAAGACGGAGTGGACTTTCGAGTTGTTAATATTTTGAGCCTTTTCGGCTTATATCCGCATCGGCACTAGGCAGCTAAATTTTCCACTCATAGCGGTGCCATGAGTAAAAAATTTTGACGAATCTAATCGCGAAAATTCATTCAAAATATTTTATCACCTCTCTTTGTCCACTCCTGTTTTTATCGGTGTGCTTATGGGCGCTGTTTATATTCTATGCATCGCATGGAATATATCTTCGCGCCTAAGTGTTGTCGTAACGCCGATTTTCTTGCCGTTATCTATCAGCAAATCGGCAAGTTCGTCAAAAGAGAGCGGGCAAAGTGAGAGGTCAACGCGCATTACAAGGACAAAATTATTCTGCATTATCGTCTGAGAGATATCCTCAATGTTGACTAGCTCTTTAGCAAGTAGCGCGCTTACTGTTGCGATTATTCCCATCTTGTCTTTACCCAATACTGTAACCAATGCTTTCATAATTACTCCTTGTGCCATAAAAGGCAGTCGAATATAATTGATTTTACAATATAATTCGCCTATTAACAATGTATTTTTCAAGGGGACGCCGAATAAGTTTTTATATGAACCTTATATTTGTTATAGTCATGGTACTGTCCATAGGCATGATTTGTTTTATCAACCCCGAAAGCGCAGTGTCGGTAATGCTTGAAGGAACGCGTGGAGCGGTGGATTTGGCATTAAAGATGACAGCTATTTACGCACTTTGGATGGGGATACTCAAGATTATGGAAAAAAGCGGAATAAGTTATTATATTTCCAAGCTCTTTCGCCCGATTACAAAATATCTTTTTAAGAGTGAGAATGAAAAGACGCAAGATATAATCAGCATGAACTTTACCGCCAATTTTATCGGAATGGGAGGCGCGGCAACTCCGCTTGGAATACTCGCTATGGAGCGAATGCAGGACGGAAGCGACAGAGCTACCGACAATATGCTTATGTTTTTTATTATTAACGTTACTTCGATTCAGCTGCTCCCGACTACGATAATAGCGCTGCGCGCGACGGCGAATAGCTTGAACCCGTCCGATATTTTTCTACCTTCTTTTATATCCACGGTAGTGACTACCGCGGTGGGAATAATTTTGGTAAAAATATTTTCGGAAGTTAGAAAAAAGCGCAAATGAGCGCATATATTCTGCCCGTAATCATCATACTCGTAGTTGTTTTTGCCGCTTTTCGCCGCGTACCGGTATTTGATAGCTTTGCGGAGGGCGCTAAGGAAGCGCTCAAGCTAGTAGCGGCGATTTTTCCATACATTGCGGGAATATTTGTATGCGTTGCGCTGTTTAGAGTGAGCGGGCTTGCCGCCGCGCTAACAAAGCTTGTCACTCCGCTTTTTAATTTTATCGGGGTACCTCCCGAGCTCACTGAGCTGATTGTTATACGTCCGATGAGCGGTAGCGGTAGCCTAGCTCTGATTGAAAGTATCTATGCAGATTACGGCGCCGACAGCTATATTGCGCGTTGCGCCTCGGTGATTATGGGCAGTAGTGAAACGGTCTTTTATGTAGCCGCCGTATATTTTTCGACGACCAATGTCAAAAAACTGCGCTATGGAATACCTATCGCCATGATTGCCACCGTTATAGGTGCGATAGTGTCTTGCTTGCTTTGTCGTTTTTTATAATGTGGCAAGCTTTTCTAAAAAACATTGCGGTCTGTTGCAGCTTGCGCGGATTCTTGTATGGAATAAAAGGCAATTTCTACAATATTGAAGATAAAGCGTACATCTTCGAATTGTCGTGCCTTTGTCGACTATGTCATAAAAAGAACCGTAAAATACGGTTCTTAATAAGCTAATTTTGATTTTGGAAAAAGATGCTTAAAATAGGTCGTCGTCCTCGTCCTCGTCATCATCATCCTCGTCGTCCTCGTCATCATCTTCGATATCTTCGTCGTCGAACTCGTCTTCTTCGAACTCGTCCTCTTCGTCAAAATCCAAGTCGTCGTCAAGACTTTCTTCCATATCGTCGTCAAGACTTTCTTCAAGGGAATCATCGTCGAGCTCCTCTGTCAACTCGTCCTCGTGAACATCCTCCTCAAGAGCAAGTTCTTCCTCTTCGGCTTCTTCTTCCTCGCCCATTGCTTCAAGCGAGACTGTGTTTTCGTCCGTCCAGCCGTATTCGACGCTTTCGTGCAGAGTTTTTATCTTTGCCCGTGCGCTTTTGCAAGCTTCGCATATATCCTGCTCCTCGGAGATGTACGCAACGCCGCAATGCGGACAAAGCTTGGTATAATCTTCCTCGAATTCACTTTCGTCCACCACGCCCTTGAGCTCGTCTAAGCAGACGCTGCAATACTCCTCGTCCTCAAGAATGTAATTGAGCTCACATCTTGGGCATAATTTGTATTTTGCCATAAAATCACCTCTTTTAGTAATTCGCATTTATTATATGGATAAATATATGAATTGTAAACTGTTTTTTTTATTTTTTCAAGTAATTATCAAATATTTTTTTC
>CAYOYS010000162.1:0-2666 GCA_964408255.1 uncultured Christensenellaceae bacterium | reverse complement strand
ATACTCGACAAGGACACACTCGCTTTAACCTTTCTGTTCTTTTTTCAAGCTTCAAGCCGTCTGCCGTAATACGGTGACAGCCCTATAATACTATCATATGTAATTATAGATGTCAATGATATTCGAGAATATTTTTATCAAAACTTAATCTTTTATCGCGCAAAAACAACGGATAAAAACTCCGACTGTTATCGTTAATTTTAACGCAAAAATCCCCTATAATCCGAGAAAGGCAAGAGCGCGTATTTAAGACTTGGACGCATCCCTTGTGCGCTCGATAACGCCGCCTCCGATACAATACTCGTTAATGTACAAGACGGCGTATTGCCCCTCGGCTACCGCGCGTTGTTTTTGCTCGAACTCCAAAGTAAGCCGCCCCGATGTAAAAATTGCTTGCGCTTTTTGAAGCGGCTGGCGGTGACGTATCCTTGCCTCGACCGAGTAGCTGCCGTCGGCAAGCGGCTCGGGTATAAAATTAAAGCTATCGACCTCGAGCGCACTTGTATACAGCTCCTCACATTCGCCCTGCGATACGTAAAGAATGTTGTTGAACACATCCTTTTTCACCACGAAATAAGGCTCTCCATTGCCTCCGCCGCCAATGCCAAGACCTTTTCTTTGACCAATAGTGTAGTAATATACCCCGCTGTGCGTCCCGACTTTATTGCCGTCAAGAGTGAGAATTTCCCCCTCTTTCATCGGAATATACTCCGCCAAAAATTCTCTGAACCGTCGCTCTCCGATAAAGCAAATGCCCGTACTATCCTTTTTGTCCGCTGTTTTTAGTCCTTCGCGCTTTGCGATAGCGCGCACTTCCTTCTTCATAAGGTTAGCTAACGGAAAAAGCACGTCATCAAGCTGTTCGTTGCTTAATTGATTAAGAAAATACGTCTGGTCCTTGTCGCGGTCGGCAGACTGCACAAGATAATTTAAGCCGTTGACTCTTTTTATCCCCGCGTAATGACCCGTAGCGATATAATCCGCGCCGAAAGAGCGCGCATAACTTGCAAAAGCATCGAATTTGATTTCGCTGTTGCATAATACATCGGGATTCGGAGTCCTTCCGCGCTTGTATTCCGCAACGAAGCTATCAAAGACGCGTTTGATATATTCTTCGGAAAAATCTACGACATAATAAGGTATGTTAAGCTTCGCCGCGACCCGCCTCACATCGCGAAAATCCTCTTCGGCGGCGCAATGGCCGCAAGCGTCCTCCTCATGCCAATTACGCATGAACAGCCCTACTACCTCGTATCCCTGTTCCTTCAAAAGATAAGCGGCAACCGAACTATCTACGCCGCCGCTCATCCCTATTACTACTTTTTTCACCGTTGCTGTCCAATCATTATCAATCCATAGCGGCGATGTAAGCATGGTATAAAGCTTCGCTGTAAGGAAGGAATTGTACCGTTTTGTTCTCGTCGCCGTCATAAACAAAGGAAGTATTGTCCTTAAGAGTAATCAGTGTACCGCCTCTACCGCTGTCATCCTTGCAAATATCGCTTCTTGGGTCTGCGTACGCAATATAGTCTATAGACTTACCGTATACGAGCAGTACTCCTTTATATTTCATAATTACATTGTTGACGTGGTCATGCCCGACAAAGGTCGCTTTGGTGCTTCCGAGCTCGAGTATCTTGTCGAAAAGGTTGCCGCCGTCAAAATAAACTCCGTTATATTCGCCGATTGCAGGACTTGATACGCCCTCACCGTAAAAGCCCTCGTAAAAGGTAACGTCGGGGTTGTCGATTAAAGTATCTAACTCTTCTAAATATAAATCTCTTGCAATCTTATATTCGGTAAGCGGAATATGGAAGAAAAGCAACGATGTCGGCATTTCTTGCAGCGAATACTTTTCTTTAATGCGCTCCAAGGTGTTTTCGTACCATTCTACTTGGTCGTCATGTATCGAATCCGCCTTGCTCTTGCCGGTCAAATCGTCGGGATTGCGATACGAATTGGAGTCCATCATAATCAAGGAAGTATTAAGTGTGCCGTCAGAGTTGAGAATATTGACCGCATAGTTCCCGTAACCCATAATATCTTCGGGACCATTCTCGAATACACAATATTGAAGACTGCTCAAATAGTTGCCGATATCCTCTCTTGAATAATCGCCTTCTTGGTCATGGTTGCCCAAAGTCGCCGCCCAAGGTATCTCAAATGTCTCCATATATTCGGCGAATTTTGTCATTGCCTTTAGATTGTCCGTATGTCCCACCGGCACGAGGAATTGAGTAAAACCGTTGACATACGCGATATCTCCCGTAACAACAATAAAATCAGGTTGGGCCTCTTCAATTATGTCACCTACCGTTCGTAGCGCCCAACTGTCTCGCATGTAAGCGGTAATTCCACTTGCCGGCTTCAATGTTATACCCGCCGCCCTAAGGTCGGCTACTGTCTCATGTTCACTTGCCGTAAGATGAATGTCGGTAAGTTGCAATATTGTGAATTCCTCGCCGCTTTTTATAGTAAAGGTAGGGAATTCCTCAACCTTATCATCGTCAAAAGGGTCCTCATTGTCTATAGGGTCTTCGTTTATAGGGAGTTTATCGCATGCCGAAAACGCTACAAATGCCGTAAAGATTATTGCCAAAATAAGTAAAATCGAAATGGTCTTTTTCATACAACCTCCGTTAATTAGGAAAAAATCCGACACTAAT
>CAYOYS010000161.1:0-2768 GCA_964408255.1 uncultured Christensenellaceae bacterium | reverse complement strand
CAAGCAGCGTAGCAAGGCTGAGCTTGCGGGGCACATGAGTAGAGGCAAGTTTTAATAGAATACGGATATACTCGGTAATTTTACACATTATGTATTAACCAAAATTCAAAAGAACGGACGCCGCATTTAATTGTGCGGCGTTTTTTCGGTTAAGTTTACCAAAATTTAACGACTTAAATTGTCCACTCCGCCGTCAAGCGTCATTTAATACAAACGGGCTTTTGGCGGATTTTATTTGAAAATCTTTAGCTTAAAATAAACTAATTTTTCTAAGAGAGTTACGACGATAATTAAAAATAAAAAGTTTTGGTGAAGCAAATTATTGTACCGCTTGATAGGTGAAGCAAATTATTGTACCGCTTGATAGGACACTAATCGAATGTTTTCGTTATTCAAGACGTTTTCGAGAGTTTTGCTATGCAAAAATTCAAGCTCCCATTCTCGCTTCTTCCATTCCGGAGTAAGCGCAGAAAAAATAGGGCAACTATACGACGGATGCAAAAACATCTCGGTTATACCGTCGGGCAGAGCTCTTAACGCGTCCGCGTAATATTGTTCAAGCGCAAGATAGCTTGGAATATCCGCTATCTTATACGGATTGGTTATCATATTGCCGATTAGCTTAACGCGCATTAGCCGCGCTAAAACATTGACGGCTTTATGCGCCGCTTTGACCGCTTGCGGTATGCCGTTTTCAAAATAGCTTTTCAAAAAATCATTCCGCTTAGGGAAGCGGAAAGGCAGACCGTAACGTCGAGCAAGACGGAACGCGTTGAGAAAAAACAGCCGCCCGTTAATGCCGTACATGGTACCGCAATGGTTGTCTATGTGGTCTATCTTTGCACCGCTTGCGATTATTTTCTCGATTTGAGCAACACATTCCTCGGTTACTTCGCGGCTTTGCGCTTGCTTTGCAAGCATTTGAGTGTCTGACAGCAGGTTGCCGTCTGCGTCGCTGAGCGAGGCGGACGCGGACAAGGAGCGCCACGGTCTTTCGGCAAAATCCGAATTAAGGGTAAGATGAACGCCTACTTTGAACGCGTTATCGCGCGCAATAGTCATAGCGTCCTTAGCGAATTCGGCATTCGCAAGCAGACTTGTCGAGGTGATTTTGCCAACCTTAAAAAGTTCCTCTATCGCTCTATTGGTAGCCAAAGATATGCCAAAGTCGTCCGCATTAATAATCAAAAGCTTACCCATTACGCCTCCGATTCCGTCATTTCAATACTCTCTGAGGCGGTTATTCCGTCCTCGAATACGCCGTCTTGGGTATCCTTGTTTTCCTCGGCAAGCCCGTTATCGGAAGGGGTTTGCGGTCCCGTTCTGCCCTCTGTCTTAAACTTGACGAAGCGCGAAGATACAATTCCTAAAATCATCATGATAAATGGAAATATGGTTATTATGAACTTTGCCGCTTGCCCCGGACGGTCACCCGGTTGGTCGCCGTCGATAAACCCATAAATTCTAGATGCCAAATATGTGCCTAAGGATACGAAAAGACCGGACAATCTATTCATAAAGCCCATTGCGCTCGAGTATATTCCCTCTCTTCTTATGCCGTATTTGTTATAATCCTCATCGAGCACCTTTGCTCCCACAATATCCATTGTACTTATTACACCCGAGAACCCTATTCCGACTAAGACACTGCAAATAATGGCGGTTGTGAGCGAGCTTGCAAAGTATAGCGGAACAAACGCGAGCGCAAGCACAATAAAGGTTGTCCGCCAAACAGGCATCGTACCGAATTTTTTCACGAGCGCGCTCCAGAATATCACCCCGAATATCGCAACAAGAATGACCGTGCCCAATACATATGTACCCTTATCGCCCGAGAGGTTTAGCGCATACGTTATAAAAAAGGGTACGCCGGCAAGCACCAAAGCCATAGCCGCGCTGTAAAACGCGTTGGAAACCCCTACTATCCAAAAATTTCGTGATTTTGCCATTGAGATTAAAGCGGCTTTGATGTCCACCTTTTCCTTTCTCTCTATCGCCTTGGGCTCTCTTATTCCCAATGCCATAAACAAGACGACCGCAAGCGCCAATACACCGTATATGATTGCGGTATAAGTGTAGCCGATTTTCGCCGTTATCATCGGTGTCAGCGCGATACCTATAACCATTGCGACAAGCTGAAAAATTTGACGGATTGCGTTAGTCTTTGCCCTAAGCTTGTCTTCCGGGAAAAGCTCGGGAAAGAGTGCGCCGTAGTTTGCGTTAATCATACTGTCGAGAGTACCCGTTATAGAATAGAATACCAAAGCCCATACGAATATGCCCGTTTCGCCTAACATAGGCGGAGAATAGAACAAAATGAAAAATATTACGAATAACGGAGTCGAAATAATAAGCCAAGGCTTGCGCCGCCCGAACCGCGACCTCGTATTGTCGGAAAGCAATCCGTATACAGGATTGTCGATAGCGTCAAGAAATGTATATATAAAAATAATCAGCGAAAGCTTTTCCATTGAAAGGTTTCGCTCTATCACATAAAATGCCGCCGCAAAAGCTCGAAACATGTTTATCGGCAGCGAGGTGCCGAACATTCCTATACCGTACCTGAACGGACTTGTTCTTGTTTTTGCTTTTTCCATATAATCTCCTTTCCGAGCGTACAGGCGCACCTTTTTCGGTCAGACTTAATCACAGCCTCGTTTAACCCACAATGTTAACAAGCATAGCTAAGATTAAAACGGCGGGACTTCCGCCAAGTTTTTATATGCCGTATTGCGACTTGATTTCACATAGCTTTACGGGTCTTTTTT
>CAYOYS010000160.1:0-2786 GCA_964408255.1 uncultured Christensenellaceae bacterium | reverse complement strand
TCTTTTTGACAATGCAATTAAATCAGTATTATGCATTGTCAAAAAAATAGGTATATCATATTTCACTTTAACAAGCAGCCCAATGAATATTGACGGGTTTAGCATATGGCATACAATGATATCTGGTTTATAATTATTATTTATTATTCAAGTGCGGCAACATAGAAGTAATGCGGCTGTCCTCCCGAATATAAGACAATCTCAAGCGACGGGAACCTTTCCTTAATTTTTTCGACTGCCGCTTGGGCTTCCTCTTCGCTCACCGCCGCGCCGTAATAGAGCGTCAGCATCTCTTTTTCATCCTCTTTAATCTCCTCTAACAGCGCGATAAGCGTATCCGCGATGTTCTCGCCTTTGGTCAAAATCTTATCTTCGGACAATCCGATGATATCTCCCTCTTTAAGCTTCAAGCCGTCAATTGTCGTAGTACGCACCGCCGTAGTAACATAGCCCGTCGTAAGCGAATTATAACCCGTGCGCATATTCTCGATATTCTCCTCAACGCTTAAGTCGGGGTTGAAGTTAATCGCCGCGGCAACTCCCGCCGCTACGTTTTTGGTATGGAGTACGATGCAATTTTTGTCGGTAAGCTCTTTTGCTTGCTCAGCGGCAAGGATAATATTCTTGTTATTGGGGAGAATTATTATATTATCGGCGTTGACCTTCTTGATTGCTTGCAAAATGTTATCGACGCTCGGGTTCATCGTCTGACCGCCCTCGATAACATAATCTACGAACAACTCCTTGAAAAGCGCGGCAAACCCTTCGCCTGCGCATACGCTGACTATTCCTATCGGTTTCTTTTCGGCGTCGAGCTTTGCCTTCAACTGTCTGTTCTGTTCCAACATATTTTCGATTTTTACAGTGCCGAGCTCGCCGAGCTCGATTCCGTATTGCAGCGCCTTACCCGGCACATTGGTATGGATATGTGCTTTGACCATCTGCAAATCTCCGATAACTGCCAAGCTATCCCCGATTGTCGAAAGGCGGTCGCGGAGCTTGTCGATATCGGCAGTCGTTGCGCGCTCGTTAAGGTTGATGACAAAGAACTCGGTACAATAGGCGAACTCGATATCCTCAAGGCTCTCAATATCGCCCTCGAATATGGTTTCTTGTTCCACAGGTTGAATATCAACGACTATTTCCTCGTTATTGAGCACTTTCAAAAAGCCGCGGAGAATACACATCAGCCCCATACCGCCCGCGTCTACCACGCCCGCCTTTTTCAAAACGGGCAACATATCAGGCGTCCTCGCAAGAATGTCCTCTCCGGTTTTGATTAAACTTACCAAAAATCGTTCAAAATCGTATCTTGAGGACACAAAAGAACTCGATTCTTCGGCTATTACGCGGATAACGGTAAGAATCGTACCTTCTTTGGGCTTATTGACCGCGGCATATGCAACTTTTGCCGCTTGCTTGAGCGCGCCCGCAAAGTCCTTGGTCTGAATCTCCTCTTTGTCCGCAACATAATCGCAAAACCCCTTAAAAATCTGCGACAGTATTACGCCCGAATTGCCGCGCGCGCCCTTTAGAGAGCCTCGAGTTACCGCCGCCGCAAGGCTTTCCATGTTGAATTCGTCCTCAGGTATCGCCTCCGCTTCCTTGATAGCGGTGCGCATTGTCATAGTCATATTGGTACCGGTATCCCCGTCAGGAACGGGAAAAACATTGAGTGAATCCACCATCGCCTTATTGAGCTCGAGATATTTTCCCGCTCCTAAGAACATGTCCTTCAAAATTTTGCTATCAATATATTTCAACATTAAAGTTGCTACCTCTCTTTTATACTCTCACTCCGACCACGTTGACATTGACCGCTTTAACGCGCATTCCGGTAAAATACTCCACCGAATAAGTTACGGTGCGCTCTAACGATTCCTTGACGGCGTCAACGGAGACGCCGCTTTTGAGGATTACGAATACATCAATATAAATGTCGTGGTCGTCGCAGGTGACCTTGATACCTCTCATATTGGTATCGGACCTAAAAAGTCTCGCAAGGCTGTCGGTTACGCGGCGCGAAACCAAGTCGACAACACCATAACACTCGGACGCGGCATAGTGCGCGACCATAGTGACCGCATCGTCCGAAACGATGATTTTGCCGAGCTTGTTACTGGTTTTTACAGCCATTTTGTTCTCCCGCATAAAATTATTAACTATATAATACAATAAATATTAAGAGTTTTGCAACTCTTTCGATAAGATTTTGAAACCGTGATAAAACTGTTGCCATCGTCGTTTATTCGTGATAGAATATCAAAGTATCTTCAAATAGGGAGGTGTTTTGCTATGTCAAGAGTATGCAGCGTATGCGGCAAAGGGAAAATGAGCGGCAACCGTGTCAGCCACAGCAACCGCAAAGCCCCAAGACATTGGAGCGCAAACGTGCAAAAAGTATCGGTAGTCGACGAGAAGGGTACCGTATCTTCGCGCTATGTATGCACGAGGTGCCTTCGCAGCCAAAAGGTTCAGAAAAAGGCTAACTAAACGTTATTTAGATATAAGGTCAGTAAGCGCTATCAATGATAGAATAAGAACATTAACCGTCGGATACTCCGACGGTTTTTTGTTATGATATCGACAAATCTCTTTTAATTTTCGAATGTACTTGAATGTTTTTTCTTTTTCGGAATTTGCTTTCGATTCGAATTTGCTTTTCGATTCAAATTTGCTTTTCAATTCGAATATACTCTTTGTTTTGAATATATCCCTCGGTTTTGAATATGTCCTTTTGTTTTTGAATATATCATTTTGTTTTTGAATATATCCTTTTGTTTTTG
>CAYOYS010000159.1:0-2791 GCA_964408255.1 uncultured Christensenellaceae bacterium | reverse complement strand
GCAAGCCGTTCGGTAAGCTTGTCGCGCTTGTCGCGAAAGGCGAGAAGCTTGCCGCGCTCAGCATCTACGACCGCTTGCGGCGCGCGCTGCACAAAGCCTTTATTATCAAGCATTTTCTTTGCGCGCTCAATCTCCTTATCCACTTTCTCGATTTCGGCGGATAGCCGTTGAATCTCCTTTTCTGTATCGACAAGCTCCCCGAGATTGATATAAATCTCAGCAAGCCGAGTTACTGCGGTGCTTGCCTTTTCGGGTGCATCCTCATGCGTAATATAGGATATCGCGTCTACGCCTGCGAGTTTTTCGATGTAATCGTGGCACTTTGCAATTATCCCTTTGCTCTCGGGCGCGACAAGCATAATGTTGATGCGTTTTGAGGGCGTGACGCCGACTTCGGCACGGATGTTCCGAATCGTGCGGATTATCTCCATTATTCCCTCGAACTGCTTCGCATCCTTGGTATAAGCGAACTTTTTTTGTTGCTTAGGCCATGTCGCCGTCATGATTGTTTCGCCGGTGTTGGGAAGACTTTGATAAATATGCTCGGTAACAAAGGGGATATAGGGATGCAACAGCTTTAATATCTCGGTAAGAACGTGTACTAGCACAGTCAAAGTGTCCGCTTTTTTGCTTGGCTCATCTTTGTACAACGCGGGCTTTACAAGCTCGATATACCAATCGCAGAACTCACTCCATACAAAGTCATAAAGCTTGCCCGCGGCGATTCCTATCTCGTATTTTTCAAGATTTTTGGTGACGCTACGTATCACTTGATTGAGGCGCGACAGCATCCATTTGTCCGCGATTGTCTTATTGACGCTACATATATCCTTTAATGTAACGCCCTCGAGATTCATAAGCACAAAGCGCGACGCGTTCCAAATCTTGTTGATAAAATTGCGGCAACTTTCGACTTTTTCGATAGAAAAGCGGGTGTCTCCGCCTGTCGCTATGCCGTTCGATAAAGAGAAGCGCAGCGAGTCCGCGCCGTAGCTTTCGATGACTTCGAGCGGGTCTACGCCGTTGCCTAGTGACTTGCTCATCTTGCGTCCTAGCTCGTCCCGTACGATGCCGTGAATAAGCACCTCGGGAAAGGGAATTTCATGCATATGCTCAAGCCCCGAAAAAATCATTCGCGCAACCCAAAAAAAGATTATGTCATAAGCGGTGATAAGGACATTGGTGGGATAAAAATATTCGAGGTCGGGGGTTTTGTCGGGATAGCCCATTGTGGAGAAAGGCCAAAGCGCGGAGGAGAACCAAGTATCCAAGACGTCCTCGTCCTGTCTTAGTGCGCCGCCGCACTTTGTGCAAACTGTTGGAATATCCTCGCAAACTATGGTATTGCCGCAACTTTCGCAGTAATAGGCGGGTATGCGATGCCCCCACCAAAGTTGACGCGAAATGCACCAATCCTTTATATTTTCCATCCAATTGAAGTATGTTTTGGCGAACCTTTCGGGGATAAACCGTATCTTTTTCTTTTTGACGACTTGGATAGCGGGGTCTGCAAGAGGCTGCATTTTGACGAACCATTGTTTAGATACTATTGTTTCGATAGTAGTTCTACAACGATAACATTCGCCCACGTTATGCTTGTAATTTTCCTTTTTGACAAGGTATTTGCCCTCGTTAAGGTCGCGTTCAATCGCTTCTCGCGCCTTATAACGGTCCATTCCCTCGTATTTTTTATAAAAGCCGTTCATTGTACCGTCGTCGTTCATTACGCGAACGACCTCAAGGTTGTGCCTTAGACCGACTTCAAAGTCGTTCGAATCGTGCGCGGGAGTAATTTTGACAGCGCCCGAGCCAAAATCTTTTTCGACGTATTCGTCGGCGATTATGGGAATCTCTTTATTGACTAGCGGAAGAATCAGCATTTTGCCGACCATGTGACTGTAACGCTTATCCTCGGGGTGTACCGCGACCGCAGTGTCGCCGAGCATCGTTTCGGGGCGGGTAGTCGCAACGACTATTTCGCCGCTTCCGTCCGAGCGCGGATAGCGGATATGCCAAAGATAGGAGTCCTGCTCCGCATAGTCGACCTCGGCGTCCGATATCGCGGTCTTGCAAGACGGACACCAATTTATTATTCTGTCGCCCCGATATATAAGCCCTTTGCGGTAGAGGTCAATAAATACCCTTTTGACTGCCTTGCTGCAACGCTCGTCCATTGTGAATGCTTCTCTATCCCAATCGCATGACGAGCCTAGCTTTTTAAGTTGCTCGACGATTCTGCCGCCGTAACGCTTTTTCCATTCCCAAGCGCGCTCCAAAAAGCCCTCTCTGCCCACGTCTTTTTTGCTAAGATTCTCGAGCGCCATAGCCTCGACTATTTTGACCTCAGTGGCAATAGAGGCATGGTCGGTTCCGGGTAGCCAAAGGGTGCAAAATCCCTGCATTCTTTTGAAACGGATAATAATGTCCTGAATTGTGTTGTTCAAAGCATGCCCCATATGGAGCTGTCCCGTGATATTCGGCGGCGGAATTACAATCGAAAAGGGTTCCTTACTCTTGTCGATTACAGCGTGAAAAAGCTTTTTTCTCTCCCAAAAACCGTACAAAGAGCTCTCGAATTCTCCGGGCTTGTATGTTTTTTCCATTTTCATTTTATCCTCTTAGCTTGTAAAACATTTGTAGTTATTTTGTTTATACAATAATCGCTTTTGCGTTCTTGTCTTGTTTATTACCGTCAAGATTATTGTCTTATATCACTGTCTTATATCACTGTCTTATATCACTGTCTTATATCACTGTCCTATATCACTGTCCTATATCACTGTCCTATATC
>CAYOYS010000158.1:0-2810 GCA_964408255.1 uncultured Christensenellaceae bacterium | reverse complement strand
TTTTCAAGTAATTATCAAATATTTTTTTCTAAAAAAGAGAACCACTAGGCAAAGTATGTCGTCAAAACCTTTCTAACTAAGAAAAAAGTTTCGCTTTATAGGAGCTTTCATGCTCTTGAGTGGTGTAGTTGTGCCGAATTATGAAAGACGCGCTTTTAAGATGCCAATTTGCGTGGGGGGGGCGAAACTCTTTGGTCGGATTTAATCACAGGCTCGTTAAAAGATGCGTTTTGCAACGGTAACCGACAATAAAAGAAAAAACGCCGCGAAGCGTTCAGCGCGCGGCGTTTTATCTATGTGCGCTCGAATCCGAATATCGGCGCTATTGTTCATGCGCGATACTTACGCGCTCTCGATAAGCATTTTGTCCGCGACCAACGCGATAAATTCCCCGTTTGTCGGCTTTTCATTGCTCGAGTATACCTTTATCCCGAACAGATTATTGATGTTCTCTATCTTTCCCTTGTTCCATGCAACCTCAATTGCATGCCGAATTGCCCGCTCAACTTTGCTCGCGCTCGTTGCGAAGCGCTCCGCAACGTCCGGATACAATCTTTTGGTGATGCTGTTGATTATGTCGGGGTTATCGATTGCCATTTTGATTGCCTCGCGTAAAAAATGATATCCCTTAATATGCGCGGGAATGCCGACTGATATAAAAATATTAGCTATCTTTTCATCGACCGAACGATTCAACCGAAACCGCGCCACAGCGGGTGCCGCATCGCGCTCGGACGTAACATATAATTCCATAATCCGCCTTTTTATCGCATCGAAGTTGAGCGGCTTAACCATATAATATTTTGCGCCGCCGCGAAGTGCCGAGGATACATACTCATCCCCTATGGGCAAGGACATCGCGATTACATTGACGCGGCGGTTGCGACTTCTTAGCCCTTGAAGCACCTCGAAGCCGTCAAGTTCGGGTAACACCATGTTCAAGAGCAATACATCGGGATTGAGCCGCTCAACTTCGCTTAATGCCTCTTGCCCGTTGTTGACGGTATTCACGACCGCAAAGACCGAAGCGTCGCTTATAAGGCTATTTCTTAAATCGTTACAAAATTCTCTGTTATCATCTGCAATCAATACACTAATTTTTCTCATATCATCCTCCATTTACCACAAAAAAATTATACCAAAAGTTCAGCGGCGGCGCACAGTCGCCGTGTGGCTAATTAACCGTTTATTTGACATATTGTACAACATTTTGTCGATATATCCGCCTGCAAGGCATCGCGGATATTATTAATCGAGCGCATCCGTTAAGAATGTGCCCGAAAAAGTCATGTTAGTCCGCTTCCTCCAAAATCTTGGCATCCGTAGTAAGCGTTTTGCCGATTAGTATATTTTGGAGCTTAGTATCGTCTAGCCTATCGAAAGTGGAAAGCGTGATTCTATATAGATAATCTCTTTTGTCCGAATTAAAATAATAGAAATAATCTCCTATTATCTCGGGAGTGAGCCAGCTGACATTGATTGTGTAGTTCATTACCGCGCCGACGTTCTCGCTTCTGTCAAGCTTATAACGGAAAAGCTTGTTGCTCGAATCATAATAATAAATATAGCCGTCGATAACTCCGACTATGGTGACGGAGGTTATGCCCGAAATCACTTCGGGCGATGACGAGGGCGTAAGCAAAGTAATCGCCGAATCGTAAACGATTGCGCCGTTATCAAATCCCAGCGGATGTATTTTGGACGCTTCGACGGTCGAGAGCATAATCTCGTCCGCCGTATCAAAGTTAAGAGCCGAATCAAGCTTGTACGCGAAAAGTCCCTTAACGGTACCCGAGCTTGAAGTCCCGACGAATGCTGTCTTGGTATAATAAAGGGTTAAGCCGTCAGCTTCGGCGATGCTCGAGATTATCGCAAGCGAAAATACCAACGGGGCGTTCTTATCGGGGTTGTTAGTATAAGTGAATTTGTCCACAAGTAGTTTATTGACAGTGCCCGTCGCGTTGATGACATACAGTCTGTTGGAGTAATCATACATATCCTCGGACGCTTTGGTATAGAAAATATAATCTGCTAAGGTCTCACCCACATTCTTGTCGTAGGTGGGGCTTTTAGGAAAATGTACCGCCGCAATCTCGTCTGCTAATACCTCGCCGTTCTCGTCGGGATAAAAATGCTTGCTGTCGTATGCCTTGCGGTAAAGCGTACCGTCAAGGTAATACACAAGACCGTAAGGGGTGTATTTATAGACTAGCGATGAAGCCTCGGATTGGAAAATTACGCGTGTTTCCTGCCCGTCCAATCTCGTCCTCATAAACTGCGTTATGTCGGTCTTGACGGCGCCCGACTTGCTCTCCGCAACGCTCGGGCTTACATAATATATATAATCGCCGTAAATGGAAAACCCCGAATCGGAATAAGCGCCCATGATATTCTTGGGAACAATTACCTCGGCAAGGGAGATATCGTCGCCTTCCTTTATTCTTAGGATTGCACCTTTTAGCACATTGCCGAACCAATTCGCTTCTGCGTCCGAGGTGTATCCGGTATAACCGTTGACAAAATAGAGGTAATCGCCTTGTTTGACAACAAGTCCGCCGTTGGATTGAACAACCGCATCTTTGTCGCCCATAGAGAACGTCTCGTTACGGTAGCTTTCGCATCCTGCGAGCAATACTGCGAGGACAAGCAAGGTTATCAGCGCGGTTATTAATATTTTTTTGGTCATTATATGCTCCTAAGTCGTCCATTTTATGAATATTTTTTTTATCGATACATAATTATATAATATATCCAAAAATTTTGCAATAAAAAATCCATGACATCCCTTGCCAAATTTCAGGAACGCATTC
>CAYOYS010000157.1:0-2874 GCA_964408255.1 uncultured Christensenellaceae bacterium | reverse complement strand
TTGGTCATAACAAGATTTTGCAAAAGTTTTTCGTTTTTTACGGTTTTTGCCCAAAATTTCATATTATCAGTTTAATACCCAATACTAAAATTTGTCAAACTTTTCACTTGGCGTTTTAATTTTGTTGAAAATAAAAAAGAAATATGATAGAATACCTATGGAAATATATGGGTTAGATAACGCGACTTTTGTCGTTAATTTCTAAATCCGTAGCCCAATAGGGCAAATACAATGAGGAGTATTATGAAAGACAAAGCGATATCCGAAGCCGTAATTAGGAGACTTCCGAGATACTATAGATATCTCGAGGCGCTCGCCGAAAAAGGCGTAGAGCGTATTCCGTCCTCCAAAATCGCTTCGGCGCTTAGGGTGACGGCTTCGCAGGTAAGGCAAGATTTGTGTTCTTTCGGAGGTTTTGGTCAGCAAGGCTTAGGCTATAATGTAGAGATGCTGAAAGGGGAAATCGCCGACATTTTAGGACTTAACCGCCTCTATAACCTTGTTATCGTAGGTTACGGTAACGTGGGCGCGGCGCTTGCGAATTATTCGGGTTTTAACAAGGAAGGGTTTATCGTTAAAGCGGCGTTCGACATAAACACTGCGAGAAAAGCGCTCCCAAAAGGCATACAATTATACCATTTGGATAAAATCGAAGAATATTTGACCAACAATCCCATAGATATTGCGATTATTTGCACTCCCAAGGCGGCGGCGCAGAGCGTTGCCGAAAGGCTTGTCGCGGCGGGAATAGCGAAAATATGGAATTTTGCGCCCATAGAACTCGACCTACCCGAGCACATTACTCTCGAGAATACGAATATGAGCGCAAGTCTTTTTATGCTGACATACAGCCGGAGGTAATATGGAAAAAGGAAAATTCATCGTTTTTGAAGGAACGGACGGCAGCGGTAAAAGCACTCACGCAAGAATACTTACCGAGAAGCTAATGGGGGGCGGTGTAGACACCTTTGTAACGTTTGAGCCCACCTCGTTCGAGACAGGCAAGCTGATACGGCGGTATTTGTCGGGCGAAATCGAGGGTGACGAGCGTACAATTGCCGCTCTTTTTATGGCGGACAGAATAGAGCATCTGTTTAATCCCGAAGGGATACTTGCGTATCTCGACAAAGGAATAACGGTCATTTCGGACAGATATTATCTTTCCTCTCTCGCATACAATTGCCAAAGCGAGGGGCTCGAATGGGTGCTTTCAATCAATCAAAGAGCGCGTGAGACGCTAAGACCGGATTTGACGATTTTTCTTGACGCGCCGCTTGAGAGACTCGAAAAACGCACTGCGAACCGCGTGGCAAAAGAAATCTATGAGAAAAGCGATGTGCAACACATAGTAAGAGATAGGTATTTTGCGGCGTTCGAGATGCTTCCCGATGAAAACATTGCGATTATTTCGACAGACCGCGACAAGCAGCTTGTAAGCGACGATATCTGGAACAACGTACGCGAATTATTCGAACGATAATAGTTTAATCTGCGCCCTGCAAAAGTCCGATATCAAAACCGTTCACATTAGTAGCCGATGTTCTACGGCAAGTTTTGCGCAGTATAGATTGACTTTGTTGATGTTGGTCTGAATATTGCCGACTTTGCCAAGGTCTATGAATCTAAGGTGCCATTCAAAATTTTTGGTTATTCTTGAATTACGCCCGTATGCAAACATGCATACGGGCGTATGTTTTTTATTTTGTCAGAGTTAAATTTGCCCCGTTTCGGCGTTTTGATATATCATCCAAAAGCCTGCCTTATCCCATTCCTCGGGATTAAGCGGCAGCCATTCGGTGAGTATTTCCGAAGGTGGCTTAACCGAATATTCGCCCGGTATACCGTAGCATATATGCGTTATACCGCTTGTGTTAAAAAGTAATCCAACAACATAAAAGGTATCCTCCGTATCGACCTTGACCCATTTTGAGGACGGCACGATGTCGGCAAGCTCTTGATAAGGAGGATAATTTTCGAAAAATTCGGTTATGCTCTCTTTTATCTCGTCAAAAAAGCTCTTTTCCGCCGCAATTCCCTCCGTAGACGGGTTTATAGAATTAGATTTTTGTGTTTCGAGAGTCTTGCTTTGGGCGTTCGTTCCCGCATTGGTGCCTTTTTCCGCCGCCGCATGGCTTTTTTGATTTGACGAAGCGGCGGCTTCTTTTTCTAATCGGGTATCAGCGACTTGTTTTAACGAGGCATCGGACTTTTGCTTTTGCAAAGCAATGTTTTGTTGCTTTGATAAGCTATTATCCACTTGTTTTAACGAGGTATCGTTCGCGCAAGGTTCATCCGTTTGCGTTAAGGAATCGGCGCAGTCTTTTTCTTGGCGAACGTCGACTTGCTCTAAATTAACATCGTTTGCACGGGGCTTGGCGACTGTGTTGTCAGCGGAAAGAGCGGTCTTTTCTGCCGCTTTTTTTGGGGCTATATACTCCTTGCTCTGCTTCAAGATAACGGGATTTGTGTATTCTTCAAGCAGCCTATTAAAACTTACGCTCAGATGCTTTTCCGTCGACGCACTCATAAGGATTTCAAAGGGAGCTTTTTCGATTACCGCCGCTTCGAGCGCACCCTCAAAAGACATATCGAACGGTGTCTTTATATATAATTTTTCTCCGTTGAATCGGAGTTTTTCGGAGTATTCTCCAATTCTTATTATAAGCATATAGTCGCCCGGAGAAAGAAAATGCGCAGTAAAGTCGATTTCGAGATAGTTCGCCTCGAGATTGGTAAGCTTAAGTACTCCGCGAAAAATTTTTCCCGACAGTATCAATATTCGTTTTTTAAGCATTTCGGTCTCCTTTCCGTTATAATTTTGGCATGTTTTGTGTTCGCTCCCGCGCACTTTGCGATTTATTGCACTCGCGTTCC
>CAYOYS010000156.1:1502-2898 GCA_964408255.1 uncultured Christensenellaceae bacterium | reverse complement strand
ATAAAATACATTATACAAGATAAAGTAAATTACAAAATAAAGTACAATATAAGATAAAGAGCATTAACGAATATTCGAATTTTATTCGACTGCAGCAAGCGCCAAAAAGGCGGTGTTCGCGGCGATTATCTCGCTGTCCGAATACAACTCGCCCATTACTGCGCTCGGCGCTCTCGATATATCGGGCGTTATAGGATTGTGATGAATATTGTATCTGCCGCCCTCAACTAATGGGTCTACGATATAATAATATCCCGTTACTATCGAAATATAAAAAGCATAATTCTCCTCGCCTTGCTTATCGAACAGCATAAATGGCGCGTTCTGAAATACTCCTTTGCCGAAAGTCGGGCTGCCGATTATACAGGTGTTCGCGCCGTTAAAGGCGCGCACCGCGCCGATAAGCGCTTCCGCTGCAGATGCCGTTTGCGAATCGGCAAGTATAAAAATCGGCATGTCTATATAATTGTTCTTTTTTACCTTGACTTCCATGCGCTTTGCTATGCCGTCTTCTTTGTAGTCAAGCTCGAGTATCTTGCGCGACACGCTATCGTCCAATGGCACAAAATATGAGGCTATCTCCTCGAGTATCGAGCTTGAACCCCCGAGATTGCCCCTAAGGTCAAGGATTAATCCGCTGTTGCCGTCCGTCGCAAACTCGGACATGCAGTTGTCAAAGTCCGCCGCCGCAGTCCCCGCAAATGACCTTAATCGGATATAGCCGAGTTCTTCGCTTATTGCACCCCCGAGGTCATCGATATAGACCGCTTCGGGAAAGGTAAGCTCGGTTTTGGTATAGTCGTAGGTATCGGGGAGAATGATACCATTCCGTTTTATGCTCAAATTAAGCACCGTTCCCGCTTCACCCGCGGAAAATCCCTCGAAGTACGAGCGGGTAAGCCCCTCTACTCTTTTGCCGTTGACCGCGTAAATCTCGTCGCCGCGCATTAGGGCAAAGCCGTCGTCCTTTTCTTCCGATGCCGGAGAATTGTCGATTATAGTGGATATTCGGTATTCGTTATATGGGGTAACGGAAAGAATTATTCCTATCCCCGCCGAGCCGTTTCCGCCTGCTATGCCGTCCGTAAGATAGGAAAAGCTGTCTAGCCCCGCAGTAACTGCGTACGCGGCAAGGATATCCGCCGCATCAACGTCCAATCCGTCTATATAATGGGTATCAATATACTCAAGCACTTGCTTTAGCAAATCAAAATCCGATGCCCAATCGTTATCCGTTCCCTCGGACTTGTTCACGCAAGAGGCAAAGGACAAGACGATTATCACGCACATTAGGATAAGAAAAACTTTTTTCGCTACTTTAGTCATAATTACTTCCTTATATCCGATTGAGTTCTATGTGTATGGCGGTGTTTCGCCGCAACGCGAACCTTTTCGC
>CAYOYS010000156.1:0-1402 GCA_964408255.1 uncultured Christensenellaceae bacterium | reverse complement strand
GCATCAATCGGATTTTCGTATTTTAACACCGCTTTTTCGTTGGCGGCGTCGAACAAGAATATCTTGTCCGCGTCTATATCGATATTGATAATATCCCCAATCGATATCGGCTCGTTAAAACGCATGTTAATAGTCTCATCGTTGACTTCGATTATCGCGATTCGTCCTTCGGTCGCGCCTATAAGGTTTTGGACAGTACCGCGCATTTTTCCGCCTTGCCTTACCGCGTCAAGCGGCACTACCGCAATCAGTTCTTTGCCGAGATAGTTGTCGCCAATAAGATTGAAAAACTGCCGTTCGCTCAACGCAAACCGCTCTTTTAGCAGCGAAAAACCGCCGCTCTCGTCAAGTTCGATATTGTATGAACTGCTGAACTTTATAAATTTTTCCGCGGTCAAGACCGTACCCGGAGCGCGGCGGAACTCATCGGGATAGCCGCAATCGGTAAGGTATCCGAACGAAAGCACCGCGGTCTTTGCTACGGTCTGTTCCGCTTCGCGGCTGCTGTCGGTCGCGTATATTACGATTGCGTTCGAGCGGCGCGCTCGAGCGAGCAACAAAAAGAACAACTCCTCGCGAACGTCGGGCGCAAGCCGAGAAAAAGGATTATCGATTAAAATTATTTCACTTTCTCTTATGAACACGCGCGCTAAGGCGATTCGCGCCTTATACTCCTCGGGCAAGCGAAAAACGGCGGCGTTAAGAATATTGGGTGACAATCCGAATTCTGTCAAAGTTGCCGCAATGCGCTCCTTGACCGCCTCGGGCGCAAACTTTCTCAGCCTAAGCGGTAGCCCTAAGTTGAACTCGACGCTGCGCCTCGGGCGAAGTGCGAAGTCGTCAAAAAGCATCGCAATCCCCTTATCTTTTTGCTTGACTTTTGAATAATCCTCTCCGTTAAAGGTGATTCCACCCGAATTGATATTGACAAGCCCCGCTATCGTCTTAAGCAGAGTCGTCTTGCCCCCGCCCTCCTCGGCGTAGACGACATTGAGTCCCGTACAAAAGGTATGGGAGAACGCATGCAGCGAGTCCCGCGCCCCAAAGTAATTGACAAATACATTTTTTAGGGATAGTTTTGCCATAAAATAATCCTATCTTTTTATCTATAATTTGTCAAGATAAATTGCTTTGCCTTGCCGTTTCAGCATGTTTAATTTGCCATTTTAACATATTTGCTTTGCTTGCTTGTTATTGTACAATATATATTATAATCAAATCGCTTTATTTTGCTTGTATGCTTTGCCGCCTTAGCATGTTTGCCTTTTATTATAGTGTGATAAGACACGCCTTGTTTAATTCGTAATTCGCAACACTTACTTCCATTCCCACGCTTACTTCCACTATGGGAATCATTGTGAACCGTTACTTTGGGAAATTACTTTTATGGCTTGACAACCTT
>CAYOYS010000155.1:2763-2927 GCA_964408255.1 uncultured Christensenellaceae bacterium | reverse complement strand
CAATTGGATAAGAATACTGCCCAAGCATTTTTATATAAGCAATAGTATCATTGCAGAGCTTATTTGAAAAGACAAGCTGAAAAATAAAACACTATGTAGAGTCAAGTGGCAATTGGATAAGAATACTGCCCAAGCATTTTTATATAAGCAATAGTATCATTGCA
>CAYOYS010000155.1:0-2663 GCA_964408255.1 uncultured Christensenellaceae bacterium | reverse complement strand
GAGCTTATTTGACGGGAAAAGGCAATAAAATAATAGCGTTGCCCGAGCATGTCTATATGTGCAATGCCGTCCGAGCATATCTATATGTGCAATGCCGTCTGAGCATATCTCCATAAGCAATCGTACATTAAAAGCTTATTTGATGAATAACCGATTTTTAGATAATTTTGAGAATTACTCCCGCGACTACTATTACAACGGAAATCCAATATACTACCTTTACCCATGCCGCTTTACTCCGTGTGAAGTTATATGAAGTAAAAAGCGCCCAGATAAACAGTATAACCGTTGCGACGGTATTAAGTATGGACACAGCGGACGACGACACCGCAAATAGCGCAAGTATCGATGCGACAAGCCAAGCAAGCGCGGAGCATATTATCGCGACGAACGCCATAGCGTAAATGATATTGTTGTTTTCACTTTTTGTTTTTTTGCTCATAAATCCTCCTTATGGGCGGTATACTGCGGTTGTCAATTGAGAGCGCAACACCGCTTTCAATTGAGAATATGTGCGGCTGTCGAAGCAGTCCGCCGTTTGCAATGAAATCTTGTTTTTATAAAGATGCTTATTTGTTATATGCAATCGTTTTCGTTGACATAAAAGACGAGTTTATTGTTCTGCATATCTTTGCCGTCTTGCTATGTTAACAATAAGGTTTTGTTGTGTTGCATGTCTTTTGCAGTCTTGTTACGTCAACAATTTTGACTCATGTGGGTCGGGAGCTACCGTCAACGTCTCATAGTTGTCATACGTTACCATGCCCGAGCCGCCTGAGGGATGTCGCTTGACGAATTTTCTTGCGCAATAGTCGACTTGAGCCTTTGTTGAGCCGCGCTGCTCCGAATAATACGCGGCAATCTCGGCGGCAGAATATAGCACCGCTTGAGGCACCTTTTCGCCTCTTGCAAGAATGATGACATGTGAGCCGTGATATGCCTTGACATGCAGCCAAATATCGTTTTCTTTTGCCATTTTGAAGGTTATTTTGTCATTTTGGGCATTGTTTTTGCCGCGTAGCACAGTAAAGCCCGATACCACATACATTGCCGCCGCCGTATCACGCTTCTTTATCGGTTTTTTGACTTTATTCTCAGTGCGCATATAGCCTGCGGCTTTCAATTCCGCTTCAATGTCCAGAATTTCATCGGGGCTTTCCGCCATAGTCAAGTTTTGCTTAACGGATAGAATATAGTTCTTTTCCTCGCGACTATCTTTCAAAATCGCTCGCGACACTGTCTCGGCGCGCTTGAGTTTGGCATATTTTTTGTAATACCGCTGTGCGTTTTGCTGTGCGTTAAGCAGCGGGTCGAGTAGAACGACAATCCGCGCGCCGCCATTGTAATAATCCTCGACTTCAGCTTTGTCCGCGCCCTTTTTTATTGTGTGGATATTCGCGGTAATCAGTTCTCCAAAAAGCCTATATTTCTCGGCAAGCTCACATTCTTCCAACTTTTCAAGAGCGTTTTTTATTCGCCGTTGTACCTTATCTAGCGCCGACTTGATTGCCGCCGACACCTTTGCGCCCGATACTCTAAGCCGTTCTGTGCGGTCCTTTTCCGAGTAAAGTATATCGATTGCTTCATTCAAGGATGTAGCGGATACGAAGTCTTTTCCCATGTGCTTATACGGTGTGATAAAATAATCGTCATAGCTTTTTTGTTGAGAAAGGGAAAGCGAGGGTTGAAAAAGCGCGCTGCCGAACGCGTTCGCAAAACTTGCGAAAGCATCGGATAGCTTGATTGTATCTCGCGCTGACAACATAGTAGCGTCGGCGGCTATCCCTGCCGAATATAGTAGCTCGTTAAGAGTAGGCGGGGAGAAGCCGGATATGTTGCGGAAAAGATAATCGAACAGCGAGCCGCCGCAAAATGCTTTAAGCACCTTATTGACCTTTGCGCTGTCGAAAGCGGACGCTTTGCCTTGCTCGGGCAATTCATACGACAGCTTGGGCAACACGCCGCGCCTATTTTCGTTCGGGACGATATGCCGCAGCGCGTCGATTACCGCGCCGTTTTCCCCAACAAGAATAATATTCGAATATCTTCCTATAAGCTCGATATAAAGACAAAGTGTTGTTTCATCTCTAAGCTCCGTCCTTGCGGCAAAGACAATTCGAATAATCCTATCAAAATTGGCAAGCGAAACGCTTTTGACCCGAGCATTTGTCAAATATTTGCGCATTAGCATAAGGAAAGACGGCGCGCTGTACGGATTGTCCTTTTTTCGTAAAGTAAGGTGGACGCGAGGGTTGACGGGGTTCGCCGAAATCACAAGAAGTCGTGTTTTGTCGCTCCTTATCGATAACATCAGTTCATCGTTCTCGGGCTGGCTGATTTTCTCGACCCGCCCGCCCTTCAATAAAATATCCAATTCTTGTGTCAACGCGTTGAGCGTAATTGCATCCTGAGGCATAATTGAATTATACACGAGCGCGGCTGTTTTATCAACAAATTATATTTTGCCCGATGACCGTGGCAAAGTCTTGCGAATGTCAAAACAAAATACGAAAAGTCGATATTAATCAGTATAGTAATGGTAAATAATGATAATTTCCTTAATTTATAAATAATTCAGTATGGTAATAACGATAATTAGTCTAATTTACATATAATTCAGTTGTGATAGTATTTTATTTATGCTAATATTATTTGTAAAGTAT
>CAYOYS010000154.1:0-2984 GCA_964408255.1 uncultured Christensenellaceae bacterium | reverse complement strand
TCCCAAAAGGTAAGCACTGCAATCAATATCGCTACTGTTTCTCGATAATGTATTCAACGATTACCATTATCGCTCGACTCCGATTGCAAAACAATAGCTTATTACTGCGAGCGGCTACCCATAATGTAAAAAATTATTTTATAGCTGATTAGTTTACAAATAGTTATAAGAATCTGAGCGGATTTTTGATGTCTTATGCCTTGAAAAGGTTATTTTTGATAGCAAAGCTATCAAGAACGGTTCTTTTCGGGACATAGACGCAAAAAGACACCAACGACTTTAACTATATGTAGACTGATTAGCTGTAGTATAACATAATATATAATATTTGTATATAGCGCTTCCGCATTTTTAACGATATGGATTTAACAATATATTAAATATCCATATAAAAGCCGCTCATCTTCGAGCGGCTTTGGTATGCCCTTAAGGCTCTTTCAACTTTTTTCTGTGCGCTTTGTTTTCCATTACTTTTGATGCAATATTTATACTTTTTCTTTTATCTCTACGGAATATTTCTTTCCGCTTTCCATATGTATAGTGAATGACATAGAGTCGTTGTCGGATACTTTCGCATACTCAACTTCCACTACGCCGTCTATCTCTGTGCAGGCAAATTCGCCGATTAGAGTTATTATCTCAAATGTATTCATTTTGTTATCCTCCTTCAATTAAAACAAATCATTCTTGTTATTCATAATAATTATATCTTTGTTCGAGGCAAGTCGCAAGCGTTTCATGCCTACTTTTGAGATAATTTCATACAAGGAAGGACTATTTTATGCGAATGTTGTCTGATTTTGGCGAAAGACTCACCGAGCTTATGCAAGAGAAAAATTTAACGAATGCCCAATTAGGCACCGCCCTTTGCGTGAACGAATCAAGCGTCAGCCGTTGGAAGCAAGGCAAGCGAAATGTTTCGCTGTACTACGCTTTGCGTCTTGCCGAACATTTCAACTGCTCCCTTGATTTTCTTGTAGGTCGCTCCGACAACAAAATTGATTTTGTTCCTCAACAATACCCGCCCTTTTATGAACGCTTGCGCGAGGTCATGGAGCTTCAGAGAGTATCTTGGTACCGCATAGTCAAAGACGGCATAGTATCCGACAACAACCTTTCGACTTGGAAGCGCGGCGCGTCCCCATATTTGCAATCCGTAATTGATATTGCAGACTATTTTGGCTATACAATCGATTTTTTTATTGGTCGTGAAAGATAACTTTTATTTTTATTGTCAATCAATTAATCCCTTATTAGATAGCAAACTATAATTTTTGGGCGCCAATCTTTTGGATGCCCAAATCGTATGGTCGATAATCAACGATGATTTTAATCACGATGGTTTTAATTCGGCATTTTGTTATGTATTAAATATCCACTGTCGCCGTAAACCTCTTTTTCCTTGCCGTGCGTAAGCTCCGGCGGACAACACTGTCGTAAATATTGGCGGGAGTGGTTACCACGGTATGCACAAGCCCCCTTTTCCTAAGTATTATGTCAGGTTTTATCCTCCGCTTGTGCTACGAGGCTTGATGACTTCGTACGACATTTTGATATTCGCGAGATTGCTTATCCAAAAACTGCGCGGCTCGGTATAAAAAATCTCACTCGGGCAATAATCATTCTAAAAGGAGCAAACTGCTAAATTGCAGTAGAAAATGTGAAATAATGAAATGATGTTGCTAACCGTTCAAAATTCGGTTAAATCCAACGCAACATTACGAGGTATCATATGAATAAAAAGTGTATTTCAGCGCTTGCTGTCTTACTTACAATATTAATTGTCGCTACGCTTGCCGCATGCAAAAATGACCCTCAAAGTATGGTGGATAAAGTTACGTTAGATGTAACTCAAGCTGCCGTTGTCGTCGGAGACACGTTCACCGTAGTCCCTACGGTTAATCCTAGCGACGCGCCCGATAAGTCGGTAACTTTTACAAGCGATAATATCGAAGTGCTAACAGTTGACAACGACGGCAAATGCACGGCGCTAGCCGTCGGGGAAGCTACGGTGACCGCGACGACAAAAAAGGGCGCAAAGACCGCCGAATGTAAAATCTTAATAGGAGATTATATCGTAAAAGCGGCTGCGGCAACAACGGGAGATATGAGCGAGGAAGAGTCCGATGAGCAACACAAAGCCGCCCAAATACTCGTAGGCGGCGAGGCGGGTACTACTTTGTTCGAGACTATTGCCCAAGCCGTATCGGCATCTAATGCTGATAAGACAATCATCGTAGTAGAGAGCGATTACGGCGAAGCGGTTACCGCGAATAGCTCCGTTACGATAATTGGATTGGGCACGGTAAGTCTAAAATCCTTCTTATGCAATGGTAGCAATGCGACAATAAAATTAAACAATCTATTATTCAAAAACACCTCTTATCCTGTCGGCGGAAGCGCTTCGATTGTGATTCCCGACAACGCTTCGGCGGATATAACGGATTGTGTTTTCTATATTGATTCAACGGAGGAGCTTGCGGGCGGATACGCGATTTTAATCGGCAAACAAGCGCAAAAAATCAATATCGACGATTGCACGATATCCAATTACCGGTACGGGATTTATGTCAATCCTACCGACCAAGAAATCAATATAAGAAACAACACTTTCAGCAACTTAAAATTCGGTATCGGCGTGGACATTCGTCAAGAAAACTCCGACCCGCCCGCCAACTACCCGACCAAAGGAAGAGTCGGCGGCAACGAGTACAACGAGGTAGAGAACAATACCCAATTCTTCCACTACGGCGAAACATATGACGGAGACTTTGACTTCTCGGACTTTGACGACCAGTCCGAAGTGGACGACGGGCTTGACATAACGGATTAACAATGCTCTCATTATTTATCCCCACCCCACATCCCTCAGCAGCCGATTTCGGTTGTTGAGGGATTTTTATATCAAAGAACTCGGCGAGTCGCCGAGTTCTTTGATATTGATTAATATGATTTTTACGATAATTACTTAAGTTGTTACAATA
>CAYOYS010000153.1:0-2993 GCA_964408255.1 uncultured Christensenellaceae bacterium | reverse complement strand
GCGCGCCGCTTGGCTTTGGCGCCCTTTTTCTCTCGTCTGATTGCCGAAATTGCCGAGGGTATTGAGGTAATAATCTTGCCGATGCCGCTAAAGAACTTGCCGTTGGCAAGGTCGATTATGCCTTGACACATCTTTCGGGACACAATGCCCTTGGTCATGCCCGTAAAGGCGCGCACGGGAACTTCTTTGAACCCCGCTTCCATACAGATTAGAGTGGTCATATCCGCGTCCTTAACCTGTGACTTAACGACTCTCATGCCGAATTTCAAGAACAGCTTGCCGATAAAGGTGTTGCGGATATCGTATACCGTGCAGGTAAGGTCGAACTGTCCGCGCTCGATATCTTTGTTCTCGGGCAGCGTTGCGCCGTAGAGCGCGGCGAATTCCTTGTCAGAAATCTCAGTCGCTGATGCGAGGTTGTAATACACCGGAGCAACCGTTCTATAATCGGGTATCTCCGCTTTTTCGTTACCGCCTTTGACGTTAACCTTACCCGACCACAAGACGTTGCGGCTGTCGGATGCAACCATTACTTCGAACTCGCCGCTTTCGATATGCCAATCCTTTATGGCAACGTTGTAGTACGCGAAAGCGCGGCTGTCGAGCGTGATTTCAACTTTTGTAGCTTCGCCCGGGTTAAGCCAAACCTTTTGGAAGCCTTTCAGCTCCTTTTCGGGGCGGAAGACGGTGGATTCGGTATCCTTAACATAGACTTGCGCGATTTCTCCGCCGCGGAGTTTGCCCGTGTTCTTTATCGTGAACGATACGGTTAAGGTATCTGTTGCCTTGATATTGTCGGCGGACAGCGCAACATCCGAGTATTCAAAGGTTGTATACGAAAGCCCGTAGCCGAACGGGAACAACACTTCTTTTTTTGCGGTGTCGTAGTAACGATAGCCGACGAAGATTCCCTCACGATGCTCGACCGTTCTTGGTCCCATTCGGTAATATTTGTTGGGCATGTAGCTGTCGAGTGAACGCGGATATGTCTCCGCAAGCTTGCCCGAGGGACACGCCTCGCCGAAAAGTAGTTTGTAATAAATCTCGCCCGCCGCCTCGCCCGCAAGGTACATATTGATAAGCGCTTTTGCATCGCCGAGCCAAGGCATTGCAACCGGTGAGCCGCCGACTAATACTACGGCGATGTTTTCGTTGATTGCTTTAACCGCATTGAGTAGCTTGACATGACTTAAAGGAATATCGAGATTTTTGCGGTCATAGCCCTCGCTTTCATAAGTGCTTGTCAGTCCGAGGAAGAGAACAACGGCATCCTTGTCCTTGGCTGCTTTGATTGCTTCGTCTATAAGCGCTTGGTCCATGCCGTCATCGACAAGGGTGTAGCCCGCGGCAAAAGAGTACTTATGACCCGCGATATTCAATTGGTCGGTAAAGCTTATTAGCTTTTTGGGATTTATCAGCGAAGAGCCCGCGCCCTGATAGCGAACTGTGCGCGCAAGCTCGCCGATGACCGCTATTTCGGCAGTCTTCGCTAAGGGCAGAATATCGTTCTCGTTCTTCAAAAGAACTGCGGATTCCGTTCCGATTTTTATCGCCGTTTCGTGGCTTTTTTGATAGTCGTATTTGTAATCGGGAGTATATTCCGCACTGTATTTGAGGATATAGCCAAGCATTCTTGTCACTACCTTGTCAAGCTCCGCAACGGATAGCGCGCCGCTATTGATTGCGTTCACTATCTCCTTATCCGTAGTGCCGCAGCTTGACGGCATCT
The DNA here is from genome assembly GCA_964408255.1 of uncultured Christensenellaceae bacterium. Taxonomy (GTDB): domain Bacteria; phylum Bacillota; class Clostridia; order Christensenellales; family CAG-1252; genus SACC01. Next base: position 1,264 of record CAYOYS010000153.1, on the reverse strand, counting down.
CGAGGTCGAGTCCTGCGCGTATGCCCTCGACTCTGTTGTTGGTCGCACCCCAATCGCTGACTACGATGCCATTGTATCCCCATTCGTCCCTTAAAATATCCGATAACAAATACTTGTTGTCCGAGGAAAAAACGCCGTTGATACGGTTGTACGAGCACATTATTGTCGCCGGTTGAGCTTCCTTGATTGCGTATTCGAACGCGGGCAAATAAATCTCGCGGAACGTTCTTTCGTCTACAATCTCCGAGATTGACATGCGCATATATTCTTGGCTGTTCACCGCGTAATGCTTGATTGAGGTGCCAATGCCCTTATCCTGAACACCTTTTATGTAGCTTACGGCGAGCCGTGCCGTAAGGTATGGGTCTTCGGAAAAATATTCGAAGTTCCTGCCGCCTAAGGGTGAACGCTTGATGTTGACGCCGGGGCCTAAGACGGTTACGACGCCTTGAGCGCGCGCCTCTTCTGCTATTGCCGTGCCCATTTTGTACAAAAGCTCGGTATCCCACGAGCTTGCCGCAGTCACCGCGGTAGGGAAGCATGTCGCGGGAAAACTTCGTTTCATAGCGAGCGAAGCGTCGCTATCGTCCTCTTTTCTCAATCCGTGAGGTCCGTCCGTCATCATTACCGAGGGCAGGTTAAGTCTTTCGATGGGTTTGGTATGCCAAAAGTCGAGTCCCGAGCATAACGACGCTTTTTCCTCGAGCGTCATTTTCGAAAGAAGTTCTTTAGCCTTGATTTCAATAGCCGATTTTTCCACAAAACACCTCCATAGGCTGTTATAATCCGCTTCAGTCGCCGATTTTTGTTATGAGCGAAGCGCCTTTACACTATAATATTATATTTTACAATAAAAAACACTTTTTGTAAATACCCGGAGTCGCTATTGTCTAATTAATGCAAATATTAAATAACGATATGCAAAAATAATTTTTTGTAAATTCTAAAACTCTCTACGGCATGTATTTTGTACGTTGTGTTACGGTTTTGGGGCTTATGTGTTATTCAAATCACGCGTGTCGTTCCCGAAACGGGTCGGAACGCGGACATTTTTTAGCGCCTAAACGATGTTGACGGTATACATCTGCCGTTAAAACACACTTTGGGCAGACCTAGCTGCCGTAGACCGTTTGACGAATTAGATTCGAAACGCAGTGTTTTAATAAGTAATTTCCCATACTAAGTTCCGCTTAAGATAGTTTATCGCGCTAAGTTCCGCTTTGGATAGTTCCCCACACTAACTTTCACCGAAAAGTTCATTGCG
>CAYOYS010000152.1:0-3156 GCA_964408255.1 uncultured Christensenellaceae bacterium | reverse complement strand
AGTCTTTCCCTTTTCCCGAAGCGTGTCGACCGTCTCAAACGCGCCCTCAATCTTGTCGCCGCCCACATAAACGGTACCGTCCATATCCATCAAAAACAGCTTGATTTTATTGATTTTTTCTCTTAATTCATTGTTCATAACGTCTTTAGTATATCCTTATATTTTATATTTTTGGTTTATGTATCTATATATTTTGTATTTTTGGTTATATATATCTATCGAGAATCCCCGATAACTTCAAATGCTTGATAAGCGGATCCCCCTCCGCCGCCTCGCTCGATAGCGCGGCAAGGCGGAGCAGCTCGCCGCAATTAATAAGCTTATGCATGTTGTAGCCGCAACTTCCGACATGTCTTCGGTAGCACCTCGCGGCAATCGTAAGATAGTCACCTAAAAGCAACGCTTTTAGCTCCGCAAGGTAATCGGCGGTCACAAAATCTCTGCGGTTATAGTCCTTTGCATAGCCGATTTTGGCGGCTCTAAGTTCTTGGCGGTAGCTTAGACCGCAACGCTTCTCAATCTCTAAAAAGGTCATATCACGGTCGGTAGGAAGCAGCATGTTGAGTCCGCTTGGCGCGGCAAGGTATAACTTGATAACGGTATATGCCGCGATAAAGCTATAATCAGTATAAGCGCTTTCGCGCCGCTTGTACAGCGAAATGAACCATGCTAACGAATTCGCCGTGCCGAGCCGCGCTCGTTCAAAGAGCGTTCGGGCGATATCTGCCGCCGTTGCTATGACTATCTCGGAAACCTCAGCGGATTCGGCTTTCGTAAGCTTGATAAGCGCGTTCTTAATCGTCCCGATTAGCCGTTGCAAGTCGTTGTCTATTCCCTTATTGTGCAAAAGTCCCTCGTACAGCATATCGAATGAAAGTACCAAATATGCGAGCAAAAACCCCATCGCCGCGGGAATATCCGCGCGCTTATCACTCAATATATCATAACCAAAAAGAACGGCGGCGCTCCCTTGATAGTTATAGGTTACAAGGGTGTCGCAACAAAAAAACTCCGCCCTTTTCCACAAACAGCACAGCGCGTTAAAAGAGGTCGGAATCATTAACAACGGCAAACCTGCAATCCCCGCGATTACCTTACCGCTCTCGATGCAGTCAAGCCCTCCGATAGCTACAACAAGCCTGCTTTCCTCTTTGACAAGCTTGGAAGCGACGGCATTATAATCGAACAGCGCCCCTTTATTTATTTCAAGAACGGTACAGGGATAGCCCGCCTTAGTGATTATCTCGGCGGCGTCAATTCTTGCAAACACGTCCTTAACAAGCGTGATATGCCCCGCTTTCAGCAATTCGCTTATCGTAGGGATTAACTGTTCTTTTAAGCAATTACATTCGATTATCCTAATGTCTTTCAATACCGTCGTTACCTAAAGCTTTTTCCTTAATTATAATAACTAATTTTTGTAAAATAAAACGATAAATAAGGATATTATGTCGTATTAGGTAAATATTCACCATTGCTTTTAGTAACGCGTAAAAATCGATTAGTGGTCAATGCCGCCGCCTTATTATACACAAAAAATCCGTCCTTTTACGAACGGATTTCAATTGTTCTTTAGCCATTTCTATCTTTTGTCGTTCTTCGGTCGCTTCTCTCTTTGTCGTTCTTCAGTCGTTTCTACCTTTTGTCTTTATTAAATCATTTCTTTTTGTCTTTGTTAAGGCATTTATATATTTTTTTCAGTTGCTTCTATCTCTTGTCGCGGTCGACATATGGCTGTCTTTCTGCAACCGCGATATATGCGGGTCTGATTATCTTTCCTTTGTTCGCAAGCTCCTCAAGCCTATGTGCGCACCAGCCTGCCATTCTCGATATCGCGAATATGGGAGTAAAAAGCTCCTCGGGTATACGGAGCAGTTTATATAAAAACCCCGAATAATAGTCAATGTTAACGCTAATATTTTTATATAGTTTGCGGTTTTCGCTAATCACACGAGGACCCAGCACGGCAATCTTTTCGTATAAAACATAGTTTTTGTAATCCTCTCCGTCACAATTACCGCTCGCGACATAATCATTGACGCAGTTGCGCAAAATGTTCGCTCTCGGGTCAGAAAGCGAATAGATTGCGTGTCCCATGCCGTATATCAAACCACTATTATCGAAAGCGTCTTTTTCAAGTATCTTACGAAGGTATTCACATATCATATCGTCATCATTACTTTTGACAGCGGCCTTTATGTCGGCAAACATTTGCACTACCTTTATGTTCGCTCCGCCATGCCTAGGACCTTTGAGAGAACCCAAAGATGCAGAGGTCGCAGAGTACGTGTCAGTGCCCGAGGATGTTACGACATGGTTGGTAAACGTCGAGTTATTGCCGCCGCCGTGCTCGGCGTGAAGTATTAAACATATATCCAAAAGGTACGCTTGTTCCTTTGTATATTTACCCGTGCCCTTAAGCATATATAGAATATTTTCCGCGATAGACAACTCGGGCTTAGGATATCTGATTACAAGGTTTTTGCGCAGATGATAATGCAAGTACGCCTGATAGCAATAAACCGCAAGAATAGGAGTCAGCGCAATCAACTGTAACGACTGTCTAAATACGTTCCTAATCGAAGTGTCGTCCGCCTTTTCGTCGTACGAATAGAGGGTGAGAATACAGCGCGACAGCGCGTTCATCATATCCTTGGGCGGCGCCTTAAGTACAACGTCTCTAACAAAGCTGTTGGGGAGAGTGCGCAAGTTGACAAGCAATTCGTTAAAATCTTTTAGCTCGCCTTCGTCGGGCAGTTTGCCGCACAAAAGCAAATACGCAGTCTCCTCAAAGCCGTATCTTTTATGTCTGTTATAGCCCTCAATTAGCTCGTAAACGTTGACGCCGCGATAAAACAACTCGCCCTCGATAGGTATGCGGCTGCCGTCATCGCCGTCGCGAAAAGCATTGACCTCGGAAATCTCGGTCAAACCCGTAACAACACCAACGCCGTTATTATCGCGCAGGCCGCGAAAAACCTTATGTTTTTCAAAAAGCTCGTTCGCGATAATGTCGTTATCATACGAAAGTTGGCTCAACACTTCCATCAAGTTTTCAAAATCTAATACATTTTTTTTTGTCGCCATTTTTCACCTCCGATTAAAATTCGGACACACAATTATATCACAATTTGCTTAACCCCGCAAACTTTTTGA
>CAYOYS010000151.1:1556-3180 GCA_964408255.1 uncultured Christensenellaceae bacterium | reverse complement strand
TGCAAAAGCAATGGCAAATATCCCACTTCTATATCCCATGGCAACACAAGCTTGACATTTGCCTCAAGAATTGATTAATTTCGCAAAACTATTGCATTTTTAAGCGCGTTTATTGCAAACGGCGCGGCGATGTTGTATAATAGTCTCGGAGCACTTATGGCATACGTTTCGTTGTATCGCAAATACAGACCGGACACCTTTGATAAGGTAATCGGTCAAGAACATATCGTTCGCACTCTTTCCAATCAGATTAAGAGCGGAAGCATAGCGCATGCGTATCTTTTTACCGGTACGCGCGGCACAGGCAAGACCTCTGTCGCAAGGATTTTTGCCAAGGCGGTCAATTGTCTTAATCCGCAAAATGGCTCGCCATGCGGCGAATGTACGCAGTGCAAAGAGCTTAGCGACCCCAATCACATCGATATTTTGGAGATTGACGCAGCGAGCAACAATTCTGTGGACGATATACGCGAATTGCGCGAAAAGGTAAGTTATGCTCCCTCCAAAACTAAGTATAAGGTATACATTATCGACGAGGTGCATCAGCTTAGCCCCTCGGCATTCAATGCGCTTTTGAAGACGCTTGAGGAGCCGCCAACGTACGTGATATTTATTTTGGCTACCACCGAGATTCATAAGCTACCCCAAACAATTATTTCAAGATGTATAAAATTCGATTTTCGTTTGGTGCCTGTCGAGCTTATCGCGCGCCATATCAAGAATATTTTTGATATGGAAAGCGTACAATATTCCTCCGATGCTCTTCTTGCAATCGCCCGCTCGGGAGAGGGGAGCGTAAGGGACGCATTGTCCGTTGCCGATATGTGCCTATCCTATTCTGAATCCGACATAACCTACGAAAAGGTGCTTGAAGTGCTAGGCGCGAACGACCCTTCGCTTGTTGCGGACATCGTTAGGGGCATGCTTTATGGCGACCTTGCTACCGCGCTTAACTCCTTGGAGCTCTCAGCATCCTTAGGGCGTAGCGTACCCGTTCTTGCGCGCGACATTACCAAGCTTCTGCGCGACCTTTTGATTGTCAAAGCCGAGAATCGCCCCAACGAGATACTCAAACTCCCTGACAAGGTATTCGAGCTTGTCTTGGGCATCGCCACAAATTTTGACTCTATGAAAATTCTCAGAGCGCTCGAAATTTTTTCAAACGCGGATACAATGATGAAATACAGCGCCTTTCCGCGCATTGTGCTTGAAACAGCGATATCCAAAGCCGCGACACTCGAGGGCGGGGAGAGCCTTGACCTTTTAGTAAAGCTAAACGAGATAGAACGCAAGCTTGCCGCAACGCCTATTGCGGTAAAAAGCACGGTTATAGATTCTCATGCCACTACGAATTATCATGCCACTACGAATTCTCATGCCACTACGAATTCTCAAACTGCGCCGCAAAAAAAAGTAGTAGTGACTGCGGACACAGCCAAAAAAGCCCCCGCGCCTAAATCCGAAGCCAATAATACCGCCAAGGATAAGCAAAAAGCCAATAATACCGTCCTTGACAAGTCCGAGGCGGTGGGGGATATAGATAAGACGTTATCGGAAGTCAACAAATCGAATGTTGCCAAAAATCAGTCACAATCCGTAACCCATGATAAAATAGTAACCGATA
>CAYOYS010000151.1:0-1456 GCA_964408255.1 uncultured Christensenellaceae bacterium | reverse complement strand
AGATAGCGGATTGCTTGACATTCCAACTGCAACTGACGCCGCCACGGAGCTTATCGCAACAGAGCTTATCGAACTTGTCGAGTTGGATTCTGTTCCTAAGGATTGGGAATTTGACGCACCGCAAAACGAATCCAAAACTGACGAGATGATTAAGCTAAAAGGCAATATAGTCAAGACGTTAAGAAAAAAAAATAAAGTTGTACTTTCGATTATGATAGGCGATAGCGCAGATATAAGCATTGAGGGTAATGTCATTACTTTTTCGGTTGCAAGCGAAAGCGACCTTGACTTTATACGTCTGAATATCGCAATACTTAAAGAAGCGGCGGACGAATTGTTAAGCGGCGATTACAACATCAAACTTGAGCGGCTTGCCGCAAGCGGCGAAGACGAGCTAAAGAAAATTGTAGATTTATTTAGCCCTTCCGCTGTAATAATAAAAAATAATTAGGAGGCAATTATGGCAAAATTCGGGAACTTCGGCGGAGGGAACATGCAAGCATTGATGCGTCAAGCGCAAAAGATGCAAGAAGATATGTTGAAAGCTCAAGAGGAGCTTAAGACCACTGAATTTGAGGGAGCCGCCGGCGGAATGGTCGAAATAGTTATGACGGGAGATAAAAACCTTGTTTCGGTAAAAATCAAGCCCGAAGCGGTAGACCCCGACGATATCGAGATGCTCGAGGACCTTATCATTGCCGCGTTCAACGACGCAAGCACTAAGGTGACCGAGGAATCCGAAAGGGTAATGGGGCCGTACGCTAGCATGCTCGGAGGAATGGGCATTTAATGAAATATATAGAGCCAATCGCGCGCCTTGTTGAGCAGTTTACCAAGCTCCCGGGCGTCGGGAAAAAGACTGCGACTCGATACGCATACAGCATTATTTCTATGGATTCTGCGGACGTTGACGCTTTTGCTCTAGCGCTTAGCGATGTCAAGCGTAAGGTGCATTATTGTAGCGTGTGCGGTAATTTTACCGACCTTGGGGTGTGTGAGATATGCAGCAGACGCGACCGTTCGGTTATCTGCGTAGTCAAGGAGCCGCGCGACGTAATTGCTTTTGAAAGAATAAGAGATTACAACGGAGTATACCACGTTTTGCACGGTCAATTAAGTCCTCTCAGCGGAATAGGTCCCGACGAATTGCGCATAAAAGAGCTTTTGGCGCGCCTTGACGGAGTTAGCGAGGTAATTGTCGCCACCAATCCCGACGTTGAGGGGGATGCTACGGCATTATATTTAAGCAGGCTGATAAAGCCGCTCGGAATAGCGGTAACGCGAATAGCGCGCGGACTCCCTTCGGGCAGCGAGATAGAATACACGGACGAAGTCACGCTGTCGCGCGCTCTGCAAGAAAGAAAGCCTATATAAATAACAAGATGCAAATCAAATAAATAATACAATTACAATAAGTATTGCCCGCAAATTGTAACAATTAATGCGGTAACTTAGT
>CAYOYS010000150.1:0-3182 GCA_964408255.1 uncultured Christensenellaceae bacterium | reverse complement strand
ACATATACCTTGTCATGCAGAAAAACAATTTATCCACACAAAAAGTGTGAGAAAATCAGAATATAGGGCGAAAGAGCCGTCACCCTAAAGGGTTTCATGAATCTTGCCGCTAATTTTGGACGCATTGCCCGATTTTCCCTTGTACGTAGCCCGCTACGCCCTTCGGAAAAATCGAAAAAATCGTCTCAAAATTATCTGACAACCTTCACGAAAGACTTATTCACAGTCTCGTTTAATGCAATGCTCAATCATTGACCTTATTAAAAGTATGTGCGTTACGCAACGCATCGCAAGCGCAGATTGTGCCCGATTCGCGGTCTTAAGGAAGCAATGTATTTGTTCACAGTTTCGTTAACCTTAAAAGATGATTTTCCTTAGCGCAAGCTCTGCATTGACATTTCCGACAAAATACGCCTTGCCTCTAAAACTCGCATGAATCTCACCTTCGAAATCAGTGATGTCGTACACCTCATCGCTGTCTTGATAAAAATCTACCATTAATAACACGGCGGACTTTATCGAGTCCGTTATCAAAAGATAACCGAATGTTTCCGGCTCTTCACCTAACTCCGCTTCGGATACAAACAACACGATGCCCTCAAATGTTACATCCGTATGCGCCGCCGTGTATGCGGCAAGCAGCATGCCTCCCGCAATAAGCATTGCCGCGTCCGTACCATAGACAGTCGCATCCGAGCCTACGTATACCGCAGTTAAGCCTTGAGAAGTAAACTTTTCAACAAGTTTGGGCGTGGCGGGGATATAGGCTACAAAAAAGGTTAGCGCTCCCGCAAAGACCAACGCTATTATCAATATAATGATGCAACAGGTCAAACACCTCTTTTTTCCCATTGACATTTCCCTCCCTCGGTTTTAGATTTTGAATTAATATTAACAATTAATATTCATTATGTCAATATTTTTTTCAGCGTTTGCAAAATTCTATTTTGCCAAATGCTCGAAAGCTTACAAAAACTGTGCGCAATGCATGGGAATAGGCACTCAAGAATTCATATTAATCACGCCGACGCTTCAAGCAAGCGGTCATTCCTAGGGTGGCAAAGAGAGAATGTGCCGCTTTTTATCCATAATGTTCAGCCCTACTTACTCGCCGTCGCGATGAGAAAAGCATAGAATAATTAAGGTTGCAAACTCAGATGTTCAGTCCTGCTTACTCGCCGTCGCGCCCCGCCTTAACGCTTCTTGCCGCTTTGTAGGAGCCAAAAAACGCTTTGACACTCTCGCGGTTGATTGCTTTGGTGAAAAACTTTATTATCTGCACAATCCCCTTGAGCTTGTTAGGATTAACTTCTTTTAGGGGCGCCGCCGCGATTCGATAAAGGCTATAAAGCGGATAAAACTCTTTGAGCCTTGCCTCAAAATCCGCATAGTCAAGCGTCGGGCTGTCGCTCCAAGCGCGCTCGGAAAGGGCGGTCAAACGCGGAAAAACCTGATAGTCGATTTTTTCTTTATCCTTGACGTACTCTGTCCATAACGGACTCTCGATGCCGATAATGCTGTCCTCGAATCCTTCCGCGCCCGCAATGCGCGGCTCGAAGTTATACACTGCTTTGAGCGAATGCATTCCATAAGGATAATCGAGATAATAGGGCGTGAACTTGGAAATAATAGTCTTTCTGCCCTCTTTTAGTCCCTTAAGCACCCTTAACGGCTCCTTGCCGTCGCTCCAATATTGACATATCACATCCTTGTCCAATATACCCGAATTAAGGCTCTCGTTCCAAACTATCGCCGTCTTGTCCTTGCCCTTTATATACTCGGCAATTTTATTGACCATATAACCTTGCAGTTTTTCGGCGGACGCGATGCCTTGCGTATTCATCATTGCGCGACACGCCTCACAGCTCTCCCAATTTGCTTTGGGCGCTTCGTCCCCGCCGATGTGAATAAAGCGTGAGGGAAAAATCTCCGACAGCTCGTCGATTACTTTGAAAAAGAAAGTGTAAGTCTCTTCCTTGCCCGCGCAAGCTATGTCGGGCTTGATACCGAATGTAGTGGCGACTTCTATGGGCTTGCTTGAGCAGGATAATTCGGGATACGCGGCGATTGCCGCGGTAAAATGTCCGGGTAAATCTATCTCGGGTATAACCTCGATATGCTTATCCGAAGCGTAAGCGACAATCCGCTTCATCTCCTCTTGGGTATAAAAACCACCGTGCGGTGTCTTATCTCCCGCGGTCTCCGCGCGGTAAGCCCCTTTCTCCGTCAAATGCGGATAGCTTTTTATCTCAAGCCTCCACCCTTGGTCGTCTGTTATATGAAAATGGAATTTGTTGATTTTGTGCAGCGCGAGCACATCTAAAAGATTAATGACGGTATCCGAATCGAAAAAATGCCGGCTTACGTCGAGCATAAAACCTCTATATTGATATTTGGGAGCGTCGTATATCGTCAAGGCGGGAATTGGGGCGTCTTGCTTGACCCAAAAATCCATAATAAGCTGTTTGAGCGTCTGCACTCCGTAAAAAAAGCCCACCGCTGAGGACGCGGCAATCTCCGCGTCTTTATCGATACGCAGTTCGTATCCTTCTTCGGAAAGCTTTTTTGATTTTGTCAGCGTGAGCTTAAGTGTACCGTCGTTTTCGAACTTGATTTTCTCAAAAAACGCGTCCAAATCAGAGAGCGCGGAAGGGATGTTTTCTCCCAAATACTCGCAACGAGCCGCTTTGGGCGCACAAGCGCCTTTAGTAAATTCTGCCTTTAACGGCATAGGGATTATATTAAAACGCATATTTTCCACCTTCGGCGCGGCACAAGCCGCCGCCCATATTATTGTTTTTCTTTGCAACAGTCCTCGCATAAGCCGAAATAGTTAAGGATAAAGCCCGTCGCCTTGCTCCTACCTCGCATAATATCCGCGATAAGCTTATGCTCGAGAGAATAATCCTCTATCTTTCCACATTTTGTGCATATAAAATGCGCATGCTGCGTAATGTCTCCGTCGTAGCGGTCGGTCTGGAACTTGCCCGCTACCCGCTGTACCTTTCCCGCGCGCTCCAACTCATCGAGGTTGCGATACACCGTGCCAAGAGAGAGATTGGGTATAGTTTTTCTTACCTCTGCGTATATTTCCGCGGCGCATGGATGAATTTTGGTATTTTTTAACATCTCTAGTATCGCCTCGCGTTGTCTTGAATAATTTTTCATCATTTTGCTCCAAA
>CAYOYS010000149.1:0-3204 GCA_964408255.1 uncultured Christensenellaceae bacterium | reverse complement strand
GAAGAGGCGGAGACCGAAGAGGTTACAGAGTAATAGGAGGTATATATGTTTACGGCTCAAGATGTAAAAGAATTAAGAGATAAGACGGGCGTTGGCATGATGGACTGCAAAAAGGCACTTCAAGCGACGGACGGCAATATGGAGAAAGCAATCGAATTTTTGAGAGAAAAGGGCATGGCAACTGCGGCAAAAAAAGCGTCGAGAATCGCGTCTTTGGGCATTGTGGACAGCTATATTCATCTCGGCGGCAAGATAGGGGTATTGGTAGAAGTCAACTGCGAGACAGACTTTGTTGCGCGCTCAGATTCTTTTGTAAGATTCGTGCATGACGTAGCGCTTCAGATTGCGGCATCAAGACCGCAATACATTCTTCCCGAGGACGTTCCCGCCGAGGAGATTGAAAAAGAAAAAGAGATACTCCGCGCGCAAGCTAGGAACGAGGGCAAGCCCGAGAAGATTATCGACAAGATGGTCGAAGGCAGAGTGCAAAAGTATTATAAAGATGTATGCTTGCTTGAACAGCCATTTGTAAAAGAGCCCGAAAAGACGATAAGACAGTATCTCAACGAGACTATCGCATCAATCGGCGAAAAGATTACCGTAAGGCGCTTCACCTGCTACGAGATGGGAGAGGGGCTTAAGAAGAGAACGGATGATTTTGTCGGTGAGGTAATGGAGCAGGTCAATAAGGCAAAATAATCAGTTTGGGGAACACAGCAATGTGTTCCTTTTTTTTAACTTACTTATTAACTTACTTGTTAACTTGCTTATCGTAAAACGCAGTTTCGGTTAAGCGACCTCGTTGCAAAGCGCAATTTTGATTAAGCCATAATGCCAATATTCGGTGTATTAAGGCGAGAATGGCGAAGCGAGTACATCGCTCAATGCCTAGGTCGTAAGTAAGTATGCGGATTGCAAAAATTATTATTTTACGCGTTTTTACGCGTTGCGTAGGTGTGTATATAGGTGTATATAATATTTTACTAAATATGGAAATTTATGTTATACTATTATGAAAGCGTTTTGCACGGGAGGCAATATGGAATCGAAGTACAAAAGGGTGATAATCAAAATCAGCGGCGAAGCGTTGAGTAGCAAGAGCAACCCTCTCGAGCCCAAAATAATCAAAAAGGTCGTCGCCGATATCAAGCTTGTACGCAAGCTTGGCGTAGAGGTGGGCATAACGATTGGCGGAGGCAACTTTTGGAGAGGGCGTCAAGGCGAAAATATGGACAGAGCTACCGCCGACCATATGGGTATGCTAGCCACCGTTATCAACGCGCTTGCGCTTCAGGACGCGCTCGAAAAAGAGGATGTCGCGACAAGGGTAATGACCGCTTTGACGATAACTAGAGTGGCAGAGCCGTATATACAGCGCAAGGCAATAAGGCATCTTGAGAAAGGCAGAGTCGTGGTGTTTGCTTGCGGTACGGGTAACCCATACTTTTCGACGGATACCGGTGCGGCGTTAAGAGCCGCCGAAATAGGCGCCGAGGTAATATTGCTCGCTAAGAACGTGGACGCGGTGTACGATTGCGACCCAAAACGAAACGGCGCGGCAAAAAAATACGACGAGCTACGCTACATCGATTTATTATCTGCGGGGCTTAAGGTAATGGACACTACTGCGGTCACACTTTGTATGGACAACAATATTCCCGTACTTGTGTTCGGGCTGAACGAGCCCAACAGCATAGTCAAAGCGTTGACAGGAGAGCGAATCGGTACGATTATCAGATAATCCGCCGTTTGACAATAAGTATTTTAATGAGGTGAATAATATGACGTACGACATTATTGAAGTTATGGAACTTTTTGACATCTATACCGCCGCTATGGAAAAGGCAGTCGAAAGCTATAAGCTGCAACTGCAGAATATCCGTGCAGGCAGAGCTAATCCGCACATTCTTGACAGGATTACGGTCAATGCTTATGGCTCGCAAACTCCGCTTAATCAAGTTGCGAATATATCGGTAGCGGAAGCGCGCCTTATTGTAGTAAGCGTATGGGACGCGAGCCTTTTGAAAATCGTCGAAAAAGCGATAATCGATTCCAATATCGGCATTACTCCTAACAATGACGGCAGGGTAATAAGGCTAGTATTCCCCGAGCTGACACAGGAAAGACGGCAAGTGCTTGCCAAGGAGATTAAAGCGGGCGCAGAGAACACCAAGGTTGCATTGCGCAACGCGCGCCGTGATGCGAACGAACTTAATAAAAAATACAAAAAAGACAATGTTGTGACGGAGGACGACTTCAAAAATATCGAAAAGGACATCGATAAGGAGCTCAATAAGTACATCGAAAAAATCGATGCGGCGTACAAAGAAAAGGAAAGCGAGATTTTGAGTGTATAAGCGCGATTTGATTGGCAAAACTCTTGAAGAGGCGAGAGTGCTTATCGAACGGGATGGCAAGACTTTTTCCGTCCAATGCGACGGTTGTAATAGGGATTGGGACGCAGAGCTTGTAGTGCGCGCCAATTTTGACGGCGCGTATCGGCTTGTGACGTCGCGATTCAAGCTACGACCGCAAGACAACGAGGTCTTTGATGACTGACTCGATTTTGCCGCGCCATATCGCTTTCATTATGGACGGCAACGGTAGATGGGCGGCTAAGCGCTCTCTTCCGCGGTCTAACGGACACCTTGCGGGAGTTCGCGCAATGCGGCGCATAATCGATGCGGCGGGGGCGCGTGGCATAAAATATATATCGCTTTTTGCGTTCTCCACCGAGAATTGGTCAAGACCGTCCGAGGAGATTGAAAACTTATTCGGTTTGATAAGACGGTTTATAAAAAAAGAAGCTTTGCAGTATGTAAGTCAAGGGTATGTGATAAGATTTATCGGCGAACTTGATATGCTCCCCGAGGATATAGCGTCGGGCTGCAAAGAGATTTATAACGCTTCTTGCGACAACACGGGCACTTTGATTGCGGTGTACCTCAACTACGGCGGTAGAGCCGATATTGTCAACGCTTGCAACAAGTTGATAGAGCAAGGGCTGTCGGTCGGAGAAAAGGAGTTTGAGAACGCGCTTTGCACCTCGGGAATCCCCGCGCCCGACTTAGTGGTAAGAACGGGCGGAGAAAAACGAATAAGTAACTTTTTACTGTATCAGCTCGCTTATAGCGAGTTTGTGTTCGTCGATTGCTATTGGCCCGATTACGACGAAAAACACTTGGAGGAGACGCTTGCCGAATA
>CAYOYS010000148.1:0-3206 GCA_964408255.1 uncultured Christensenellaceae bacterium | reverse complement strand
GCTATAATTAGCGTATGAAAAGACTGATGCTTTGCGGATTGATAATAGTCCTTATTTGCGGCTTTGCCGCGTGCGTAAGGAACAACGATTATATAGACCGATTCAATATCGAAGCGGGCAAGGCGGCTTTTATCGAGGCAAGCGAAAGCATCGTTCCTAATTCGGCAATCAAAATCGAGGTGCCCGAAGGGGTCGAGCCTTGTTCGCCCGAACTCGAAGCGGGGGCGCTGATTGTGTCCGTGGATTCGGACGAGGTGGATGAGAATTTTGAGCCTATCCCCGCATACGGCATCGCTACCTTATCGGGCGCATTGCTCGTCGAATGTATTTATACCAAAATAGCCCGAAGCGGCAATTTTTTTATGGCGGAGTTGACAAAAAGCGGCAGCGTGTCTAACGAGGACATCTCATACGATTTTTATTATAAGGACGGAACACGGCTGTTCGGTACCGAGAATGTAATCAGCGGCTTTGCCGCGATTTCGGAGGATTATTTTGCGCTCTATACCGCGCAATCTTCCGAGGTGTTTTATAAGGACGGCAGTCCGCTTTTCGGTACGAATAAGCAGTTATCAAGCGCGTATTGCTATTCGGTGTGCGGAGATTATCTATTCGCTCACGAGCCTGCAAACGCAATATACTTTATATTCCAAATATTCCAAGACTCTTTGACGCTTATCAAAAGCTATGTCAGCGGCGAGGCGCGGTTGTATTCGGTCGGATATCTCGGCGCGGGCAACTTCCTCGTCTCGACAACGGAGATAACGGACGGCGGCGATTACGATTATTGGAATTATATCGAGTCAAATCGTTATAATTACTCGCAGACTAATAAGATTTACAACCCGCGCTCGGGTGAAAAGAGCTTGAACGGCGAGCTGATAATTGCGGGCATCATTAATAAATATACGCCTTCGATTGTGTATAGTGAAAGAAAAGGATATAACTTAAAGGACGGCTATTCCGCGGTGCTTGCAATAAAGACCGATACCAATAAAAAATATGCGGGTAGCGAATGTTATGTTGTCAATGCCGACGCCCTCGCGGTATTGAAAATGCCCGAGGGGCTTACTCCCTTCATGCTTACCTATAAAGACGGGTTAGGCTTCGCGGGGAGCGCGGTAGCGGGTTATTCTGCTGCGCTCTTCGATTACAGCGCCGGCGCGGTGTGGGTAAGGGGGGAAACAGAGTATTACGCGCAAAGCTACGGCTACGGTCGGTATGTGCTTGCAAAATCCGTATCGGGTGCGCTGCGTTACGGTATGCTTGATAGCGACGGGAATACGGTGGTTGACTTCGATTTGGAGTTTTTATCCGCGTTTTCGGGGGATTACGCTATTGCAAAGGCGGACGGCAGCTATTACAGAATGAATAAAAGCGGGGAGCGGATTGCCGTAATCGAGGACATCAGAGCGGACAATATACAGCTTGCTTTCAGTTGTTATGTCTACATCGAATCGGGCAAGCTCGGCTTAAAAAACTTCGCGGGTGAAGTTCTTGTTGCCGCCGAGTACGACGAAACGGATTATCTTGGCATGGCAAGCGGTCAGATTTTTGCGATATTTGTTAAGGACGGCATAAAAGACGTCTATCTCATCGGCGGCTAAGCGCGCCTGTCCATTAATTACCACAAATTATTCTAATAGCCCCGCACATACTTGACTGCGGAGGTGTACTATGGGAGCATGGGATATCGTAATGTATGTGATTGCGGGTATTGTGGGGTTAATAGTTTATTTTATACCATCTTATATAGCGGTACGCAACAATCACCACAGCAAAGGTTGGATAATTCTTGTCAATATTCTTTTGGGATTTACTGTCGTGGGTTGGATTGTCGCCTTATTATGGGCAGTCAATACCCCTAAGCGCGTAGCCGGTCATAATTAAAAATGCGCAAAGCCGTATTAGTTTGCGGCGTTATAATACTTCTTGTATCCGCTATATTATTAACCGGCGGGCTGTACGAGAAGTATTTTAGCGTACCGCTGACAGTCGAATACGGAAACAAGACGCTATTTACTGCAGATTGTCCCGTAACTTTATGGCGCTACGGCATGAAGCAGCGCGCGGGGAGCTTTTGCGCGCTTTACCAAAAGACGATTGCCGAAGGGAGAACTCCCGTACAAGCTCTCAACTTTATTTCGGAGGGACTCGGCGACCGCATGGAAAAGCTTGCCGAGTCGCTGAAGTGTGAGCCGAAAGACGCCGAGCTTGTAATCCTTGCCCAAAAGCCGTATTTCAAATATATAAGCGACACTTCGGGCATGGTTGTGGATATGGAAAAAACGGGGATAGCAATCGCTTGCGCGCTTGACAAAGGGACGGCGCAAGTCGTGACAAAGAGCATAACCGCTTCAATAACAGAAGACATGCTTGTTGCGCGCACATTAAAGCGAGGCGGTTACAGTACCGATTTTTCGACATCGTGCGCGGAACGACAAGCCAATATCCGTTTGGCGCTGTCCGCAATCAACGGAACGGCAATTGCGCCGAATGAGTCGTTCAGCTTTAATATTGTTGTTGGACCTCGGACGGAGGAGCGCGGCTATAAGACGGCAAAAATAATCTCGAACGGCGAATTTGTCGCGGGCGTTGGGGGAGGAGTATGTCAAGTATCGACGACAGTCTACAATGCGGCGTTGCTTGCGGGATTGGAGATTATTACCGCGGCGCGTCATTCCTTGCCGATATCGTACGTGCCTCCCTCCCGCGACGCAATGGTAACGGCAAGCACCGATTTTGTATTTAAGAACAATAGCGCACATACGATATATATCTTTACAGACGGCTCGGCGAACACCGCAAAGGTAGAGATTTTCGGCGTAAAGCAAACACACAAAACCACTTTAGAATCGGTTATCAAGCAACACATTCCGTTCAAAAACAAGGCGCTTACGGGCGAATATCTTTCCGAATCCGAACTTATCGACTATGAGCGCATCAGAGCGGGCAAGAACGGATTAATAAGCGAATTGTATATGTTTACCGAGGGCAGACGACTTAAGTTGCGTTCGGACACCTACGCGCCGCAAGATGCGCTCTGGCAAAAAGTCGAGCCGTCCGCATTAGGGCTTTTACATAAGTGCGCGCGTAGCGTAGCGTAATTATTCCAAAGCGGCGCTTACATTTAATTGCTTTGTTACTTTACCGCCGTTTGCCTTTGCCGCTTAAATAAGCTTGCTTTTGCATCGGTTCTAAATATC
>CAYOYS010000147.1:0-3319 GCA_964408255.1 uncultured Christensenellaceae bacterium | reverse complement strand
CAACACGAGTTCATAATCTGCATCGGTCAAAGGCGCGACTAATGACACGCATGCTATGCTCAAACGGACGGTTACCACCAAATGAAACAACTGCAACAATTTAATTTATAATTTACAACAATCTACAATTTCTAAAAATCCCGTTACAAACCATTGACATTTGCCGCTTTAGGGGTTATAGTATAATAGACGGCAAAGGCGCTGTAGAGACTTATCTCTCTGCGGCGCTTATTTTTTCAAAACGGAGGGAATATGAAGGATTTGCCAAAGCTTTTCGGAAGTATGGTATTCAATGACGAGGTAATGCTCGCAAGATTGCCAAAAGAGATTTATAAGGCGCTGAAAAAAAGTATCGCCTCAAACCGCCATCTTGAACTCGAAGTGGCGAACGTCATCGCAAACTCCATGAAAGATTGGGCACTCGAAAAAGGCGTGACGCATTTTACGCATTGGTTCCAACCTATGACGGGCATAACCGCAGAAAAACACGATAGTTTTATCAGTTCCGACGGCAAGGGCGGTGTCATTATGGAGTTCTCGGGCAAGGCGTTAGTAAAAGGCGAGCCCGATGCCTCGAGCTTTCCCAACGGAGGCTTGCGCGCTACCTTTGAGGCAAGGGGCTATACCACATGGGACCCTACGTCTTATGCCTTTATCAAGGACGACACATTGTGTATCCCTACGGCTTTTTGCTCTTACGGAGGGGAAGCGCTCGACAAAAAAACACCCCTTTTGCGTTCTATGGAAGCACTTGACCGAGCGTCCTTGAAGATTCTTAGACTTTTCGGCAACACGGAAGCAAAACGGGTGACCGCCGACGTGGGGGCGGAGCAAGAATACTTTTTGGTAGACAGAGCGGTATACCTTAAGCGTCCGGATTTGATGTACACGGGCAGAACGCTATTCGGCGCAAGACCCTCTAAGGGGCAAGAGCTCGAGGACCATTATTTCGGCAGCCTTAAGCCCCGCGTCTTTGCCTACATGAAAGAGCTTGACGAGGAGCTTTGGAAGCTCGGCGTGTTCGCAAAGACCCGCCACAACGAAGTTGCGCCCGCTCAACACGAGCTTGCGCCGATATTCTGTCAAGCGAACGTAGCAGCCGACCATAATCAGTTGACCATGGAGATAATGAAAAGTGTCGCGGCGCGCCACGACTTGGTTTGCTTGCTGCACGAGAAACCCTTTGCGGGAGTCAACGGCAGTGGCAAGCATAATAATTGGTCCGTTTCGACGGATAACGGAATCAACTTGCTCGAACCGGGCATAACACCTTACGAGAACGCTCAATTTTTACTCTTCCTTTGCGCGGTTATCAAGGCGGTGGACGACTATCAAGACCTTTTGAGAATCTCCGTCGCAAGCGCGGGCAACGACCACCGTCTCGGCGCGAACGAAGCGCCTCCCGCTATTGTCTCGATATTCTTAGGCGATGAGCTTACCGATATACTCGAAGCGCTCGAACAGCGCAAGCTTTATGTCGGTAAAGAAAAGACGGCAATGCAAATCGGCGTGAACGTGCTGCCCCATTTTCCCAAGGATACGACGGACCGCAACAGGACTTCTCCATTCGCGTTCACCGGTAACAAGTTCGAATTCAGAATGGTTGGCTCCTCTTTCTCAATCTCGGACGCAAACACTGTACTCAACACGATAGTAGCCGAGGTGCTATCGCAATTCGCGAAGACGCTCGAGAGCGGCAAAAACTTCAAAAATGACCTGAATGAGCTTGTAATCAACACGATTAAAGAACACAAACGCATCATTTTCAACGGCAACGGCTATGACGATGTCTGGGTCAAGGAAGCGGAAAAGCGCGGACTGAAAAATTACAGAACGACTCCCGAGGCATTGTCTGCACTGATTGCGGATAAGAATGTAGAGCTTTTTCAAAAGCATAAGATTCTGACCAAACAAGAGTTGAATTCGAGATATGAAGTGATGCTCGAAAATTATAGTAAGACGATTAATATCGAAGCATTGACCTTAATAGACATGGTCTATAAATATATTCTGCCAAGCGCAATCGGCTATCAAGACGAGCTTGCGGCTCTTTTGAATAAAAAGGTTGCGCTTGACATCGGGCTATCCGTAGCCGCCGAGGAAAGGTCGCTTCGTCGCCTATCGCAGCTCGGAGAACGTCTTTTAACGCGCCTTGAGCGGCTTGAGGCGCAAGTCGCCGAAGTCAAGTCAATCAATAATTCTCTTGCCGCCGCAAAAGCTTATCGGAAGCAAGTGTTCCATGCAATGTGCGAATTGAGGCTGACGATTGACGAACTCGAACTAATCATAAGCAAAAAGCATTGGACGCTTCCGACCTACGGCGAGATACTATATAGCGTAAGATAAATCCATATATCCAATAAACAATGTTTAGTTTGTATTCACGCGCGTATACACACGCGGCGCACAATTAAAGCAAGCATATGCATATGAATGGCGGACAACCGCATACACGGTATAAAAGTCCGCCTTATTCCATGATTACACTCAATTCGGAGTCAAGGCAATGTGTTGTCGCAGTAGCATTAATGGTATCAACGGTTATGATTCGCGCGAATCTAACTCCTGCCTCTTGGGCGCTATCCTCTTGACAACACCCGGTAACCGCGCATATTACCGAGTTGTCGGCGACGGACTTTACACTCATATAATTAAAGTGGTAATGCCCCGCGAATATTCCGTTAAGTCGTCCCGTATGCGCCGCGTCAAGTCCTTCAAGCAGTTCATCAAAGTATGGTATATGCAGAAAAATCATATAGTTGTATCCTAGGTCGTCCTCTTTGGCTATAATGCCATTAAGCCAATCGAATTGCTCAGTAACAAGCGTCTTGTACGGGACTCCTTTTGGCGGGGGGCGGTAAAAGCCCCCTGTATCCAAAGTAAAGATACGGTATACGATATCGGTTCCCGAGCTATCATAAACGGGAATTGCATAGTTCGCGTATCTGTCGTCGATGCTGTATTTGCTTTTTAATTTTTTGCCGTCAAGGTAGACGTCCTCTTTCCTTTTTAACGCAAGACTTTCAAAACCCTCCATGTTCACCGCGCCACCGATAAAATAGCGATACTTTGAAAGCGCATTGAGGATTTTTTGTTTGGAACGACCGCTCTCGGAATCGTGATTGCCGAATACAAAAGTCCAATAAAGCTCTTTTTCTTCAAAATATTGCGCTATCGCTCTATATGTTCTTATGCTTGTTCTGTAAAATATCTCAGCGAATGCGCTGTTGCAAAATATGTTGTCTCCGCCAAGAACGGCAAAGTCCGCCTCCTCGCGTTCGATAACCGCGTCAAGGTATGCAATAAAGGCAACATCAAA
>CAYOYS010000146.1:0-3340 GCA_964408255.1 uncultured Christensenellaceae bacterium | reverse complement strand
ATTTGTTTGTTTTTCTTGTTGTAATTTATTTATTTGTGCTGTTTATCCGCTTTAATCACAATTTGTTTATTTGTACTTAGGTATCCGTCTTATTTGTAATTTTTTATTTATGAGATGTTTATTTGTATCGTTATTTGTATCTATTTATTAGTGAATTGGTTTCAAATCGAACTTAATATGTTAATTAATAATCCGTATTAATAATTGTGAAATGAGTTTTATCACGCTATAATCGGATTGCGCATAGGGTGGTATTATGCAGATATATGGCTATAATAGGGAAAAGGCGCTCGAATATGCGCAAAAGTGGGCAAATGGGAGAAATCCGACCTATTTTGATTTTGATTCGCTCGGCGGAGACTGTACGAATTTTGTTTCGCAATGCGTATACGCGGGGAGCGGCGCGATGAATTATAACCCTGTGTCGGGTTGGTATTATATCGGGCTGAATAATCGCGCTCCCGCGTGGACGGGCGTACCTTTCTTTTTTGACTTTATGGTGAGTAACTCGGGGCGCGGACCGTATGGGAAAGAGTGCATGAAAAATGAACTCGCGGAAGGCGATGTTATACAGCTTGGGGACGCTTTAGGCGGTTATTATCATTCGTTATTAGTAACAAAAATCGAAAATGACGAAATCTATATAGCAACTCACACCTTAGATAGGTGGAATTATCCGCTGAATAACTATTTATACGCTAATATCCGCTATATCCATATCGAAGGTGTGCGCAAATAAAAATCGTTACGGGGTTTTGTCGGACTTAACGGTGTCGCGCAACTTTTGCCGTCGGTTATCAAAACACCTACAATTTGTGTTTGTAGTCTTTTCCCTTTAGTCCGAATGGGGACGAATGACACATTCGGGCTCACCCGCGCGCTCATCCGGTATTCGGAATTGTTTGTCCGTTTCGGTTTTGTGGCATGTGTTGTTATAGCCCGTAAAACAGTTGGTGCAAAAGCCAAGGTTGCTTTGCGCGCAAGCGCGTTTTAGCCCCTCGATGCTTATATAACCCACACTGTCCGCGCCTATCTGCTTCGCGATACCCGCTATATCCATTCGGTTGGCGATAAGATTATCCGCGTTATCGATGTCTGTACCGTAGTGGCAAACATGTTTGAAAGGAGGTGCGGATACGCGCATATGCACTTCTTTTGCGCCCGCATGCTTAAGCGCTTTTACTATCTTTTCGCTCGTTGTTCCCCTTACTATCGAGTCGTCGATAAGGACAATGCGCTTGTTCTCGATATTGCATTTCAATGGATTGAGCTTGAGCCTGACCGCGCTTTCGCGCTGTATTTGAGTAGGGTATATAAAGCTTCTGCCGATATAGCGGTTCTTAACGAATCCCGATACAAGAGGTATGCCGCTTCTTGCGCTGTATCCCGCCGCCGCTTCAAGACCGCTGTCGGGGACTCCGCAGACAACGTCCGCTTGGATAGGATGCTCGTCTGCTAAGATACAGCCCATGTTAAAGCGCGCTTCGTAGACGGAAAGCCCGTCTATCACCGAATCGGGTCTTGCAAAATATATGTATTCGAATATGCAAAGCCCCGCCGAGGGGTCCTTTTCCTTTTTTAACGATGCCGTTTTGACGATTTCGCCGTTCTCTATCAACATTATCTCTCCGGGGCGAATGTCTCTTACGAATTCGAAGCCGCAGCAGTCAAGGGCGCAGGTCTCGGAAGCAAGCACCGTGCCGTGCGCGTTCTTGCCTATACATAAGGGACGGTAACCCGCCACGTCTCGTACTGCAATCAGCTTGCCTTGCCCGCAAAGCACAATTAGAGAAAATGCGCCTTCAAGCATCTCCGCCGCCTTTAACGTGCCCTTCCAAATGTCGTCGTATTTGACAGTAAAATACGCTATTAACGAGGAAACAACCTCGCTGTCGCTCGTCGCGTCGAACCTTACGCCAAACTTTGTTAGCGTTTCTTTTATGCTTTTGGCATTGGTGATATTGCCGTTATGCACAGTGGCAAGCCTTCCGGTTAAGTATTCCGTCAAGAACGGCTGCAAATTCTTTATAGTATTGCCGCCTCGTGTCGAATAGCGGTTATGCCCGATTGCCACATAGCTTTTTGGAAGCGTCTCGAGCATGGCGCCGCCGAATACCTCGCTGACTAAGCCCATGCTTTTGTGGTGATAGATACCGTTGTCGCATGCGACGGCAATACCCGTGCCCTCTTGACCGCGGTGTTGCAAGGCTAGCAATCCGTTATAGGTTATTCCTAACGCCTCCTTGGTATCGATGCTTATCCCGAATACCGCACATTCCTCATGAATTTTGTCGTTTGTAAAGTCCTCCATACCGTCCTCCCAAAGCAAGCAGTTATGCGCCCTATAAAGCAAACTGTCCGCCGAGCGTAGTGCCGGCGGACAGCGTGAGATTTATATTACTTGTTTTATTCTGTTCAGAACGTCCCTATAGCCCTCAAGCACGTTCCCCAAATCCCTTCTAAAACGGTCTTTATCCATCTTCTCGTTAGTCTTAGCGTCCCAAAAACGGCAGGAGTCGGGCGATATCTCGTCGCACAACAACAGCTCCGTTCCGCTTCTGCCGAATTCGAGCTTAAAGTCGATTAGCTTAATCCCCGCTTTGAGGAAAAGTTCGGTAAGTAACGCGTTAATCTTCAATGCTTCCGCTTTCATATAGTCAAGCTCTGCTTGCGTTGCAATACCCAGCGCCGTTATATGGCTGTCATTTATCATGGGGTCGTTCAGCTCGTCGCTTTTTAAGCTGAATTCTACCACAATGTTTTTAAGCGCGGTACCCTCGTCTACGCCATACTTCTTGGCGAAGCTGCCCGCCGCGACGTTGCGGACAATTACCTCGACAAGCACTATCTCCGCGCGCCTTACAAGCACGGTGGTATCGTCGATTACCTTGATTAAGTGGGTCTTGATGCCGTTTTTTTCGAGGTATCCGTACAATAGGTTGGATATCTCGGCATTAAGTTGCCCTTTGCCGTCGAGCTCTTCTTTTTTGATTCCGTTAAACGCCGTTGCGGTGTTCTTGAACTTAATTATATATGTATCATCGGTCTCGCCTCGGCAGACCACCTTGGATTTTCCTTCATACAACACTTCCGCCATAGCAACTCTCCTTGTCTTTGAGATATCATTATTATATATTATACCGACTCGTTGCACAAGCAAATTCATATGCTTTTTGCCGCGCAGACTGCAAGTTTGTTGATTGTTTCACTTGCTCTTAAAAATATAGACGCATAAAGCCATAGTTGCGGCCGCGGATTTTGCCGCGCTACTCCTTGTCCTTAAAAACTTTAGGCATTGTTCTTTTGTGTCCGCTTGCGTTGTGGAATCTTTCAATAATAG
>CAYOYS010000145.1:672-3349 GCA_964408255.1 uncultured Christensenellaceae bacterium | reverse complement strand
TATTTGTGCTTTTCGGGGTTGTTGTAAGCGTCGATAAGAACGTCGCGGTTGATGACGTTGGGCTGAAACTGCATTCCGCCCTTGGTCAAAAAAGTCTTGAATATTCCGCCGAGGTTCTCTATCCCCTCATCGCCCGGGAACAGCGCGGAATCGATATGGAAGGTGACGGTCGTGCCGTTCGCGGCATAGTCTTTGAAGTTGACCGAGGCTACCGAGTTGAGCGAGGACATAAGGTTGGATTCTTCCTTGCCGTAGTGCGGAGTAACCGAGTTCGCAAGCGGTACGCCCTTGAGCCTGCCCGAGGGCAATGCTTGAGTCTTAAGACCGTAGCGGTCGCTGACGTTCAACGCGTAATAGCCGGCGGTGTATACGCCGCCTCTGTCGGGAGTGGGTACCGAGTCAAGCGCATTGTTCCACATCTCCATAACGCGGCTGACCCATTGGGCGGGCTCGGACGAATTGTCGTCTCCGAACTTCGGAAGCGCCAAAATCTCATCGTGCAGAGCCTTGTAGCGTTCGCCCTCAAAGTTGTGGTCTATCGCGTCGATTATATCTTGCATGCCGTACTTCTTGCGCTTGAATACAAGCTGTTCGATTGCGTATAGCGAATCGGCAACGTCCGTTATCCCCACGCCTTGAATACCGCTGCTTACAAAGTCCGTGCCGCCTTGATAGGCGCACTTGCCGCGCTCTAAGCAGCCCCGATAAAGCGAGGACGCAAGCGGAGTGGTAAAATGCTCGCCAAGAACCTTGATAATCTTTTGTTGGTCGCGCAACACGCTGTTGGTTAACGCGTTGAGCCGTTCTTGATATCTTGACAGCAACTCGTCCATGCTCTTTGGCGGGTTGTAGAGATACATTCCCCTCTTTATGTTGCGTTTTTCAATGCTTTTTTGGTTGCGCCGCACCATTGCCGCGCAATATGGACACTTCTTGTAATGACCGAAAAAATACTCCGTGAACCGAGCGTATACCTTCTGCAAATACTCCTTGTTGGAATAGTCCCAAAGGTCGTCGGTATGCCCTTTGACCGCTTGCAAAAGCGGTAACGTTACGTTGACGTTCGCGCTGTCGGTGTTGCCAAAATGGTCGTCGCTCGCTATCGGCTCGACACACCCGACAACAGCATAATTCCTTGCGTTCTCAAGCGTTGTCTTATGCTTGCGCGGAATCGCCTCAAAGTAGACCTCGTCGCTGAACAGCTCGGGCATCGGACAACCGTTGATGTATATCTCCGCAAGACGATTGAGGTATTTTTGCGGACTATTTTGGTGTATTCTCGCGCACATGTTCGTCGCGAGCGGCTGAAGCTCGCAAGCGTCTATGCACATGTATGTAAGGTCGTTCGTAGCGTCGTTGCCCAAGCGGTCAGTGCCGCCGAACGTCAATGCTTGGTCGGTGGAAAGCGTCTCAAAAAGCTTCGCAACGTTCAAAAAACTGTCGCCGTCGTTGACCAATATACATTCGTCCATCTTGAGAACGAATAGACAAAGCAGCTCTTTTGCCTCGTCATAGGTGATTCTTCCCGCCGCTATGTCCGCCTTGTAGTACGGATATAGGATTTGGTCCAATCTGCCGAACGACACCGCGTTTTCGTACGCCTCGTTGCAGATTGCTATCTGTATCAAGGTGATTGCCTGAAGCGCCTCATGAAAGGTCTTGGACGGATACCTCGGCACACGCGAGCAGATATCGGACATCTTGTTGAGTTCTCTTTTTCTTGTGCAATCCTTTTCGGCAACCGCAAGTTCCTTGAGCTTAAGCGAATACCTGTCCGCCCAATCGGCAAGCGCCTCAAGGCAGATGACCGCGCCTTCGTAAAGGTTGGGGTCGTTCTCGGGGTGCGCTTTTGCTTGCCGCCTTACCTCCTCGATAAGCCCCGTCGTGCCAAGCTCGAGTATCCTATCATAATTGGGGATAAAGTGGGCTATCGCCGCCATATTGTTGTTGAAGCCCGCAATCATCTCGGACGAGCGCCCGAGCATCGCGACAAAATCCTTCAACTTGGTATTGACCCTTCCTAGCAAGCTCTTTTTGAGCCAAAACGGGAATATCCGCGTATAAAAATACCACCTTTCCTTTGCCGAACATTCGAAAGAAACGGGCGTTTGCTTGTTAATCTTGTATAGGAAAGAGATATCCAATACCCCGTATTGCTCCTCCCAAACCTGACCTGCGCAGCGTTTCGCCGTAAAATTGCCGACAAGCAACTCTTGCGGATAAACTATCACCGATTTGTGCTCCAAAACGTATTTCAACCGCTTTGCACGGTGGAGATGCGTAGGCTCGTTAAAGCCGTTTTTCCTATAAAACTGCGTCTTGAGCTTGCCTACTTCCATGCATAGCGCGCGCCCCGCTTTCCTTATGTCTTGTTGGATATCCTGTACCCGCTGCGTGAACTGCGCAGTTCTTTTTACAGCGTTGTCCGCAACGTTGTACGCGTTAATGCCGTGCTTGCGGAAAGTGTCAAGTCCGAACTTCAAAGCGGCAAGACTGCGGTCGGGTGTGATGTTGAGAATCGGGATTTCGAGATTGAGCCGCTTTGCCTTGTCCTCGTACATGTTGTGGTACCTTAACAGCTCGATTGAGTCGTAACCGAGCGATTTTATCAGCTCCGCCGCCGAAGCAATCTGCTTTTCGCTGTCGTTGTGAGCGGGTACCATGACCATTCTAAAGC
>CAYOYS010000145.1:0-662 GCA_964408255.1 uncultured Christensenellaceae bacterium | reverse complement strand
AACTCCGTCAACGCCTTAAGATTCTTTTGAATAAGCGCATCGTCTTGCTTGGTCAGCCTTTTGTGCGTTTCACTGTCCCCGACCGTCTTAAAATCAACGAAAAAAAGGTCGACGTACCGAGCAACCGCCTCAATAGTCGAAAACGGAGCGTGTAACGTAGTCTCGACCGCCGTCTTTATGTTTTCTTTTTTCAATGCCGCAAGCAGCTCGACAAGAAGCCCCGCGTCTTGCAATAGCGGCTCCCCGCCCGAGAGCGTAACTCCCCCGCCCGTCGCCGAATAATACTCGCGGTCGCGAAGCACGATATCCATAATCTCGTCTACGGTATAAAGCCGCTGAACCTCGGGATTATCGAGCGCCAACCCCTCGGGATTCTGACACCACGCGCAGCGCAACCCGCAGCCTTGGAAAAATATCGTGGAGCGGATTCCCGGCCCGTCCTGAACACATGTGCGCTGAATGTTGAACACTTTCAGCTTATCAGTGCCAACTTTGGACCTTTTTTTGTTCGTTACCGCGCTTACGGCGGGTTTTTCGAGCTCGCGAACGCTTTCCATAACTTGCTCCTTTTGATAATATCTATGCGCCGTATAACATTATATTCGGTCAAAGCTTTGAAGCGGACATATTAAAATCAATTGATATATCTCAATTAAGTATAT
>CAYOYS010000144.1:0-3349 GCA_964408255.1 uncultured Christensenellaceae bacterium | reverse complement strand
TAATGTGACTTATTCAACGGTAAATGAAAACTTGATAGATATAAGAATAAATATAAGTGCAAATATAAGTACAAGTGCAAATATAAGTATAGATATGAATATCAAAAAGCGAACGCGAAGTGTACAGATACGCTTCTATCCCTCATTGGTATAAATATAAGTATACACAAAGCGGGTGCGCATATTTGTACTAAGCATTTATTAAACCGCTATGCGCAACGCTCGCATTTGGTTAAGACTCTATTTCTTTTCTTCCTCCGCTCTCTTCTTGGCGTCCTCTATAATCTTCGCGGCGCTACCTGCCGGAACTTCCTCGTAGCGCAACAACGATTTGCTGAACGCTCCCCGCCCTTGGGTCATAGAACGTAGGTCGGTGGCGTACTTTAGAATCTCGCTTTGGGGAACCTCGGCGTTGATAACCTGCTTGCCGTCCAAAAGGTCCATGCCAAGAATCCTGCCGCGTCTTTTGTTGAGGTCGCCGAGCACGTCGCCCATATAGCTCTCGGGAACAACGACTCTAAGACCCATAATCGGCTCGAGGAACACAGGGTTCGCCTTGACGCAACCGTCGGAGTACGCAAGCTTTGCGGCGGTGATGAACGCTATTTCTTTGGAATCCACCGGATGATACTTGCCGTCGAATACGGTACATTTCAGATTGACCATAGGATAGCCCGCAAGGACACCTTTCTTGATTGCTTCGCGCAATCCTTTCTCAACCGCGGGAATGTATTGTCTTGGGATAGCGCCGCCGACTACCGAGTCCACGAACTCGAATATGCCGTCCTCCGCGCCCGGCTCGAAGCGTATGCTGCATTGTCCGAACTGACCCGCGCCGCCCGATTGTTTCTTGTGCTTACCTTCTTGCTCCACCGTCTTTTTGATTGTCTCACGATAGGACACGCGCGGTTCGCGAAGTTGACCTTCAACGCCGAATTTGTTCTTAACCTTTTTGCAGATAATCTCGAGTTGGGTCTCGCCTATACCCGACAACAGCATCTCGTTGGTCTCGCTGCTTTTCTCTACTTTGTATGTGCTGTCCTCTTCCAAAAGCTTGTAAAGTCCCGCAATTACTTTCTCCTCATCCTCCTGCTTTGCCGCGGTTACGGCAAGCGAAATAACAGGCTCGGGGAAAGGTATCGGGTCGCATACGGTTTTATTCTGCGGGTCACATAGGGTATCCCCCGTGTTGGTATATGAAAGCTTGGCAAAAGCGCCGATGTCGCCTGCCGAGAATTTTTCTGTTGCCTCTTGCTTTTTGCCTTTCATGACGAATAAGCTGCCAACTTTTTCGTTCTTTTCGGCAATGCTGTTGTACACCGTGTCGCCTAGCGCAACGCGGCCGCTTTTGATTTTGAACAGAAGCATTTTGCCGACAAACGGGTCGATTAAGCTCTTGAACACCTGCGCGACAAACGGAGCGTTTTCATCCGTCTTGGGCGCGGGTAGGAACTTCAAAATATTATCCATAAGGCTCGCGACCCCAATATTCGCCGTTGCCGCGCCGCCAACTGCGATGATTACCTTGTCCGCCGCTATTGCCGCCTGCATTCCTTTGACTACCTCGTCGTGGGTAAGTTCTTCTCCGTCGAAGTACTTCATCATCAGTTCGTCGTCCGTCTCCGCCGCCATCTCGACGACTGCAAGCCGCGCTTCGTCATAGACGGACTTGACATTCGCGGGAATGTCTATCTCTTTGCCGTCCATATCGAACGCCTTGCCCTCAAGGACATTGACCAAGCCCGTCATCTTGCCGCTCTCGACAAGAGGTATCTCTGCAAACACTACCTTCTTGTAACCGCCGTCGCGTATCGCGTTGACGGTGGCGATGTAATCGGCGTTTTCCTTATTGATTCCGTTGACATAGAGAATCGCGGGTATCTTCTTCTCCGCAACAAGCTCAAGCGCCTTTTCTGTGCCTACGCTAAGCGAGCCGGTAGCGCTCGTCACAATTACTGCGCCGTCGGCGACGGTAAGCGCCGCTACAACCTCGCCAACAAAATCAAAAAATCCGGGAGTGTCGAGAACGTTGATTTTTGTCCCCTTCCATTCGGCATAGCCCACGCTAAGCCCTATCGATATCTTGCGATGAATCTCCTCGGGGTCATAATCCATAGTGGAGTTGCCGTCGTCAACGCGGCCGAGTCTCTCGATTGCCTTCGCATTGAATAATATCGCTTCTGCAAGGGAGGTTTTACCCTCGCCGCTGTGGCCGATTAGCGCCACATTCCGTATTGCGTCACTTGTATAAACCTTCATTGTGTTGCCCCTTTGGTAAAATTTTGGCATTTATGCCTTATAATATAGTACAATATACTCAAATAATTTTCAAGCGAATTAAGTTACAAACTTCTTTCAAAATAAAAAATAATCATGGGCATAGCCGCCGCGGTTAAGAATGTTCGACGAGCGCCCCGAGTATCTCGGCGTAGCGGGCATATTCTTTTTCGCCTGAAAACTCGATATCCACATCAATCGAGCGCGCAGGACTGTAAAAAAGGCGGGATAAAAGCTTGCTAAGCCCCACATTGCCGTCAAAAGTCACGGCATTGGGGATTGTTTTTTTAATAGAATCCTTGACAAGTATGTAATGTGTGCAACCCAACACCACGCGCCCCGCGTTGCAAAAATCGGCAAGCTCATGCTGCAAATATTCCTCAATTATTTGAGTTTCGGGATAAAAACAATCAATTAGCGAAGCAAGTCTTGGCAAGGGTTTGATTCGATATTCCCCCGAAAAAAGCTCTGTCAATTCTCTCCATTTTTCTCCTTTAAGGGTATATTCGGTAGCAAGCACTAGCACGGGTTCTGTTGCCCCCTCAAGCGCCGGACGTATTGCAGGCTCAAGTCCGAACACGGGAATATTCAGCTCTCTTCTTAGCTTGTTTATCACCGAGCTTGTCGCGGTGTTGCAAGCGAGTACAAGCGCTTCCGCTCCTCGCTTCAATAAAAAGTCACAAGAGTCTCTGACACAGCGCTCGATTTCCTCCTTGCTCTTTGAGCCGTAAGGCGCGTTTAGGTTATCCGCATAATATATAAAATTGTCGGATACCTTAGCTTTTATCATTTCTTTTAGCGTGGTAAGCCCGCCCAAACCGCTGTCCAATACTCCAATAATCATAATTAATTTATATTGCGCCGCGAAAGCGTTAGAACATCGGACGAGTAATAAAGATGCTTTCCAATAAAAGCGTAGCGCAAAATACCGCGCTTTGGCTATTCGGAATATGCTTAGCTATCGGCATGCTCGGTTGTTCGTGGGCATGCTCGGCTGTTCGTATACCTAACTACTCTTTGGGATAACCTCAACTATTCAAAATAGCATGATGACTATTCGAAACATGCTAAA
>CAYOYS010000143.1:0-3400 GCA_964408255.1 uncultured Christensenellaceae bacterium | reverse complement strand
AAGCATGAGCCGAAACGCCTCTTTCATCCGCCGCTTGACTCTGTTACGCGTAACGCTTTTGCCCACTTTTTTGCCTGCGACAAAGCCCGCTTTGATATTGGAGTATTTGCTCGCAAGGGTTATCAGCGTCATGCTCTCCTCGCTTACCCCCTTACCCTTTTTATAAATTACGTCGAAGCTTTTAGAATTTGTAAGTCTAAAACATTTTTGCATAGTCAGGCGGTCAACACCTTTCTACCCCTTGCGCGGCGGCGCGCAATAACTCTCCTGCCGCCCGCCGTCGACATTCTCGACCTGAAGCCGTGCACTTTGCTACGATGTCTTTTATTAGGTTGAAAAGTTCTTTTCATTGCCATAATCTATATCCTCTCTTTATAATATCAAATCAATTTTTACCTATAATGATAGATTTTAACATTATAACGGATATTTATTCCTTCGTCAACAAATTTACGCTAGCCGTAATCTTTCTTAAGAACATATTATAGCTTTATAAAGGCGCACATGAAGTATGTCTTGCTAAATCGTCTCGGACTTAAAAAATTGAATTAAGCTTTCCGCTTGTTTTTCATTAAGCCTCGGCACCGCAAGCAATGTCGCCTTATCCGCCGCCCTTATCCCCTCATACGACTTAAAATGCGCAAAAAGCGCCTTGATTGTCTTTTCACCGATACCCTTTACGCTCTTGAGTCTGCTTTCAAGCGTTCTTGTCTCCCGCAACTTTCTATGGTAATTGATAGCAAAGCGGTGCGCCTCATCGCGAATCCGCTGCAAAAGCATAAGCGCAAAGCTATTATTTGGAAGCGACAATTCACCGTTGTTCGATAGTATGATTGTCTCCTCGCGTTCCGCAAGACCGATGAGCGGAATGTCGGAATAACCGCAGTCCTCAAGCGCCTCTTTTGCGTATGTGACCTGCCCCTTGCCGCCGTCGACTATTATCAAATCCGGTTTTTCTCCAAAACTTACGTCCTTGCCCTCGGCGAGCCTTAATAGCCGCCTTGTAAGCGCTTCCTTAATGCTCGCAAAATCATTCGCGCCAATAACTGTCTTTATGCGAAAGGCTCGGTACAGCCGAGATTCTTTCTCGCCGTCCTTGAATACGGTCATAGCGGCAACCTTGTCCGTAGCGCCGAGATTGGAGATGTCGTAACACTCCATTCTTACAAGCTTTTTGATTCCGAGAAGCTGTCCGAGCTGCTGCGCGGCAAGAGTGGTCATATTCTCTTTGCGCGTTATCTCGGCGGTGGAGCGGGTAAGGTATTCCTCGGCGTTATTGTCCGCCATATCGGCAAGCTGTCGCCTCACCCCTTGTTTTGGATGAATTATTCTTATCTTTCTTTTTGCCCTTTCCGTCAACACCTCTTCCAAGCCTTTTCCCTCGAGCGGAATCGAGCAAATTATCTCCTCCGCAATTAACGGCGTGAATTCGTAATACTGATATATAAAGGTGGAAAGAGTCGCAGCGTTATCAAGCCCCTCTTTCGCAACAAACTTATCGGCTGAGACTAGCTTGCCCCCCCTTACCGAAAGGACCGCGATAGCGTTGTTGACAACCCCCGTCGAGATTCCGAAAATATCGAGATTATAATCTTTGGGAAGAGATACGATTTGACTTCTTACCATTTTGTCCAATGTCTCCAATCTTTTTTTGTATTCGATTGCGACCTCGTACTCAAGATTGTCCGATGCGGCTTGCATTTTCAAGGTAAGGATTTCGCGTATTCTTTTGTCGTTTCCTTTCAAAAAATCCATAACGTCCCGAATGATTTTGCCGTATTCCTCGCGGCTTATTAATCCTTTGCACGGGGCAAGGCAACGTCCGATATGGTAATTAAGACAGGGTCTATGTGACTTCGGCAGCCTTTCGAACCTATTGCGGCAACTGCGAAGCGGAAACGCGGTATGCAATAATTCGAGCATATCTTTGGTGTTGACGCCGAGCATATACGGACCGAAATACTTCGACC
The DNA here is from genome assembly GCA_964408255.1 of uncultured Christensenellaceae bacterium. Lineage (GTDB taxonomy): Bacteria > Bacillota > Clostridia > Christensenellales > CAG-1252 > SACC01. The sequence goes on along the minus strand of CAYOYS010000143.1, from coordinate 1,430 downwards.
CGTCCGCTTTCAAGCGCCGAATTACCTCAACCCTCGGGTATGCCTCGCGAGTGTCGATTCGTAAAAACGGATATAACTTATCGTCCTTGAGAAGTATATTATAGCGCGGTTTGTGTTGCTTAATAAGGGTGTTTTCCAACACAAGCGCGTCTACTTCGCCATTGGTTATTATATAGTCAAAATCAACAACCTTATTGATAAGCGCAATAACTTTGTTGTCCTTGACTCCCGAATGAAAATAGCTCCGTACGCGGTTTTTAAGGTTCAATGCCTTGCCTACGTACAGTATCTCTCCCTCAGAATCGCGCATGATGTATACTCCGCTCGATTCGGGCAATTCCTTGAGTTTTAGTCTTATGCTTTCCGTCATATTACGATTATATCATTTTACGCGAAAAAAACAAGCGGAGAAAGGACGAAAAAAGTGGACAAAAGAAAGTTAATAACCGATATTATACCGCAGGGCAAGTCCTGTACCCGATGCCTTTGGCATCTGCCGCCGCAAGCGGCGAGATATTAGACCTTGTTGTTAGCGTTCATAAAAATGCCCTTGCAAGCAAGCATTTTTACTCCGCTAATAAAATATTTTGCATGGTTCTCGAGATTAGAGTCGTCAAGTTTTTTTAATACGCTCAATAGCCCAAAAATGCGATGCCGGTGTTGAGCGCTTCCTCGATAAAGCGGCTGGAGATAGAATAAAAGACCGTCTTTCCCGCTTTGCGGTTCTTGACCATTCTAAAAAGTTTTAAGAATTTTAGTTGATGAGATACCGTGCTTTGCTGAAGCTTCAATACTATCGAAATATCCGTTACACACATCTCCGTTATGCTTAAAGCGGATAGTATCTTTACCCGCGTCGGGTCGGAAAACACGCTGAAAAATTCCGAAAGTCCGGTCAAAACCTCCGCAGTCGGCATGTAATAATCTATCAGGCTCTGCTGATGCTTATTTATTTTTAGCTTGCTGTTTGCCATATGCATTCAATTTTATAATAGCCCGAATAGCTTTTTGGGGTCAACGCAAAAATTTAGCTGATTTTCGCGCAATTTGCGGTAATATGAATTAAATCTTGGTTTTTATTATCTTTATAAATATAACGACAAGCAATATTAATTATTTTTATAAATATAACGATAAGCATATCAAATATTAACTGCAAAACAGCAAAAACCAACTATATGGAAAGCAGATTGCACATAAGCTACGGCAAACGGACTTGCTAAATAATTAGATATTAACAAACAATATTTAGAACCGATGCAAAAGCAAGCTTATTTAAGCGGCAAAGGCAAACAGCGGTAAAGTAACAAAGTTATTAAATGTAAGCGCCGCTTTGGAATAATTACGCTACGCAACGCGCGCGCTTATGTAAAAGTCCTAACGCGGACGGCTCGACTTTTTGCCACAGCGCGTCTTGCGGCGCGTAGGTG
>CAYOYS010000142.1:1470-3549 GCA_964408255.1 uncultured Christensenellaceae bacterium | reverse complement strand
AGCAAAAAAAGTGCTAAAAAATGCTTGAGTTTTTTTTCGTGTAGTGTTATATTATTAGTCAGTCGGAAAGAATATATTTCACGATGTTTATCTATAATTAAATTTGTAACTATATAACAATTATAAGGAGGCAATAAATATGACGATTAAACCTTTATTTGATAAGATTGTTATCGAAACAGTAGAAAGTCAAGAAACTACGGAAAGCGGTATCGTGCTTCCCGGCTCCGCCAAAGAAAAACCGCACATGGCGAAAGTTATCGCGGTCGGTCCCGGCGGGGTAATAGACGGCAAGGAAATAACCATGCAGGTCAAAATCGGGGATATTGTGCTTTACAGCCAATACGCGGGTAGTGAATTCAAACTTGATAAAAAAGAAGTCATTATCCTAAGGCAAAGCGACATTTTGGCAATCGTAGAGAAATAAGGAGGTAATTTTTTATGGCAAAACAATTCAAATACGGCGAGGATGCAAGAAAGGCTTTGGAGGCGGGCGTCAACCTGCTGACCAATACTGTGAAAATTACGCTCGGACCCAAGGGCAGGAACGTTGTGCTTGAGAAAAAGTTCGGCGCACCGCTCATTACCAACGACGGTGTTACCATTGCGAAAGAGATTGAGATTAAAGATTCTTTCGAGAATATGGGCGCTCAACTGATACGCGAGGTATCGGTCAAGACCAACGATGTAGCGGGCGACGGCACGACTACCGCGGCGCTGCTTGCGCAAGCGATAGTGCGCGAGGGACTGAAGAACGTTGCGGCAGGTGCCAATCCTATTATACTTAAGAAAGGGATAGCGGCGATGACTGAAGCCGCCGTCAACGAACTCAAAGGGATAAGCAAGCCCATTGTAGATAAGAAGAATATCGCCCAAGTGGCAAGCATCTCGGCAAGTGACGAGCTGATTGGGGAGCTTATTTCCGACGCGATGGAAAAAGTCGGCAAAGACGGCGTCATCACAATTGACGAGGGCAAGACGATGGGCACTGAGCTTAATGTTGTTGAGGGCATGCAGTTCGACCGTGGCTATGCGTCTCCCTATCTCGTGACCAATCCCGAGAAAATGGAGGCGGTACTCGAGGACCCCGTGATATTGATAACTGATAAAAAGCTAAGCAACATTCAAGAGCTTCTGCCCCTTCTTGAGCAAGTACTCAAAAACGGTCTAAAGCTATTAATAATCGCCGAGGACATTGAGGGTGAGGCGCTTTCGACGATTATTGTCAACAAGCTCAAAGGCGTATTCAACTGCGTCGCAGTCAAGGCGCCCGCGTTCGGCGACCGCCGCAAAGCAATGCTTGAGGATATCGCAATCCTTACAGGCGGCACGGTAATTTCGAGCGAACTCGGATTAGAACTTAAGGAAACTAGCCTTTCCATGCTCGGCAAAGCTAAGCTTGTCAAGGTTGATAAGGACAATACGACTATTGTCGGCGGTGCGGGAGAGCCCTCGGCGATTAAGAGCAGAGTGGGCACAATCAAAGCACAAATCGAAGTAACGACAAGCGATTACGACAAAGAAAAACTTCAAGAGAGAATGGCAAAACTTGCGGGCGGCGTAGGCGTAATAAGCGTAGGCGCGGCGACCGAAGTCGAGATGAAAGAGAAGAAGCTTCGCATCGAAGACGCGCTTGCGGCAACGCGCGCGGCAGTAGAGGAAGGCATAGTCCCGGGCGGCGGCGTAGCGCTCATCTCAATCATACCCAAGCTTAGAAAATACGCTCAGACTTTCTCGGGCGACGCTAAGACGGGCGCAGAAATAATACTTCGCGCACTCGAAGAGCCTATCCGTCAAATCGCGGACAACGCAGGTATCGAGGGCAGCATTGTTGCCAATACCGTTATGAATGCAAAGGGCAAGACCCATTACGGCTACGACGCGCTTGCGGGCGAGTATTGCGATATGGTGGCAAGAGGTATAATCGACCCGACTAAGGTAACGCGTTATGCGTTGCAGAACGCGGCAAGCATAGCGGGCGCGCTGCTTACGACGGAAGCGCTTGTTGCGGATATACCCGAGCCCCCCGCGCCTCCCATGATGCCCCAAGGCGGAGATATGTATTAAAATCCACAAAAA
>CAYOYS010000142.1:0-1370 GCA_964408255.1 uncultured Christensenellaceae bacterium | reverse complement strand
CAAATCAGATAATCAAAAACTGCAAATCAGATAATCGATAATTGCAAATCAAATAATCAGTAAATTGCAAATCAGATAATCAATAATTGCAAAATCAGATAATCAGTAAATTGCAAATTAGATAATCAATAACTGCAAATCAAATAATCAGTAAATTGCAAAAATTAAGACGGTTAAACATTTCGAATTTATTTCGAGTTTAACCGTCTTTTTTATAATAAATAGCTTGTTATTTTTTTATGTATTTATGCTTGGTTTTTATGCTTGGTTTTTATGCTTGGTTTTTATGCTTGCTCTTTATGCTTGCTCTTTATGCTTGCTCTTTATACTTGCTCGGGGGTTTCGAACATCTTATTGACAAAGCTTAGTACGTCCGCATATACCTCATCTTTGTTGGTCTCGTTAAGTATCTCGTGGCGCGCGTCGGGATAAAGCTTGAATTCGGTATTCTTCAATCCGACCGCCTTATATTTCTCGTAAAGCATGGTAACAAGCTTGCCGTTGCCTCCGACAGGGTCCTTGTCGCCGCTAATTACAAGAATGGGCAACTCTTGGGGAATCGCGTTAAGCCCTGCGTCGGTATACAGCGTACCAAGCCCCTTGAAGAAAGAGAGTTGGAAACCTATGCTCATAACAAAATGACCGCCGCAATAGGGGTCTGCAAGGTACTTTTTGCTTACTTCGGGGTCGCGCGATAGCCATGCAAACTTCTGCTTCTCCGCGGCGAACGGCTTATCGTACGCGCCAAAGCTCATCTTTGCAATCAACTTGGCAGGCTTGTCGGGACCGTAAAAATAATTCTGAACCTCGGCGATAATCCGTCCGAGCTTGACAAGCGTCGTGCCCATGAATGCGGAGCCGCTAAGTACCACGCCCGCAATATTCTCTCCGTTGCGTTGAATATAGCTCTGCGCCAAAAACGAACCGTAACTGTGACCGAGCAATACGACAGGCAGCTTATATTTGTCCTTAGCGTAGTCGGTAAGCTGAATCATATCGGTAACGGTATCGTTAAAGCAGTCGATGTCCGCCATTCCCCTTCCTTCGTACCCTCCCGTCCTACCGTGGGCACGGTGGTCGTCTGCAACAACGATATATCCGTTCGCGTTAAGGAAAGAGGCAAAATGGTCGTATCTTTGACAATGCTCTCCCATACCGTGTGCTATCTGCACGACCGCAATTGGGTTTTTTACCTCATCCCAAGCGTAACACGCTATCTCGGTCGCATCAAAGCCTTTCAGCGTAAATTCTTTCATAATACCCTCCGATTTTATATTTTTTATATCATATCGCGCGTAGTTATTGCCCGATATCTATTTTATTGTTATATTCTACTATAAATCGGCGCACTTTACAATAGCTACCCGATT
>CAYOYS010000141.1:0-3559 GCA_964408255.1 uncultured Christensenellaceae bacterium | reverse complement strand
GATTTTGCGAACTGTTGGCGGATAATACGCGAATTTTATTATAAAATTGCAATAATACCTTGCCCCGTATTGCAAAGCGGGCAATAAAGAATTATAATTATTATATGGAATACATCGTTTCGGGAGTAGAAGAGACGCTGCGTGTAGCGGAAAGCTTGGGGCGCACCCTTACGGGCGGCGAGGTGGTTTTGCTTTGCGGTGAGCTTGGGGCGGGCAAGACGGTGTTCGCAAAGGGAATCGCAATCGGTCTTGGCGTTGCAGAAACGGTAACAAGCCCGACTTTTACCATAATGAACGAGTATTACGGCAGATTGAAGCTTTTGCACTTCGATATGTACCGCCTTGTAGGTGAAAAGTCTGAACTTGGATTCGAAGAATACTTTGGGGCGGAAGATGCCGTTTGCGTAATCGAATGGCCGCAAGGGGAGGATTTTGGGCTTGCGCGAGTCATTCGAGTCGAGTTTACGTATCTTAACGAAGATGATAGGAGGATTACGATATATGACGACCTTATGCGTTGATACCGCTTCGGACAAATTGTCGGTAGCGGTCACATATCGTGGTAAGGTGTTTACCGTAGTCAACCGTACCGGCAGAGGTACGACCTCTTCCAATATCATCGGTTGTATCGATAACGCTCTTTCTCTTGCCTCGCTAGCGCTTCAAGACGCGGATTATATCGGCGCGGTCATCGGTCCCGGCTCTTTTACCGGAATTAGAATAGGAATAAGCGTAATCAACGCTTTTCACCTTGCGCTTCGGCTTCCGCTGATATCGGTTACCGCGTTCGAGGCGCTGTCATTTGGTGAAAGCGAACGCGCACTTTGCTTAATAGACGCGCGCCACGACCGCTTTTACGGCGCGGTGTCCGAGGGGGACGCAATCATTGAGCAAAAGGAATATACACTTGACGAGGCGAACGCTTTCGAGGGAATAATCTTGACGAATAAACAATACGACCGCCTAACGGGCGCGGTTAAGGTAATAGCGGACGAGGCATACGCCGAAAAGTGCGCGTCAGTAATGCTTGCTAAGGCGCGGCGCGGCGCGACCGTACCGTATCTTATACCGTTGTACATGAAACTTTCACAGGCAGAACGCAACGAAAAGAGGGGATTATGAGCATATTTTTTAGAAGTGCGGTACCCGATGATTTGGAAATACTCGAGATAATAGAACGCGAATGTTTTCGCGACCCGTGGAACGCTGAAATGCTGTTTTCCGAGCTCAATATGCCGCGCGCTACCTACGAACTGTTGACGGACGGCGAAAGCGTATTCGGATACTTGAGCTATTTACACATATTGGATGAGCTGCATATAATGAATATAGCGGTTTTGCCCGACTATCAGGGCATGGGCTACGGCAAGCTTATGGTCAAAAAAATCATAACCGACGCCAAGGCCAAAAAAGCCACAGCGATTACACTCGAGGTTCGCGAAAGCAATTACCGCGCGCAAAGAATGTACGAAGGCTTAGGCTTTTTTTGCGCCGGCACAAGACCGAATTACTATATGGATAAGGAAAACGCCTTGATATATTGGCTTAGCTTGGAGGAATAACCGATAATTAACCACATTCGCACCGGCAAAGGCAGAGAGCTTTTGTTTTTACACGGATGGGGAGGAAGCTTAGAGAGTTTTAGCAAGGCGATGAGCCTTGCCGACCGTTTTTCTGTAACCGCGGTGGATTTTTATGGTTTTGGCGCTACCCCCGCACCCCCGCATCCGGTTACATTAGATTACTATGTTCAAGGGGTACTCGAGCTAATCAAACATTATAATATGGATGATATAATAGTCGTTGGTCATTCCTTCGGCGGACGCGTCGCGCTGAAGTTGGCGGACATCTCGGGCAGAATCTCCGGACTTGTACTCGCGGCTTCGGCGGGGCTTAGACCGAAAAGGGGATTAAAATACCATATTAAAGTGTTTTGTTATAAATGCGGCAAGGCGCTACGGCTTAATCTGCAAAAAGCGGGCTCAAAGGATTACCGCCGCTTGCTTGGCGCAATGAAAAAAACATTTATAAACATTGTCAACGAGAACCTTGCAAAAACCGCCAAGCGAATAATCGTTCCCACCTTGCTCGTCTGGGGGGACGCGGACAGAGAAACACCGCTTTATATGTGCAAAAGACTCAATAAATACATAGCGAAGAGCAAGACGGTAATATTCGAGGGCGCGGGGCATTTCGCGTATCTCGAGCAGTCGGGGCGGTTTATCGACCTCGTGCGCGAATTCGCGATAGGTGTTATATGATTTTGGCTGTAATCGTACTCACGCTAACGATGACATATTTTAACGGTTACTTATACTTGTACATACTGCAAAGCGAGGGCTATCGCAACGCGTTCGCTTTGACAAGGTCGCAAAAGTTGATTATTGTTGACTTTGTCGCCTTTATAATCTCTCTTTCTCTGTTGCTTGTCGCATGGATTGCGTATCCTGCGAGCAATTGGCGAAGCCTGTTTTACGTGCTTGCGTATCTTCCGCCGCTTGCCGTGGTGGTGTATAAAAGCGCGCGTTACTTCGAGGCAAAACTCAAGTATACCAACCGTATGCTACGGCTTACCGCGGTATATACCGCTGTTACTTTGATAATCACTTGTTTGAGTTTTATTGAAAGGTCGTTGCAGAGCGCGTTGCCGCTTTTGATACTTTTTTCGTTGCCTTTGGCGCTTGTGTCCAATGCCATTATCTCCCCTTTTGAACGGCGCAATAACCAAAAATATATTGAGCGCGCCAAAGCGGCGCTCTCAAGATTGGGACTTATAAAAATCGGGATTACCGGCAGTTACGGCAAAACAAGCGTCAAGGAAATGTTGAACGCGATGCTTGCAAAACAATATAAAACAACCGTAACTTTCGGCAATTACAACACGCCGTTAGGCATCGCGCGAACAGTCGAGGCAATGCGAGAGGATACAGAGGTATTCATAGCGGAGATGGGCGCGCGCCGCAAGGGCGATATTGCGGAGCTAATCGAGATAGTCAAGCCCGATATAGGAATCCTTACCGGTATTGCCGAGCAGCACGGCGAAAGCTTCGGGAGCTTAGAAAATATCCTTACTGAAAAGCGTATTTTGACGGATTATTGCAGGGTGGGAATTGTCAACTCCGAAAACGGCATTATACGGGAACGGCTAAGCGGCAATGAGTTAATTACCGTCGGATTCGAGGATACCTTGCCCGATTGTGCTTGCAAGATAAGCGACTGCGTCTGCGACAAGAAGGGAAGCGTCTTCACGGTAAACTTTGCGGGGCAAGCGTTGCCGCTTAGGACGCAGCTATTGGGCAGGCATAATGTGTTGAATATCGCGCTCGCTGCCGCCGCGGCAATTAGCCTTGACATAGCGCTCGAAGACATTGCCGCCGCGGTTAGCGAACTCGAACCGCTTCCGCACAGGCAGGAAAAGACGGTTACAGAAAGAGGAATCACGATTATCGACGACAGCTACAATATCAACCCCGAAGGTGTAAGGGCGGCGCTTGATACGCTCGGAATGTTCGGGGGCAGAAAGATTGTTGCGGTCTCGGGCTTTGTCGAGTTGGGGGAA
>CAYOYS010000140.1:0-3579 GCA_964408255.1 uncultured Christensenellaceae bacterium | reverse complement strand
CTTCCAACAGAATGTGCGCAGACTCCACTATCTCACCCTTATGGATAAGACTCATACTTTCGATGTTTATCGCAATTTCCGCAGAAATAATCATTCCCGATACATTAATGGAAAGAAGTACTATCAAAGGTATCAATAATAATATCGCAATAAGTATTTTTTTCATTATCTATGCATAATGCGTTCGTAAGAGGGACCAAGCTTAACAAGCAGCCAGATAATCATCGAGGTCATAAATACGAACGACGCCGCGGCAATCATGCCGAATGTAAAGGGTGTTCCCCAAAGGAATATTCCGACCATGCCGAATATTCCGAACGCAACCGATATCGCGAATCCGACAACTAGCGCTATAAAAATCGATGCGTTGCCGTTAACGAGTTCGCCGTCGCCACCTACTGCGAATTGCGGTTTCATAATGTCCATTTTGACCGCCATGCAAGTTATAGCGATTGCAATCATAACGGCGATGCCCATAATTGCAAAGCCCATGCCCACCGTTACTTGTTTTGTAAGTATTACGACCGCCGTAGTTACCGCTATCGACGCAATTGCCACAATTAGGTACAGAGCAAGCTTGACAAGTATCTGCAACTTAACCGATACGGGGGATATCTTGGTAAGATAAAAATTATCCCCTTCGCGCGATACGCAAGAGCCCGCGAAAGAGAGAATTATGGCGACGAATATCAGAATAACCAAAAGGGTCAATGCGGGCAGGATTACCACGCCTATACTGCGCTCGCCGAGCGAGGATGCAATCTTGTTGCAAAAATACACCATTACAGGAGCGGCGACCGCCATGCAAAGGTATTGGAATGAGTAGTTAGTCGAACGGAATATCTCGAGAAATTCACGCCTAAAAACCGAAACAATCGGGTGACGCTGCTTATTTTTGGTCACTTTTCGGAAGGCATTGCCCGATGCCTCGAGCGCTTTGACAACGGTGTAAAGATACATCTTTCTCACAACGAGAATGGCTCCCCACAACGCAAGAAGCACCGAAATAAGGGTAAGCGGCAACGAAAGCAGCATATTGCGTCCGGTCATTATGTCCGCGAACCACCTAAAGGGCACCATATAATTCAAAATACGTGTCAAGAAGTCAAAGGTCTGCGGCGAAAAGAAACGCATCGCCTCGTCCTTCATAAAGCCGATAATGCTTTGAATCGCGCCCATGTAGAGCGCAAAGCCACAAGCGACCCCGATGACCGAAGTAACAAGTGTAGCTAGATACTTATTTTTGATGCGAGAATTAAGGTACATCGTGGGGATTGCAAGAATATTTGCTAAGCAAAGCGGAAATATAATCGATATCAGCATTATCACAGGGATAAGCAGATAATAGTTAATCGGCGCGTTAACGGTGATTCCGAACATAATGAATACGGGCAACATAACAAGCAAGGTATAAATCGCTTGGTACATAACAAGTATGCTTATCTTAGCGATAAAGACCGCCTCGCCCGAAACGGGAAAACGGAGCAACAATTCGTTGTCGCCGCTGTAATAGAGCGTTTTTATAACCGAACTGACGCCGAACGCAATCAGTATCACTTGAGCTAATGTAATGAACATCTGAATAAATTCGTAGTCCAATTCGTAAAGGTGGAACATCGCGATAAAATTCTGCAATCCAAAAATATATATCGCGTAAATCACCGCGGCGAACAGTCCAATCAAGGAAAATTTTAGCGCCACGGCAGAAAACTTTACCCCTTTGTGCCCGAACCGCGCCTTAAGCTCTAAACGGAACAACGACTTGATGCTATGCATTTAGTTATCCTCCGCCATCGTGTAGTTTCTAAAGATGCTCTCGAGCTTTTCGCGGTTATCGCCCGCGTTAAGGTCTACAACCTCGCAAAGCTTTCCTCCGTCGATAATCGCGGCGCGGTTGCAGAGCTTCGCCACCAAATCGATGTTATGAGAGGAAAAGAACACAGTGTTGCCCTTTGCGCAATGCTGCTTCATGTTCTCGATGATTTCAAAAATCGACTGTGGGTCCAAGCCGACCATAGGCTCGTCGAGAATCCAAAGCTTGGGGTCGTGTATAAGGGCGGCGATTATGCAAATCTTTTGCTTCATGCCGTGCGAATATCCTTTGATTTGTCTGTCGGCGGCCGCCTCGAGCTTGAACATTTTCAAATATTTATTGAGCCGCTCCTCTCTTTTTTCTAAACTGACATCGTAGAGGTCCGCAATATAATTGACATATTCTCTGCCCGTTAGCTTCTCGTATACCGAATGGTTGTCCGGCACATAGCCAATATTGAGCTTAGCGGCAATACTTTCTTTCTTGATGCTGTGACCGCATACAAAAATCTCTCCGCTCTCAAAAGGGTAAATACCCGTAATGCATTTGATAGTAGTGGATTTGCCCGCGCCGTTTTGACCGAGGAATCCAAATATTTCGCCCTCTTTAAGCTCCAACGATAACCCGTCTACCGCATATATATCCGTACTTAAATATTTTTTTCTTAAATTATCAATAATCAGCATAACTTCTCCTATAACTCCAAAGCGCGTAATCCGTTATAATGTGTTGAAACTACCATCCTTTTTCAGCAAGCCCCACTTGCCGTCTTTTTTCGCCCGCGAGATGCCGTCATCGAACGCGGTCGCAGCATCATACTCCAACGGAAGCACTATATCCCCATTTTGGTCGATAAATCCGCATTTTTCTTCAAGCACGACGCAAGCTAATCCCTCTTGGAAGCTCGCGGCGCACAGATAACGATACGGAATAACCAATTCATTTTTGCGATTGATATAGCCGAACAGTCCGTTCTTTTCTACGCATGCCATATCTTCTTTGAACGCAAATACCTCGTCATAAATAGCGGGTATAACCTCTTTGCCCAAGGCGTCCTTAAAGCCCCATTTCCCCGCCCGCTGCATTTTTGAAAAAATGTCCTTTGTCATATGCTCGGGAGGGCTTGCGACAAAGGGCGCCCGCGGGAACAGTCTAGCGCTGCTGTATATGTTGTCCCATTTCCGCCCGCTCTTTCTGCTTTGGCGTCTCTCGTCCCCGCTGCGAGCACCTGAAACGCTACTAACTTGTTGCTTATTAACTTGTTGAGTATTGTGTTGTTCCTTAAAACCTCTTGTTACGACTTCTCGCCTTTTGCGAGTGTTCGTGACAACCTTTGCATCGCCCCGCTTGTTAGAATAAAAAGAAGAAACTGCGCCCTCATCTTGTGACCGCTCGGGTCGAAGCTCTACGCCGAGAGAGCGCAATTTTGCGGATACTTCGAGCAAATTTCTTTTGCCGAAGTTCTGAATCCTATACATTTCTCGCTCACGCCGTACGGCGATATCGCCTACTGAAAAAATCTTGCCCGCTTTGAGAACGGCGAGGGTGACATCGGAAAGCCCCAATCCCTCAACACTCATAGAAAGTATCTCGGGACTATAAGGAGCAATATATTTTTCTTCTTTTAATCTATTTTCACGTCTTCTGTGACCGGACTTCTTTTTAACCATAAAGCCTCGCAATATAATTGTTTTTAATTATATTTACAGTCGTATTATAACATATAATTATATATAAGGCAAACCTTTTTCTCCGCTTCCTAAGGC
>CAYOYS010000139.1:1252-3582 GCA_964408255.1 uncultured Christensenellaceae bacterium | reverse complement strand
AATTCATAGATATCTATACACCTTTTTGGTGGAGATGGGGGGAGTTGAACCCCCGTCCATAATAGAAATCGCAGTTCTTTCTACATACTTAGCTGTGTGTTTAAGTGTCGATTGGTGCCGCCCACAAGCAGGCTGCCCGCTCCAAGCCGCTTAATTCCGTTCTGCCTTAGCGCGCGTTGGGCAGCGCGGTTCCTCACACATCATTATGCCGCGATAGGGAGCAGTGAGCTCACCCTATGCGACAGTCGGCATTAAGCTGCCAACGCAACAGTATTGTTTCTGTCGTTTGTTTTGTTTTTCCGTTTTTACGAAGCCGAGCCTTCGGTATGCTTGAAATGCCCTTCCTTACCATGTCGAATACCCGAACATCCCCAAGTTATTGCAGAATGATTATAGCATGCAATGCGAAAAAATAAAAGTGTTTATGGGAAATTGTATATAAAACGCTCTTTTTACTATGGAAAATTAAGAAAGTTCTGTCTTTTTGAATTCTTTATGTAAGCGTTAATCCAAGACACGGTGTACAAAACGAAACGCAAGGATATAAACGGAATATGGAAACTCTAATTGGGAAAACAGTCTATTACTTCTTCTTGCCCCAGCCGATAAAGGTGTTCGCCACTTTCCCAAACTCGGAAAATATAGAGTCGTTTGTCCTTATCAACTCGGCATCGCGGAAGCTGAAGCTGTTGTCGCCGCCGACAATAACGCTGTCGAGCAGCTCGATGCCGAGTACTTTGAGGGCTTTGTCGAAAGAATGTATAAAATCAAGGTCGTGCCGTGAGGGCGCGACATCGCCCGAGGGATGATTGTGTCCGATAATAACGTTTTTTGTATTGCAACGCGCTATTTCGGCAATCAAACTGCTCATATTTATTTCGACGGAATCGGGATTTTTGCTTTCGATTGTTATCGTATGGATAAGTTGATTTTTTATATTTAAGCAAAGTATCTGCATTGCTTCGGTCGTGCGCATGCCGATATTGATGCCGAAATACTCCATTGCGTCGGACGCGTTGCGTATCGTGCGCTTTTGGATGTTCTTGCTTGTTCGATAGCTAATCATTATTTGTTGAAACGAGGAGAGCATGAGCGCGGCGATTGCGGTCATACCCTTCACCCTTAGTAAATCTTCCTCTCTTGCGTCAAGCACATTCGCGAAGGAGCCGAAAGTATCAAGCAGTCTATGCGCGATGTCGTTGGTGTTTTTACGGGGTATTAAAGAGAAAAGAAGCAGTTCAAGCTTCTCGTATTCGGATAAACTGTTGAAGCCCGCTTTGCGGCAACGCTCGCGCAACCTATCCCGATGACCGGCATGATTAATATCCATATATGCCCCTTTTCACGAATTTTTATAAGCTGATTATAGCAGTTTTGCAAACTTATGTCAATATTTCAAACGAGCTTTCGCTATTGGCGCAGGTTGCAATTAAACGCTACATCACTTATAAATATCGCATCATCGAGCGCGTCATCGAGCGCGCCAAAGCCTTTTGCACCGTTCGCCTTAACCAAAACATCTTGACTTTAATATTGAGTAATTGTAATATAATAATATTACTGCGGAAGAGGGCTAACATGATTGGTTTTGATAATCAGCTATACGTTGCAAAACAAACGGAAAAAATATTGGAACGCAACAAGATTTTTAATAACAAGCTGTATTTGGAATTCGGCGGAAAGCTGTTTGACGACTTGCATGCTGCCCGAGTCTTACCCGGCTTTGACCCCAATGTAAAAATAAAGCTTCTTCAGAACCTCAAAGATAAACTCGAAGTGATTTTTTGCATAAGCGCGACAGATATCGAGCGCAATAAAATGAGGGCAGATTTTGGCATAACTTACGACATGGACTTGCTTAGGCTTATCGAAAATCTGCGCTCGATAGGGATATGTGTCAGTTCGGTTGTCATAACTCAGTTTTCCGAGCAGCATGCCGCCATTCTTTTTAAGAACAAGCTTGAGTGTCGCGGCGAAAAGGTATATGTTCACCGCTACACCAAAGGCTATCCGAACGACGTCAACCTTATAGTAAGCGACATAGGCTACGGCGCCAATCCCTATATAGAGACGACAAGACCGCTTGTCGTCGTCGCCGCTCCGGGACCGGGAAGCGGCAAGCTTGCGACTTGCTTGTCTCAGCTTTATCACGAGTACAAGCGCGGCAATGCCGCAGGGTATGCAAAATACGAATCCTTTCCCGTCTGGAATCTGCCGCTTAAACACCCTGTCAACGTCGCATACGAGGCGGCAACCGCGGATATCCGCGACTTTAATATGATTGACTCCTTTCACCTCGACGCGTACGGGATAAGCACCGTCAATTATAA
>CAYOYS010000139.1:0-1152 GCA_964408255.1 uncultured Christensenellaceae bacterium | reverse complement strand
CACCGCGTTGAAGTTTTGATGAACAATCTCGGCGCGAAGCCCCAAGACCGCGCGGTAGTTGACCCCGCTTTGGAAAAGGCAAAGTCTGCGGGTACGCCCGCCGTCGCGCTCGAATTGCCCGACGGCAAGATAATAACCGGCAGAGACCGCGACGTAATGACCGCAAGCGCCGCCGTTATTATCAACGCGCTTAAGCACCTTGCGGGCATAGACGACCAAATCAAGTTGATATCTCCTATAGTAATAGGTCCTATTTTGAAGCTTAAAGCAATCAATCTAAAAGCCGCGGTCCCCGCGCTTACCCTCGAGGAAGCATTGATTGCCCTTTCGATAACCGCGGTAACCAATCCTACCGTCGAATATCTCTTGACGAAGATACCGAAGCTCGAAAAGAGCGAGGCGCACAGCACCGTTATGCTTGACGAGAGCGAGGCGCAAGTCTACAGGAAGCTCGGCATCAACATCACTTGCGCGCCCGAATACCGGTAACATAGTTTAGTAAGATGCAATGTCAAACACTCTAACTGATTCACATAGTTTTGCCACCTATGATGCAGAATCGGATATTTTGTCCATTGCTGTATTGTTCGTTGATTCTTAACAGTCGGCAATCTCATAATGAGCTATTGATTGCTATAATTAAAAAAACATCGGCGAGGGATATATGAAGTATATAAAAGCATTTTTTTTCTATTTAGTGCAGTTCACTTGGGGATTTTTGCAGAATTTTATCGGAGCGCTGCTCTTGTTGCGTTTCCGCAATGAAAAGCGAACGAAATTTTTCGGTTCTGTAATCGTGCTTGTAGACAGCAAAAAGAATAATTGGGGCGGGATAAGCTTCGGCTGTTTCATCTTTGTCAACGCAAAAAAGGAGAAAGATACCCTTGCCGCAACGAGCGTACACGAGTACGGGCACACGATTCAGTCGCTTATTCTCGGGCCGCTTTATCTTTTTGCAGTGGGAATCCCCTCTTTTGTTTGGTGCAACTCCAAAAAATATCGCGCGTTGCGTAAGGAAAAGAATATCTCCTACTTTTCGCGATATCCCGAAAATTGGGCGAACGACCTCGGCGAAAGGGTAACGGGCATGCCCGCTCCCGTCAAATGACGCACTGCCCGCTTAAGCCTTCCTTTTTAGCTACTGTAACGGCG
>CAYOYS010000138.1:0-3583 GCA_964408255.1 uncultured Christensenellaceae bacterium | reverse complement strand
GTAAAGTGGTAGGAATAAGGAACAATGTGATAGTCGATTACGACATTACCGAGGCGCTTTCAATGCCCCGATTAGTCGACGAAAGACTATACGAGATTACAAGTATATTAAGTTTATAATACGGAGGATGTTATGAAAGAATTAATCGGAGCAGTTATTTTTGGGCAGTCGGGCGGACCTTCATCGGTCATCAACTCAAGTGCGGCGGGCGTATTCATCGAGGCGCTTAAGCATAAGAATATTATCACTAAAGTCTATGGCGCGGCACACGGCATCAAAGGGATATTGGATGAGCAGTTTTATGATATGGGGCAAGAGGACGAGTATGAATTGACACTTCTCAAAAACACTCCGAGCTCGGCTTTAGGCTCTGTGCGTTATAAGCTTAAGCCCGCCGAGGCGGACGAGACGGACTATAAGCGATTGCTTGAGGTGTTCAAAAAATACGATATTCGTTATTTCTTTTATAACGGCGGCAACGACAGCATGGATACTTGCAACAAAGTAAGCAAGTATATGCAAAAATCAGGCTATGAGATGAGAGTTATCGGCGTACCTAAGACGATTGATAACGACCTTTGGGGGACCGACCATTGTCCGGGCTACGGCAGCGCCGCGAAGTACATAGCGACCTCGATAATGGAATTGAAATTGGATTCGACCGTTTATAATACGGGCATGGTCTGCGTCGTTGAGGTCATGGGCAGGAACGCGGGCTGGCTGACCGCCGCCGCTCAGCTTGCTAAAGAAAAGGGATTGGGACCCGACCTTATCTACCTTCCTGAAGTACCCTTTGACATAGAGCAGTTCAAAGCCGCCGTTAAGGATGTCTGCGCTAAGAACAACAACAAATGTATGGTAGTTATCAGCGAGGGGATAAAGAACGCAGAGGGCAAGTATGTTGGCGAGTTCGCCGCATCCGCCACCGACTTGTTCGGTCACGCTCAGCTCGGGGGAGTAGGCTCAATGCTTGCCAACATTATCAACGCGGAGCTTGGAGTCAAGGTCAGAGCGATTGAGTTTAGCTTGCTCCAAAGATGCGCCGCGCACCTCGCGTCCAAAGTTGATGTGGAGGAGGCTTTCGAGGTGGGCGCCGCGGCAGTAAGATACGCGCTTAGCGGAAAAACTGACAAAATGATTATATTAAAGAGAGAAGCGGGCAAAGAATACAAGTGTGAGCCCTCAATTATGGATGTCGCGCTTGCCGCGAACACCGAAAAGAAAGTACCATTAGAGTGGATATTGCCGAATGGCGGCGGCTTGAGCCGCGAATTCGTGGACTATGCGCTACCCTTGATACTCGGCGACAGCAAGGCTCCGCTTGAGGACGGGTTGCCGCGCTTTGCGAGGTTGCGCAAGGTTTTGGCAAGCAAATAATAACTGCCGCTTGTGTCGGCGCTTTGGAGGCGTGTTATGAAAAACGTATTGGTTACCGGAGGAACAGGCTATATCGGCAGTCATACCGTAGTAGAGCTGATAAAGGCGGGCTATCGACCAATAATCGTCGATAACCTTTCCAACAGCAAGCGGGACGTGGTTGGCAAAATCGCGAAAATAACCGGCGTAACACCGATATTTTATCAAGCTGACATTCTTGACTATGAGGCGCTTGACAAAATATTTTCTTCGTATAGTATCGATTCCGTTATCCACTTTGCGGGGCTTAAGGCGGTGGGTGAAAGCGTGAGCGTTCCGCTTAAATATTATCATAATAATATCGAAGGCACGGTTACATTGCTTAATGTTATGCGCGACCATAGCGTGAACAATATAGTTTTTTCCTCGTCAGCAACGGTCTACGGCAATCCAAAGACCGTTCCGATACGCGAGGATTTCCCGGTGGGCGGCTGTACCAATCCGTACGGCAAAACCAAATTATTCATAGAAGAGATTCTAAAGGATGTCTATACCGCGGATAATCGGTTCAACGTTGCGCTGCTTAGATACTTCAACCCGATAGGCGCGCACGAGAGCGGCTTAATCGGGGAGAATCCCAACGGAATCCCCAATAACCTTATGCCGTATATCACACAAGTAGCGATAGGCAAATTGGATTATCTACGGGTGTTCGGCGACGACTATGCCACGCCCGACGGTACGGGGATAAGGGATTATATCCATGTCGTAGACCTTGCAAAGGGGCATTTGCTCGCGCTCAAAAAGCTCGAAAGCAAGCCGGGCGTCGTAATATACAATCTTGGTACCGGCAACGGTTACAGCGTTCTCGACCTGGTAAAAGCCTTTTCTAAGGTCATTGGGCGGGAATTGCCGTATAAGATTACAGCTCGGCGTGCGGGCGACATCGCCTCATGCTACGCTGACCCCGCGCTTGCCGAAAGGGAGCTTGGATTCAAGGCGGAATACGGCTTGGAAAAGATGTGTATAGATAGCTGGAACTTTCAGCAAAAGAACGATTAAATGGGATTCGTTACCGCAACCGCAAAGAACTATGGTATGTTTGCAAATGGCGGCAGCGTATTACAATATAAAGCATTAAGTTAACAGAGATAAAAGACTAAAAGGAGCATGGAGCATTAAGTTAACGGCGGCAAAGGCAACAAGGAGCATGAAGCAAGGAGACAAATTACAGCTAACCGTAATTGATTACGGCAATAAGGGCGAGGGTATCGCAAAGCATGACGGAAGGGTAATATTCCTTCCTTTTGCTATTAAGGGCGAGAGGGTAGCGGCGAAGATTACATATGTAAAAAAGGACTGCGCTTTCGCCGAGGTAACCAAGATAATAGAGCCGTCACCCTATCGCGTTAAGCCCGTCTGCAACAGGTTCGCCCGCTGCGGTGGCTGCGATATAATGCATATCGATTATTCCGAACAGCTTAGGCTTAAGCAAGGCGCGTTATACAACACCTTGCGCAAGTGCCTTAAGCAGCCCTTTATTGTCGATGAATGTGTAAGAAGTCCCGAGGCTTTCGGCTACCGCAATAAGATAATATTGCCGTTCGGAACCCAAGGCGGTAAGACGGTTGTAGGATTTTACAGCGAGGGCACACATAAGGTCGTGCCGATTACAAAATGCTTTTTGCACGGAGAGTGGGCAAGTAAGCTTATCGATGTGTTACTAACATATGCCTGCGACAACAATATAAGCGTTTATGACGAGATTGCGCAAACGGGAATACTGCGTCATGCCGCGGCGAGGTATTTGAACGGCAAGCTGTCGTTGACGCTCGTAGTTAACGCCGAGTACTTGCCTAATCGGCAAAGCCTAATAGCGCTACTTAAAGAACGGTTCGGCGAATACTGTCTTTATATCTCCTCTAACCGCATGCATAACAATGTGGTAATGGGAGATTCGGCAAAACTTATCGAGGGTCAACCGCTTTCGACGGAGATTGACGGAATCCATTGCGAGCTACATCCGTTATCCTTTTTGCAGGTCAATGACGGTATACGGGAAGCAATATATAGGCGAGTTATCGATACGATAATCCAAAGCGAGAGCAGCGCGGTAATAGATGCGTACGCGGGAGTGGGGCTGCTTGGGGCGATGCTTGCGAAGCGCGGACTTCCCGTCTTCAATATCGAGATTGTCAAGCAAGCGGTACAAGACGCCGCTCAGCTT
>CAYOYS010000137.1:0-3586 GCA_964408255.1 uncultured Christensenellaceae bacterium | reverse complement strand
CCAAGAACGGCAAAGTCCGCCTCCTCGCGTTCGATAACCGCGTCAAGGTATGCATTAAAGGCAACATCAAAGCTTTTTAATGGTGCGGCAAACACCGAGTTTTCCTTTTCATCGGCAAGATAAAGGTGAAAATCGGTAAAGTGAACGATTTTGAATGTCCCGTTTTCCGCCGCCGTCAATTTTATCTGTTCCGATACCGAGTGACAACCCACGATGCCAAACACCGACACCGTGCAAAGAAGAAATACGCATATCAGATACAAAAGTTTTTTGCTCATTACATCCTTAATCATGTTAATATATTTTACAATATTTTCGTTAAAATTACAATCGGAAACGACAGCGACAAGCGTTGTTGTCGCGCGAATTAATCCTAATCTTGCTTTTGCCGACAATTTTATCTACTTTCTTGACAAAATTATCAAAAAGTAATATTATTGATTTATCAACGGAGATAACAATGGCAATCACATTCGAAAGCGCACTTGCATTCATTATCATATTTAATATCATAGGCTTCTTGCTTATCCGTGCGGATAAAATTAGGCTTAAGAATAAAGAACCACGCATTCGAGAGGTCTTGCTCTTTGCCGTTGCGGGCTTATCGGGCGGAATCGGCGAATACCTTGCTATGCTTATTTTTAAGCACAAAACTTATAAGTGGTATTTTAAGGTCTTTATGCCCATAATCGTAATATTCAATATCGTTGTTTCCTCTTTGGTATTATTCTTGATTTTTGAGGCGGGGATAATAGAAGGAGTCGGTATTTAGTCGAGTCGCAAGTCATTATAGGATTTGGACAAAACGCAATTTTTTACCACGATGACAGTAACAGACTGCAAATAAAGAAGCGCGGCAATTTTGTTGCCGCGCCCTTTGTTTTGGTCTTAAGGGACGGGTTGCCCCGTCCCTTTTGTAATTAGGATAAATTATTCGGGAAGTTCGATAGGTTCGATTCCTAAATCTTCCATAAGCCATTCTATGAACTCTTTGACATCATCTGCCTTGTCGACATAGATTTTGCCGCTTTGATTGGGGAATGGTTTGTCCTTGTTGTCCGCGCCCCAATTGAAATACAAGTTGTCAATGTCTACATCAAGCTTGAAGCCGTCACTGTCATAGCCAAAGCCGTAGTGAGGAATGTTCTCAAAAGTGAAGTTAAGGTCTTTTATTCCCTCAAGCCCCGAATATGTCCAGATGCCCACGCCCTCACCGTACACGGTGTAGAAGCTATCGTCACAGTAGGTGAATGTAGCTTGAAGTCCGTTAAGCACACCGTCCTCGTTCTCCGTTACACAGCCTTCAAACACATAAATGTCATACTCAATAGTATCCGCATCAGGGTCTTGAATCAATTCGAGAGTCAATATTACTGTATATACCTTGTCAGCGTCCACGATGAGTACATCGGGTTCGTCACTCTCGACATACGCTATGTTCAATCTCGCCATCTCAACATCATCTATTGAGAAGGTTACGTTGATTATCTTGTCATCTGCCCACATTGTGCCGTCTATCTCGAATATATATATAACTTCGGTAACCTCGTCATCTTCGCCAATCTCGTTAACTACAACCTTAACATAGAACACATTCTCATAATCTTCACCGTTGAAGTATACCTCGACAGATTCGGGATTGGTGAGAGCAGAAATGTCTTCGGGGAATAAACCGATTGAGTTGATTACAGCGAGTATATCGTTGATATCATCGGTAACTATGGATACTGCTATCTCGGAATCAAGCAGAGCCTCCTTGTCGATTGACAAAAGAACTTTATTATTCTCAACAAGGGCATCGTACCACGCCTGAATGTCGCCTACTGCACCGATTAATGCCATGATGTCGAACCCGTTCTCATCCTCATCATCGTCCGGGTCATCGGCTTTTGCGGTCATGCTCATGAATCTTGAGATTAGCTTCGTAACGAATTCTTCCGCATCGATAGTGTAATTGTCTACTATATATTCATAGATATCTATAGCATTGACCATGTATGCGAACTCGTCCTTGAACGCAAGGTATCCGTCTCCTGTGCTCTGGTCGTACGATACATATAGGAAGTCCGTAGCAACGGTCTCGCCATTCTTAAGCTCTGTAATGTAGATATAACCCTTTGCAACGCCTAGGTTGAAGGGGTTAATCTCGGTCTTAATGTCAAAGCTGAACACGGAGTCAACGAGAACCTCGCCGTCCTCTCCCTTGTCCTCTGCTCTGACTGTTACATCGCCCGTAAAGTTGATATTGAGCGGGCTGAAGTACTCGGACGCTTTAATCGCCGCGCCAACCGGTATTATGTCGGTCTGTTCGGCAAGGTTAACACCTTCGAGACCAAACGCAAAGTTGAGCGGACCATACATCTTAGACACATTGTCCGTAGCCGAGAATCTAAAGTCTCTCTCAGGCATATTAAGGCTGATTTCTGCATCGGAGACAAGTCCGTCTGTCGTAATTACGGTAATCAAAAGCTCTCCTGCAATACCGCCAACGCTGCCTAAGTCAAGCTGGTCGAGAGGAGGAGGAAGCAGTTCGCTGATAATGCCGTTGATAGTATCACCAAGACCCAATGATGTAACCAAAGTGCTGATGCTACTGATAAGCTCGTCAAAATCAAGCATAATCTGATATGTGGTCGTATCGCCGTCCTCAACAATCACGCCACCGTTTTGGAATAAGATTCCCATAACGAACAACAGCATATCCGCCGTCTCCTCGCCCTCGGGACCGAACAATTCTGCAAGTTCTTCTATCTCTTTGAGCTCGCCCGATTCCTCGACAGGCTCGCCCGATTCCTCGGCAGCCGCCGTCGGCTCATAACCTACAAGGTTGGTAATCATAGATACCACGTTGGCTTGGTCGATATGGATATAGTTGTCGCCGGCGCGCAAATAAATTCTACAATCTTCTTTCGCGGCACCGCCGTCAAAATAAAGCCCATATGCAACCTCATCATCGACAAGAAGCTCGATTGCAAGGTCGGTCTTCGCATCGGTATCCCCTATGTTGCCCTTAACCTGAAGCGCAACATCAACACCTCCGCCCTCGCCATAGCCCGCGACTAAATATGCCTTAGCGTTGAAGCCGATACTATCGTTCGGGAAAGCCTCGCCCTTCGCCTTCGCATCATTAATGGTTCTTATAAACGCATTGTATACCTCAACTATTACATCCTCAACATCTTCGCCGTCATTGTTGGCAAGATATTCTTTGCCGATTCTGCCGCTAGCGCCCCAATTGTTCAAACGCTCGGCAACCGTGCAACTCGCCTCTCTTGAGCCCCATTTGACGGTAATAGTATAGGCATGCGTAGTATCGTTATAGATTACTGCAACGCTTGTGGGATTCACTTCGCCAATCTTCGCATAACTTGTAATAGCTGTTTTTAATTCATTGCTACGATTGGAATATGTATCCACTCCATTGTTGAGTAGCCAAAGCTCGGCCTTTTCCCCAATGACAGCTATTGTCGTCGTTGCCTCTGCCTCAGTAATCACCGCTGGGTCGGTCGGTGTTTCCCCATTCGGGTCGGTCGGCGTTTCGTCATTCGGGTCAACGATTGTGGTGTCGTCCGGGTTCTCGCTGTCG
>CAYOYS010000136.1:0-3624 GCA_964408255.1 uncultured Christensenellaceae bacterium | reverse complement strand
GCGCGAGATTTCAATTGTTTGGAGCGCTTATAACGAGGCGGGCGCAACTAGCACATTATCATCGAGCGGTCAAAGCATAATATTTGATAATGCGGCGCATGGATTCGTTGCGACGGTATCGGGTTTGGTCAGCGGTGAAGAAAGTCTGTTAAGCCGGATATTTACCGGCGGCTCCGCGCCCGCTTTACTCGGTTCGGGACCTTATACATATACATTTGCGGGTACGAATGTTTATCTTGTCGGCGGTACGGTGACGGCATACAGCTCGTCTGTCATGTTCGATAACAGTGCCGACAACTACTCGTTTGCGCAAGGCAGCACGGCATCAAGCTCGGTGTCTTGGACGATAACCAAAGCGTCGTTAACCATAACATGGTATGCGTTTAATCAGAATTATTATAATTCAAGCACATCCACAGTGCTTGGCGGCGACCCCGAATCGGGGAACGGTTCTTCGTCTAGTAGGTTTGTTTATTATTACAACGGTTCAACAGCAACTCCGACGACGACTGATGTAGGTGTTTACGCGATTGCGTCGGGAATGATGGGCAATGTCGTACTGAATATCAGTTCTGCTACCGGAGCGGGAACGAACAGATTTTATGTAAACGAAAAGACGCTTGGAGAATGGAATGATACATTTGTTCAAAACTCCACTGTTATAATCAATAGCTCTAATACAAGATTGATAGCTTGCGCCAGCTCGGGAATTGACGGATTGGATAGGCAAGTTACCGTATCGACTGAAAATACAAACTATGAAGTAACATACAAATACGGAAGCGGAACGGCTTCTTCGGACAATGAGTACGCCTATTACAAAATTACAAAGCGCCCCATTGCTTTAACTTGGACTAACAATACTCCGTACATTTATAACGGCAATGTTCAAGGTGTAACCTTTGCCCCGAATATTTTCAAAGATAACAGCGTGTCATTCAATTATAGCATCAGCCAAAGCGGAACGACCGTACTTTCAAGCAGCGCTACTGTTGCTAACGGCGTTTCAAGTGCTGTTTTAGGTCAAACCGATGTCGGAAGTTACACCATAAATGTGTCTCTTGTGAGCGACAACTACGCATTAATGGGCACCGTATCACAAAACTTTGTAATAAATAAGAAATCCATTTCGCTTGTCGCTTTATCTAAGTCAGGAAAAATCTATGATAAAGAAAATGTTTCGACGTCCCTTGTTGCAGATAATGTTACAGCGACATTCAACGGATTGGTTGGCGCGCAAAGTTTGTCTAAAAATGTGGATTATACGTTAAGTGTTACAAACGATGGTTCGAATGTTAACAATTATATTGTAACCGTTTCTTTAATTGCAAGCGGCACTTTATCCAAAAACTACGATTTAAGCGGAACCGCCACTAAGACCTACAGTATTACTCCATTCGTAATAACAAGTTCAATGTTAGAGTGGACACATTCTGTAAACGGCGGCACCCCGTCGGGCTGGACGTGGGGTACGGGCATAACATACAGCGGCGCTACACATTCATTTGCCGTAGCGGTTGATAATCCGTTGAACGAAGCGTTAACCGTTAGCACGTTGAACTATTTTGGCTTCTGTACATGCTTCGGGATTACCGATGCGTCACATAACACTACATTTGCCTCGAATGCTACGAGCGTTGTGCGCGCAGGTACTTATTGGCTGAAGATTTCAGGCTTAAGTAATAGCAATTATATCTTTGAAAATCAAACTTTAAGTACGGTGTTTGGTTCGTATTACGCAAACAGCAATGTGCAATACACTGATACGGACAATAACGATTATGTAATTTATCCGTCCGTGCCTTCCGCATCGGGAAGTTTGATGTATATGGCATTCAACATTGCACGAGCGGAAGCGGGATTTTACGCTGCAAGTTCACAAGACCAAGGAAGTGATGCGTTTACCGGAGCATATTTCTTGACAAGTAAGCCCGATACAGACCGCGACGACGCTATGGTTTATGTTTACGGAGCATATGATGGCGATGTGTTCTCCGACTTGATATTCAGTTGTGCTTACGATGATTATTTAGGTATAAGAAACGCCGGAGTATATTATATCTTATTCACGATAGACAATACCGAAGATTTTATTAATCTCGACCCGTGTAACTACGAGGACGACTCGGTTCCAAGCGTACTGTGGACTTACGAAATAACCAAACAAAATATCGAATTAACTGAAAACATTTCTAAAGGCTATGACGGCAATGCGTACGTTGAAGCGGATGATTATTCAATTTCGATAACATCGGAAGACTTCACCTTCATCAAAGGGTCAACTACAGCCGGGATTACTTCGTTTACCGCGCAGAATAATATAGCTATTGCAATCAGTGCGCTTTATAATAACGCGAGCGCAAGCATATCGGCAAAAACCGTTACGTTTGTGCTTTCCGGAGCGGATGCAAGCAACTTTACGATAGAAAGCTATTCCAATACCTATTTAACATCCGGCTATATTAACCAAAAGACCCTAAGCATCACTTGGAAGCTTGACGGCTCGGCAGGTTTGACCGTTACTACCTATAACGGCTCTGCACACAATATGATACCTACCGTTACCGGATTCGTGTCGGGCGAAAATCTGACCATTACACCTAACAACACGGCTTATACTAACGCGAACGCCGATTCGTCCGCGGCGTTGCTCAGCGGGCATTCCAATTATACTTCGAGCGTATCGTTAACCAACTATACTGTCGGTGCCACAACTTACTATGCGTC
Source organism: uncultured Christensenellaceae bacterium (assembly GCA_964408255.1). GTDB lineage: Bacteria > Bacillota > Clostridia > Christensenellales > CAG-1252 > SACC01. The sequence continues at coordinate 897 of CAYOYS010000136.1, read as the reverse complement.
CAATTACGAATGGTCGAACGCTTCAATTAATTGGAAGATATGTCAAATTGCGATTAATAATTTGGCATGGAAGTTTGACGGTGTAACTGTTTATACCGCTCAATCTGTTGAGTATGACACATTAAGTCATGCTGTTACGGCAGCTTCTTCAAACATTTTGGTTGCGGACGCCGCAAATATCACCTTTGACTATTCGGGAACAAGCCTTAATACTTGGAGCGCCGTTAATGCGGGTAGCTATGTTGCTTATATCGATTCAATATCAGGAACGGCTGCCGGCAATTATGATTGGACATTAGGCGAAATTTCCTTTAATTGGGAGATAACGAAAGCGCCTATAACAGTAACTTGGTATAAATATTTGGCAGGTAGCAAAGTCGCGGGAGCATTCACGAATGCTTCGTATAGTACCGTTTATGACGGAACTCAAAACGGATACACCATAGAATACTCGGGTCTTAAAGGTAGCGATACAATCACATTTAATAGACAGTTTACTTCGGGAGCCGGTACGGTATCCGGAACAAACGCGTATGCTGTCAATGCCAATACTTATACGGTTAGCGTGAGTGTTAACGAAACGAACTACGAAATCTCGGCATCAAGCGACGCAAGCAGAAGCTTTACAATCAATACAAGGTCGCTTACCTTGACTTGGTCGGTATACAACGCAAGCGGTACCGCATTAACTACCAACGGACAGAGCATAACTTACGACGGTATCTCTCACGGCTGGAGACTTACAATCGGCGGTGACGGAATAGTCACGGGCGAGGAAAGCGCGCTGTTTACGACTTGGTCGTTCGGTACGCACACCGCGCCGACGCTTAATGGTAGTAGTATATACACGTTCGAGGGAACGGACGCGGACAGCTACGCGGTAAGCGTGACATTCAC
>CAYOYS010000135.1:0-3671 GCA_964408255.1 uncultured Christensenellaceae bacterium | reverse complement strand
TTAATTAAGGTTCGGAATGGACAATTTCGAGTCGGTAATCTTTTAGGGTCTTTTCGGCTTAAAATTTAATATATTTAACGAAAATCGCCAATTGGCGATTTTTTATTTTTATGCTATAATCGGTGTATGATAACCGCGATAGAAAAAATCAAAAAGACAAATAAATATATGATTTTTTATGACGGGCAGGCAACGGGTGCGCTCTCGGCGGGGGCACTTTTGCTTGCAAGGCTCGCCGTTGGGCAAAAGATAGAAAAAAATGAATTAAAAAAGCTTATTGCGGAAGGGGAGCGCGCAGACGCGCTCAATGATTTGCTGTCCGTGCTCTCACGCTTTAGCCTCACCGAAAGCAAAGCGGAACGCAAACTTGCCGCAAAGGGCTATTCGGAGAGCGCCGTCGGGTACGCGATTGCCCGCGCCAAGGAATATGGCTATATCGACGACCTCGAATATGCAAGACATTACATTCAAGTAAGTATCCGCAATAAGGGCAAAAAACGTATCCGTGAGGAACTTAGGCTAAAAGGCATAGACAGCGAACTGATTGACGGTTGTCTTGAGACAGTTGAGGAGTATGACGGCTGCAAAATCGCGCTTGCTACGCTGTTGAGAATAAAAAAGGTTGAAAGCCCAAGCGCCCTTGTGTATGCGGAAAAGGTAAAAATCGTAAGGTCGTTATTGTATAAGGGCTTCGATTATGATACAATAAAGCAGGCATTGGCGGACTTTGACTGCGGGGCGGACATATGACAGAAGAACTGATATTTGAATTCGAGCGTCATTGCAAAGCCTATACGCCGATATCGGTCAACACTCGCTCAACGAATATCTATTCGCTTGAGCATATCGATAGTTTGCTCGACAATATAGTGGTCATCGCGCCGATGCAAGAGGGCGGAAAGGGAAGAGACGGCAAGATATTCGTATCCAAAGCGGGCGGAGCGTATTTTAGCATCGTCAGCAAGATTCGACGCTTGACGCTTGCCAAGATAATGCGGTTTGTGTACGCGGCGGGGCTTGCCGTTGGCGCAATGCTTGGCGAATACGGGGTGAAATCGGGGTTAAAGTGGCCGAACGATGTCTTGGTCGACTCTCGCAAAATCTGCGGAATACTGTGCGAAAGCGTGACGGACGCTTGCGGCAGAACGTCCGTGATTGTCGGCATAGGCATAAATATCCATAACGATATCAACGAGGTTTGCGGCGCGACTAAGCTTGGCGAGCATGCAACGAATCGGATATCGATACCGAGAATAATCGCGAGAACGGTGTATTTTTATGACAAACTGCTAAAGCTTTCGGCGCAAAGACTGCTCAAACGTTATAAAAAAGACTGCATAACTATCGGCAAAGAAGTTATAATTGCCGCGACAGGCGAGACGGGCGAAGCGGTCGGCGTGAGTACTCAAGGCTTTTTAGAGGTTAAAATAAAAGACGTGATAAAAGAGGTAAAGGCGGGCGAAGTCCGCTTAAAGGAGTCGTTATGTTGAATTCTTTTCGTATCGGGCATTATACCGACGATAACGTCGGTACGGGGGTAACCGTATTACTCGCGCCGTATGGCGCGATAGGCGGCGTCAGCGTAAGGGGCGCGGCGCCCGCGACAAGGGAGACCGATTTGCTGCGTCCCGAGAACACTGTCGGTACAATTAACGCCGTAGTATTATCGGGCGGAAGCGCGTACGGTTTGGAGTCGTGCTGCGGTGTCATGGACTATTTTCGCAAAAAGGGATTGGGGTATTATACCGGAGCATTCAATGTGCCGATAGTATGCGGTGCAAGCTTATATGACCTCGAATATAAGACCTTTGGCTATCCCAACAAAGAGGCGGGAGAGCGGGCATGTAACTCGGCGCACGACTTTTACGATGACGGCGGAAGCATCGGCGCAGGCGCGGGCGCGACGGTAGGAAAGCTCTTGGGCATGAATTCTGCGGTAAAGTCGGGATTGGGGGTAGCGGTCTTAAAGATTGGGGCAATCGAGCTTGCGGCGGTAGTCGCTGTTAACGCGTTCGGCAACGTGTATGAGGCAGATTCTGATAAACTGCTTAAGGGTGCTACGCTTAACGGCAAGAGTATCAATATCGAACAAGCGCTCAAGCACGGAGTGGAAGGCATAAAAGGCTATAATACTACAATCGGCTGCATCGTCACCAACGCCAAGCTGACAAAGGCGGAATGTTGTCGGCTTGCGGATACCGTACACGATGCTTATGCGCGCTGTATACGTCCGGTGCATACCGTAGTGGACGGTGACGCGGTCTTTGTGATGACGAGCGGGGAGGTCGAATGTAGCATGCTTGCCATGCAGACCGCTTGTGTAAAGCTGATGTGTGAGGCAATCCACAACGCGGCGAGCCGTTAGATTTGTTTTATGTGCATAGTCTATCAAGACAGCGATATTCGTAAGCTTTTTCCAAAGCGGGATTCCGACAGTCATAAAGGGACTTTTGGAACGCTTTTGATACTCGGCGGCTCCAAGCGTTATGCGGGCGCGGCACTGCTTGCCGCGGCGGGTGCCGCGGCGCTCAGAACAGGAAGCGGAATCGTGCGGCTTGCCGTTCCCGAAAGCCTTGTTACGCCGCTACATGAGCGGATTACCGAATGTACGCTTTTTGCGCTTCCCGAGTCGAACGGATATATTAAGCATGACGCTTCTATGTTACAGCAAGCCTTAGCGGATGTTACCGCCGTTGTCTGCGGTGTCGGACTCGGCTATGCCGAATCGCTCTTTCCGCTCATCGAATGGCTCATTGAGAACGTCACGGCGCCCCTTGTCCTTGACGCGGACGCTTTGAATATTTTATCCGTTAATCCGACTTGGCTATACAATCGGCGCGGCGCGACCGTTATCACTCCGCACATTAAGGAAATGGCAAGATTGACCGCACTTGAGCCGGAATATATTGCCGCGAACAAAGCGGAGGTAGCCAAGCGCTTTGCTGCAAAATATGGGGTGAATGTGTTGCTCAAAGACAGCACAAGCATTATAAGCGACAAAGATACGCTTATCCTTAATCGGCGCGGTACTCCCGCTATGGCGAAGGGCGGGAGCGGGGATTTGCTCTCGGGAATAATAGGCGGACTGCTTGCAAGGCGAGTCGCTCCGCTTGACGCGGCGGCAACGGGAGCGTATATCGCGGGTGCCGCCGCAGAACTTGCATTGGCTAACAGTAATGAATATTCCCTACTCCCCTCGGAGACCGCACAATATGTCGCGCAATGGCTTACCGCTCTTCTAAAAGGCAATATATAATGGGGTTTAGATTTTGGGCATTTAATATTGTGTCGCCGTAATGGCTTACCCCTCTGATATAAGACGATTAATAATAAAGCGTGTAGATAAAATACGATATATATGTGATGTAACGCGCTTATCTAACGATGCAAAGCACGGTAGCCAAACATCGCAAAAAAGAGAATAAGATAATAGATGCGTGTTGCAAAACACCTTATCAAATCAAGATATTATTCAGTTATAAGCGATAAATAATGCTGTATATTGCGTTGCAGAACACTTATTGCGTATTAAAAAATAATATTAAAATACGCAAGCAAAAACGAAATATATTGCTCAATCCGACCAAACAGCGGCTTATATCCCGAATAAAGGCATAAAACATTGATAAAAGAATAAAATAATGCAAGAGTGCTATTGACAATAAAATTAT
>CAYOYS010000134.1:0-3728 GCA_964408255.1 uncultured Christensenellaceae bacterium | reverse complement strand
ATAATTCGAGATATTCGCCATAAATAGCAAAAATTCGTCAACGCGACAATGTAAAATTGGTTATCCTATTAAAATGACCGCGGACAAATAAGCGTCCGCAATTAGTCATTACTACAACAATTATTATGATTTAATATACAAAAAAACGCGGCATTAACTGCCGCGTCACTTATAAGAGCGATTATTCCTCCCAGATTGCTACTAATGTTATTGTGTTATCGATTGCCTTTGCCTTAAGCAGCGCGGCGCTTATTGCGCCCGCTTGGAAAGTCGTACCGCCCGTTCGCCAGCCCGCGAAAGTATGATTGGGCTTAGTCGCGGGAGGAAGAATCACGGTAGGCTCGTTTTCGTGGAAGAATAGATTTACAACCGCATTGTTGCCAATCAGCACTTCTGCATCGACCGCGTCGAAAAATATCTCATAGTTAATGTAGAACTTGGCATAAAGTGTCAGATTGCCCATACTGCCGCCAAGTATTACATAGTCGCCCACAATTTTGGGCATCTCGATTGTACGCGCCTCGTTCCTATACCAGCCCGCGAAAGCGTGATTGGCTTTGGTTGCCGGCGGAATAACTATATTATCATCGGTAATTTTATAACTTATAGGTCTGCCTCCCACAATCGATTCGTTGGCACGGAATACATACTCGATAGTATAGGTGATAATATTCCATTCGGCGATAAGCGCAAGATTGCGCGTGTATCCCGCAGAAATACCTTGAATACGCAAAGAGGTGCCTTGGATTATCCAGCCCATAAAGTCATACCCGCTCCGCGTAGGCGGTTCAAGGGCAAATTCGCTCTCCACAGTAAAGAACTCGGGATTAGCGGTAATCGGCGGCTCGCCGTCGTTATAATCGTAGGTAAGCGTATACTGTATCGGCGTCCAGACAGCAGTCAAAGTAAGGTCGCCCGTCGTTCCCTTTGCCAAGATTATAAACGTTGCTCCGTCACCTTTATCAAAGCCTTCGAATATGTATCCGTTCTTTTCTTCCGGATAAAAGGCATAATTGGAATTGACATCATAGCGTGTAAATTGTTCGGCATTAAGACTTCCCGACGGTACTCCCGAATAGCTTATTGTATACTCAATCTTAGACCAATTCGCATAAAGCGTCAATTCTTCGGTAACAAGGGTCGAAAAATCCCAAGGGTTGTTGGAATATACATCGCCCGTCTTACGGTACCAGCCCAAGAACTCGTACCCCGCGCGGTTAGCGACGGAACGCATCGGAGCCTTTCCGTTCACCGTAACGCTTGGAATGACTTTCCCCCCCTCATAATTCTCGTGATAAGTTACTGCGTATTCCGTAATGGGTTCGATAATGTTGTAAATAAGCTCCAAATCCTTGGTGCGGTTATAGCTGTCGGTAAATCTAAGTTTTAGCTTCAATCCCGTGCCAACTGTTGCGGTATTGAAGTTCGAAAGCGTCAATTCGCTATAATTCACAGATATTTCGTTCTCGATATCGTCACTATATACTATGACGAACTCTTGCATTGAAAGTATGGTGTCAAGTGTGTTTCTTGCGCTTGACGAATTCTGTTGAAAAACCAATTCGGGAGCATTTTTTATTGAAAAGCTGTGTATAGCCGCTCTTGCGCGAACAGTATACTCCACCGTACAAGAAGCCATGCCCGCCTTAGTGCTAACGGTTATTTGCAAGTTACGAGAAGCGTTTTCCGCCGTTGCGCTCTTAGTATTAAAAGACGATGCGGTGACCATGCCCGAGGTAACCTCAAAGCTATCGATTGTACCGTCGCTGAAGACTACGTTAACCTTTGCCCCCGAAAGCTTAATCTCCTCGTTGACAAAATACTCGGTGATAAAGTTCTTCGGCTCGGCGCTTATTATGGTTATTGAGCTATTCGAAGATACGCTGTACGAGAGCGAAGTTCTTCTGCCTTGATAGGTAACAACCATGGAACCGCCGCCGACATTTGCAGTAGAAAATTCTGTCAACATGTCTTCGGTTATCGCAATCGATGAGGTAGCGCCGTTGCTATATGTAAGGATTAATCGTGCGCCGGTCAAATCTATCGCTTCGTTGAGGGAATATGTCGTCTTAATCGTCCCTTCCTCAACGGCTACCGAAACCAAGGTTATCTCGGTGTCCGCGCAAGCGGACAACGCAAGAGCAAAGATAATAGTCAATATTATAATCGAAATCCAACGTTTTGTCATCAATCACCTTTTTAAGCGCCACGCGCATATTTGAATTATAAATTAATCTACTATACAAAGTCAAGCCGAAAAGTTTTCCACAATCAACGGTTACAGCGGTCGGACTCCCAACATTTTAGCGAGTAATCAGGAACTTCTATGCCGAAGTAATTTCACTTGCGTGGGAAGTGGGACAAATTAGTAAAAGCATAAGATTATCACCAAATAAGACAGTGCTTTGCCGCGAGAGAACACGAACAAGCAACATAATTCGTAAGTATAATTTTTTATTTAATACAAAAACTATGTTTATGCTTACAGTTTTTGTGCGAGCGATAATAATATATATAATTCTCATTATAATAATGCGACTTATGGGCAAGCGCCAGCTTTCCGAGTTGCAACCTTTTGAGTTCGCGATAACCTTGATTCTCGCAGAGCTTGCCTGTATTCCAATGGCGGAGATACAAATACCGATTATGTACGGAATAATACCTATATTCACGCTGTTCGTACTGCATCTGCTCATAACGAAGATTGCAAGCAAAAGTGTAAAATTCAACAAGTTTTTGAACGGCAAACCCATAATGGTCATAACGCCCAAAGGAATCGACCAACGGATACTCAAACAACTTGATATGAGTGTATTGGACCTTTTGCATGCGTTGCGGGCATCGGGTTACTTTTTCCCTTCCGAAATCGCCTACGCGATACTCGAAACGGACGGCAAGCTGTCCGTGCTCCCAAAAGCAGATGCCGCGCCCTTGACAGCAAAAGCGTCTAATATGACGGTTGAGCCCGTCGAGCTTTCATATGCGGTCATAAGCGACGGGTTTTTTGAGAATAACAATCTCGAGCTAAGCGGAATCGGCAAAGACAAAATAGAAATGATTCTAAGCGATAACAAATTGACGCCGGAGGAAATATTGCTAATGACTATCGACAACGGCAGCGAAGTTTATTTGCAGCCCAAAAGGGGCAACGCATTCACGATTAAGCTATGAAAAAGACGATTTTTGCATTAATAGTGGTTGTCGTAATCATAACTATCGGGGTACTCGAGCAGGTATACTTGAAAAAGACCTTGAACGGGATACGCGAACAAGCCATTGCGATACAAGAGGTAATAGACACTGATAACGAGGAAGCGTACAGATTGGCGCTTGAGCTTAAAGAAAGTTGGACAAGCAAAAGAAAGCTCACCGAATCAGTGGTATCGCACAACGAAACGCGCGAAATAACTATGAAAGTATCCGAACTCGAGGGCTATATCAAGGCGGAGGACGAAAAGTCGGCACACGCGGTCGCTAACATGCTTATCGAAATGTGCGACAATTACAAGCACATTCTCGGCTTCAATTTTGACACAATCTTATAGCAATCCCCGCCACTTTAACTTCTTAAACAAACGACGATTGCCGTCAACCCAATAGGCTTCACATAAAATTGATTCTTAATATTATTTCACAAAACTTGAGTAACATATCTTAAGTATAAATACTCAATATTTTTACGCGTAGAAAAAATTACGAACTGCCTTAAGCGCAGAATTTTGATGAAG
>CAYOYS010000133.1:0-3761 GCA_964408255.1 uncultured Christensenellaceae bacterium | reverse complement strand
ATGACTTATATTAACATAAAGCAGCGGTTCGATACAATTATTTGAACACAACCACCGTCAAAAACATCGTATTAAATAATATTGGACTTATTCACAAAGACGTAAAATACTCGGCGCGAAGACGCTTAAATGCTCGACGCAAAAACGCTTAAATGCTCGGCGCAAAGACGCTTAAATGCTCGGCGCAAAGACGCCGAATCAGCGTCGCCGCGTCCCGTAGCCGCCGTTTACTCCGTCGTTTCTTTTTCTTATTATCAAAATGGCGATTCCTCCTCCTGCAAGCATTATTATCGGAGTAAAGACAAAAACCTTTGCCCAAGCCGAGGAATAGGGAGAGAACAAAAAGGCAATCGGGCTCATCGGAACGCTCTTTGTATCCAAAGCGGCAGTATCGATATACGCCTTATAATCCTCCATATCGTAATCGAAAGACGGATATTCGTACGCTCTTACATATATCCTTGTCAACAGCTCGTAAAAGAGTTCTCCGAGCCCCATATCGAGCGCGCCTTCCCATTCGGGGTTAAGTAAGCATACCTCGATAAGGTTGCTCGCCTCGTTTGTCGTAATATATTCTTCCATACGGTTGCCTATCTCAATTTCTGCGCTTATGGGATATTTTTCGCCCTCCTCCTCAAGGAACAAAAATAGGACAAGCAGTCCCATATCGCCTATTCTCCATTCGCGAAAAAGTCCAACACGGTCAAATACCGCCGCCTCGCTTTCGCTCCCGACAAGCATGGTAGCAACAACGATTTGCGCTCCGTTGTTCTTGAAACTTTTTGTATCTTTGTACAGCCGCTCACCCTCGAGTAAAATAACCGTCTTAGTGCCCGGAAGCAGAACGTTTGCATAATCGTTGATATAAAACTCCCGCGTAGGACGCGGGTACTGCCGTAGGGAGCAAGCAGAAAGCGGCAATACAAATATCGCCGCAACAATTAGCACTATTAATATTCGCGCAATTCTTTTTTGCGTCCTCAACACTTTGATACTCCTTGATTGAAGAACTATCTTACCACCTTCCGCGCTTTGCAAAAGGAATGAATTTGCCGCTCTTGCTTTTGTATGCCGACGTGCCGTACATAACTGACCTTTCGGGCGGAATCTCACCCTCGATTGCCTCGAATACCGACAACGTCTTTGACAGTTCGTGTTCGACAATATCGGATTTTGTAGCCTCTTTATACTTTTTGAGCAACACAAGCTCGTCAGAATTGCTGACTATCGAGATGGCATTCCCGCTTTTGCCGGCGCGTCCCGTTCTGCCTATCCTATGGATATAGTACTCAACGTCCTGCGGCAAGTCGTAATTGAAGATATAGTCGAGGTCGTCGATATCAAGACCGCGCGCCGCGACGTCGCTCGCAACAAGTATATCTATCGCGCGCCGCTTCAAGTCGTCAAGCGTTCTTTTGCGCTCGGCTTGCTTCATGTCGCCGTGCAACGCTCTTGCGTTAAAGCCTCTGTTAATCAAAAGCCTCGATACAAGCTCCGCCATGCTTTTGGTATTGCAGAATACAATACAGCCCTTAGGCGAAAGTTTACCGAGCAACTCGATAAGCCCCTGTCTTTTGCCCATCGGCGCAACGCGAATATAGGTCTGCTCTATCTCTTCAAGCGTGGTATTAAGCTCCCCAATCTCGACAAATTCCGGCGCTTTAAGATAAATCTTAGTTATAGCGCGTATCGCGGGGGGTATGGTCGCGGAAAACATAACGGTTTGACGCGACTTGGGCACGCTTCTTAAGATAGTTTCGATGTCCTCTCTGAACCCCATATTGAGCATTACATCCGCTTCATCAAGCACCACTAGCTTAACGCTAGATAGCTTAAGCGTCCTGCGGCGCATATGGTCCATAATCCTGCCCGGCGTTCCGACGACGATTTTTGCCTTTTTCAAAGCGGTTATCTGATTAACTATGCTAGCGCCTCCGTAGACGCAAGCAATTCCGCAACCCTTTTTATAAAGCGTCGCTTTGCGCGTCTCCTCCGCCACTTGCACAGCAAGCTCTCTTGTCGGACAAACCATGAGCACTTGAACCTCTTGAAGCGAGGTGTCCACCATGTCAATCGCGGGTAGACTGAACGCAAAAGTCTTGCCCGAGCCCGTCTTGCTCCGACCAAAAACATCCTTGCCCGCCTGTATCAGCGGAATACATTTTTCTTGTATCTCCGTAGGGGTTTCAAAGCCTTTCTCCGAAAGCGCTCTTAATACTTCTTTAGATAAATTAAGATAATCGAACATTTTTCTCCTTGATAAAAAAAAGTGCAGCACCGCACCTTATGATATTTCACGGTTATTTAAGGAAACAAACAGGTCAAATAAGCTATTGTTTCGATATAAATATGTCGAATGCCCAAGTTGTATATCGATACGTCTTTTTTGCCGCCTTTTAAGCAAAGCTGTCTAAATATTCTTGCGATTGCTTAGGGTATCCATTCATTGTATCCTTAATACTCAAATTATATAACAAAAATACTATTAGGTCAAATAATCTTGCAGAGTTCGAAAATTCGAATCCTTTCATCAACTATGCTATCGACAAAGTCAAGCGCAAAGCGCATAGAGATAATTTGAAAACTATAACTTTTAATTAATTCCTATTATCGGGTTATCGACAAAAGCGAGAGCAATGCGGACAAGCAAATTCATGCATTGTGGTGTTTCCAATCAATTCCTATTGTCCGAAAGACTATGTTAACTTGCTCTACCCCGAATAGTTCAGTCGGTAAAGCGCCGAATTAAGCGGCGCGCCGTCTTTAAGGTTGCCGCAAAAATCGTTGATTAAAGCGGTCGCGTCCGCGCTCGCTCGAACAAGCAGCTCATCAAACGTCTCCTTGGTCATAATGTCTTGATTGCTGTATCTTGGAAAGGGCGTTCTGTTTTTGTTGAACCAATCTTCCTCCACTCTTTCCCGTTTAGGACGCACAAAAAGACTTATGGTCTTAGGCGCGCCTATAAGCTTCTCAACGCATCTGATAAGACTGTATTTGATACCTGTCGGGTCGTCGCAAAACTTAAAAAAAATCCTCATGCGCAATATCATTTTTTCCGCGGTTTTTTGGGGCAACGTTTCCCCGAAAAGAGGAGCGATAAGCTCCGAATAGTATCGGGCGATTTCTTTTATCGTCTCCTTTTTGGCTTTGACGCTTGCCGAGCTCCTATATCGCGCGGGCTTGAGTTTCATATAATCCCTTATGCAAAGGTAATCGAACGCGCTTTCAATAAGGACATGGATGTGCTTATGCGCATTCGCAGGATAGTACGGTATCAATTTTTTTTCCAAAAAATAAACATAGGGATGTATTACCCTATCCGAAGCGTAATGACAAAGTTGACCGAGCATAAAAGCAGCAAGCGCATCGGAGTCTTGCTCGCGCACATACCTCGCCGATTGCTCGAACATAGGAAAGACCTCCGCCGCCTTATGGATATGTTCTCCGAGCAAAGTCGGCTCCCCCTTGAACTTGAGATAGAATAATACATCGGGTCCTTGCGCCCCTAAATTATAAGCTCCGCGGTTTTCGCCAATTAAGCGCTCCGCGTATTCGCTGACAGTTTTTCCAACCTCGCCGGCAAAATAATAATGTACGACGCTCGACGGCATTTTGCACCTCTCTTTGTGCCGATTGCAAAGCAAAAAACTTTGAATCGGGTTTTGCAATATTATAACATATTCTGTCGATTAATAAAACCGACAAATTTTTAACGAGCCTGTGAATAAATACTCGTGCTGAATGAAGATAGATTTTTGAGG
>CAYOYS010000132.1:0-3798 GCA_964408255.1 uncultured Christensenellaceae bacterium | reverse complement strand
TAAACATAATTTTCAGGTAGGATTCCTATGCTCCGAATCATGGAGTTATGTACTATCGGCATCCCCGAGATATCCATTTGTTTCATCCAATAATCGTCTTCGTCCATAATTATGTTAAGCCCCGTCCCGTCGTACTCCGTCGGATTGAGCAGCGGATTAGCGTCATACCACAGCCCCAAGACAAGGAAGCCAAAATTAACGTAATTGCCGCCTTTGTAGTAATACAAAATGTCCGAATTGGCTTTTAAGGTAAACACCGACCTAATAAAATCGGATAGCATATTGTTGATTTGGAACACGAGCGCGTTGAAGGTCGGGTCAGGTACGCTTGGCAACATATCCATACGTATTTCGTCCACTTTTTTCCAATTATAAATATAGTTATTGCCTAAAAGCGCAAAGACACCCGCTTTTAGCGTATAATTTTTCTTGAATTCGACCACCTTTTGAGGCTCTCCGAGTATGACGCCGATAGGGGCGATAGTGTTGGAAAAGATACAATTTTTGACGGTAACATTTGCCGCGTCCGCCTCGCAGAATTGCGATGTAATAGCGGTAGCCGAATTATTGCGCAATATACAGCCCTCAATATAAATCTCTCCCGCGCTAAAGTCGAGATGCGAATATGCGTATTGGAACAGGCAGAATCTAAAGTTCAAGTTAAAGGTCTGCCCTAATGTCCTCGCGCCCTCTACGCATATCGGACCGCCGCCCTTTTCGATAAGGGAGGTGAACGCTTCCTTTGAGTCGTCCGAGGTAGGCTTATACGCCTGAACATTGAGGTTCTCAATCAATATGTCGGCACTGAGAGAAAAGGCGTTATTGCCCTCGCCAAGGTACCAATACAAAAGTCTACTTGTGGGAGAATTGCTGTAAAATTGTCCGTCAAGCTTGTGTCCGTTGCCGTATATGCTGCTAGCAAAATTGGTATAGGGCGTACCGCCCGCGCCGACTGACGGCATATAGACATCGGTATGCAACACGGCGGCATAATCGGTCGTATCAAGAACATTGTGCAGTTCGTTATACGGCACGAAACTCGGCATTATGTCGTTCTGCTCGTCATACATGTTGTCAAGCCCCATTCCGATATTGACCCCGCGTACCACCGTAAACGTATAGCTTGCAACCGCGCTCAACGTACTAAACACGGGAGTCGCCGTAATCGTCACGGGCTTGCCTATGCCGTTCTCGGTAAACACCACGTTTCCGTCCGAATCCACCGTTGCAAGCGAAATGTCGCCGCTCTTGTATTCGAAAAGCCGACTTGCTTCCTCGGGGTATACGGATTTTATCCCCAATACCACACCTTGGGAGATTTCACCGTCCCGCATGGTCATAGAGCCTATCGTCTTGGTTCTTGCAAGTCCTAGGGCATCGTAGACCGAGTTCTGGTCGAGTCGAAAATATGTAACGGGAGTAAGTACCCGAATTGCGATAACCGCATCGGCGCAGCCTTGAGCGCGCGCCGTGATTTCTGCCTCCCCGGGCTTATTCTTTGCGAACAGCCGTCCGTTTCGAACGTCGACAATACTGTCGTCACTTGTCAGCCACTCAATGGTTTTTACGCTTCCCAACGCAGTTTTTGCCGTCAATACAACGTTCGCCGAACCGGACGCGATAAAATTGCCTTTTGACCACATTCCCGCAAAAAGCGCCTCGAGATTTTCGATAACAATCTTCTCGGACAAAAGCCTTTCGACGGTAAGCACTGCGCTTTCGCCTCCGAACGCTACCGTTACCTCGGCTCTCGGCTCGGGTGTAAGAATCGTCCCGTCAAGCGTTCCCCCGCTTACCGAAAACGTCGAACCTGCCTTGGTAATGTAGTCCCTGATGTCGATAGATTCGCTCTCTATGTATACCGTCGATTGCGTAATAAGCGCCTCGCTTGACACAGTTACCGTAATCGAGTTGTCCACCGTGCCCAATTCGTTAACGGCGGATGCGGAAATAATTGTAGTGCCAATCGCGCGCGCCGTAATTACACCGTTGGCGTCAATAACTGCGACATCGCTATTGCTACTGTTCCATACTATTTTGTTATCGCCCAAAGCCCCCGCGGGAGTAACTATGCCCTCTAACGGAACGGTTTCGTAGCGTTTTAGCGCAATACCACCGCTCTCGTTCTCGCCGTACGCTCTTATTTGTATATCTCTTAGCTTCTTGCCGCCGATATATAAAGTGCACATCGATTGAGCGTTATTATTCACCTTAGATACTGCCGTAATATCGACGCTTCCATAATTCTTTATAAACACTTTGCCGTCATGAACCTCGGCGACCGCAGTATCCGAGCTCGTCCAAATAATTTCTGTTTTAAGCGCGACGCGCGGGTAATACTCGACTCCGAGATTAAAAGTTTTGTTCTCATAGTCCTCGAAGTTAAGTTCAAACGATGCCGCCGCGACTCCCGCATGCGTTAAGACGATATTTTCCGCATCTAAAGCTACGGCGGACGAAATAATTTCTCCCGACACATTTATCACAAGTATTACGATTACAGGTATGAGCAGCAAAACGGCAAGTATAATTTTTTTCATTATCCGCTCTTTTCAAGGCTTCTGCCGTGCAAGCGCGCGACTGTCGCCTCGTTAAGCTCATATTTTTCATCGGGCATCGTATTGTATCCGTTTTTGTCCCCTCTAGTAACTACAAGATGCAAAGGACAGTCCGCAATCCTAATCCCGAAAAGCTTCATTGCCCCTTTTACTATCGGGTTGTTGGTTAAGCTAGTATCAACTAATAATGCGTCCATCTTAATTTTATCCGAATCGCCGATAATGCTTATTCCACCTTCGTAGTAGTGTTCGGACGAAGGGTTGAACTCTGCGTAATTCGGCACCCAAAGCGGTATCATCAATATTCCCAAATTAACATATTCGCCCTTCAAATTCTTGTAGACGAGCCCTTCATTGCGCTCATCCTTTAGCGTAAGTTTTATCCATTCTGCAACGCTGTTATTGACCGCTTCATATAAACCGCGTATAGCTTCATTGGGGGCGTCGGTAGTCGGTATTACATCCATTCTGAAGGTATCGTCGAGCTTTTTCCAATTATAGATGTAGCTTTCGCCCTCCATTTTTATTGTAAAATATTTGGTTCCGTCCCGTGTCTTCGGGTCGGACATAAAATCTCCACAAGTAGTGATGATAGCAGGCGCGACGCTATTGGAAAAAATGCAATTTTTAATTACAAGGTCGGCAGCGTTATCCTTGCCCGTCTGCATGACGATAGCCGGCCCTGCGGTGTTCCTGAATATGCACCCCTCAAGTATCGTCTTGCCTGCCGAAATCTCAAGCTGACTGTACGCGTATTGAAATAGGCAGTACCTAAATATATGCGTAATACCCATAAGGTTTTCGTTGGAAGTGGCTTTGTACCAAGGCATACCGCCATAGTTCGCAAGTTCTTTGAACGCTTCGACCGAATCTTCGGATATCGGCGAGTAAGACTGTATCGACAGGTTTTCGATAATTATTTCGAGCGGTCTTTCGGGGTTGAATAAACCGTTGATAGTGTTCGCAAACATCCGAGTAGTAAACGTTCTTGAATGTAGCTGACCGTCTAGCTTAAAGCCGTTGCCGTAAATGCTTCTTGATACGCAAAGCCGATATTCATTCGTAAGATTTTCGGGATAATAAATATTGGTGTGCAAAACGATAGAGGATACCGTACCATTTTCCTCGAAGTCGCCCCTATACTCATTCGCAAGATACATAATGTCGTCGAATGGCTCGAAGCTCGGCATTATACCATTGTCTTTGTCGTACTTATTCGTTCCGTAGCCGATTCCGATAT
>CAYOYS010000131.1:0-3843 GCA_964408255.1 uncultured Christensenellaceae bacterium | reverse complement strand
CCTCGCTAATATCCCGATATTAGCTTCGGCTGTTTGTCAATTTTCATCTCAAACATCTATCGCCCTAATTCAATGTATTTGTTCATTGTTTCCTTAATATATCAAATATTGGAGTCGGTTATGAAAGCGGA
The DNA here is from genome assembly GCA_964408255.1 of uncultured Christensenellaceae bacterium. Lineage (GTDB taxonomy): Bacteria > Bacillota > Clostridia > Christensenellales > CAG-1252 > SACC01. The sequence continues at coordinate 3,712 of CAYOYS010000131.1, read as the reverse complement.
AACAAGGACTATTAAATTTACGGTAAAAAAATCGGATACAAGAACTTATTTGAAGCTTCCTTTCGAGGTGCCCGAGAATGTGGAAAAAATGGTAATCGGATATACCTATTCGGGCGACGAGGCGGATTCGCTGCCAAGCGACTTCAAGAACGTAATCGACTTTGGACTGCTCGATGAATCGGGGCGTGAAATAGGCGCGACCGGCTCATCGCGCCGTAAAATTACCATTTCGTGCAATTATTCTACACCGGGCTATAACACGACCGAGATAAGAAGCGGTATTTGGACGATTATTTGCGGCGCGTATATGGTAATGCGCGATACGCTTGAGATAACTTATACGCTTGAATTTTTTTATAAATATTATCGTTTTCTTAAAGGTGACTTACACCTTCATACGGTAAGCTCGGACGGCAAGTACACAATAAGCCAACTTGCGCGCAAGGCAAGAAGAACGGGTTACGACTTTATGGCAATAACCGACCATAATAACTTTTTTCATATGAAACGTTTGCCGAGTATCCAAAATCTAACGATAATCCCCGGTGTCGAGCTGACAAACTATAACGGACACATGAATTTTTGGGGACTTGAGGTTCCGTATTCGGACTCCTTTGCCGTCAATAGCTTTGAGGAATACAAAAAACTGCATTCCGAAGCAAAGGAACGCGGCGCAATCATCTCCGTCAACCACCCTTTCTGCTCGCTTTGCCCGTGGAAATGGGACCTTTACGGAATAGATTTTGACACCGTCGAGGTCTGGAACGGCCCCATGAGACCGGATAATATCAAAAGTTACGAATGGTGGCACGGCGAACTGTTGAAAGGCCGCCGCCTGCCCGCAGTAGGCGGGAGCGACTATCACCGCGACCGCGGACCCAAAAAGCTATGGGGTATCCCGACTTCTTACGTCTATGCGCGCTCAACCGCGCCCGACGATATACTAAGAAGCGTCAAAGAGGGTCGTGTCGCTGTCGCAAAAGACGCGAAAAGACTTCCCGTAAGACTCACCTCGGGGCTTAGCGCAGTCGGCGACAGTGTCATACACAGCGCCTCGGCTACGATAGAGGTAAGCGTACCTAAGCTCAAGCGGGGTGAAACTGTTATCGTATATAATAATAATGATATTATTTATCAATATAAAAGTAAGCGCGGCAGAGCGCATAAGGCAGTAGTCGGCGTTCCCGAAAAGGGCTTCGTAAGAGCGGAGGTGCGATATCGTCCAAAATTCTTCGAGACTCTTGTCAACCGCGTGATTCTCTATGTCTCCGACCGCAAAAATATGTTTATGCGGCTGCCTGACTTTATAGCGAGCTTCACAAATCCCATATACTTCGATTAATCTAAGGGCTTAACAATAGGCTGCGATTCGCCCTAAGCGTCCGTAAAGATTTGAATAAAACGAGAGTGCCAATTTTTGCAAAACACTATATATTGTGGTAGACAAAAAAAATTTATCAAAATATTGTGTTTTAGTATTGCTTTTTTGTTTTGTATGAGTTATACTAAAAACATTCCGAAAAAAAAGGAGACCTGCTAATATGTACAAGGTGATAAAACGGGACGGAGCGTTGGCGGAGTTCAAGATTGAGAAAATTGGCGACGCGATTGAGAAAGCTTTCATTGCCCAAAACAAGAATTTTGACCGCAATATTATTGATTTTTTGGCGCTGAAAGTCACTGCGGACTATCAGGACAAGATAGTCGATAATAGAATTTCGGTCGAGGAAGTACAAGACAGCGTGGAACGCACTCTTGCCAAAGCGGGCTATGCCGATATCGCAAAAGCGTATATCTTGTACCGCAAGCAACGCGAAAAGATTCGCAATATGAACTCCACGCTGCTCGATTATAAGCAGCTTGTCGACGGATATCTCAAGGTAGAGGATTGGCGCGTAAAAGAGAATTCTACGGTTACCTATTCGGTAGGAGGCCTTATTCTCAGCAACTCGGGCGCGATAACCGCGAACTATTGGCTGTCCGAGGTTTATGACGACGAGATTGCCACAGCTCACCGCAACGCGGATATACATCTTCACGACTTATCGATGCTTACAGGTTACTGCGCGGGCTGGTCTCTTAAGCAGCTTATTAAGGAAGGCTTAGGCGGAATCCCCGGCAAAATCACCTCTTCTCCGGCAAGCCACTTGTCCACGCTTTGCAATCAGATGGTCAACTTCCTCGGAATCATGCAGAACGAGTGGGCGGGCGCGCAAGCGTTCTCCTCTTTCGACACATATCTTGCGCCCTTTGTTAAGGCGGATAACCTTACCTATAAGGATGTCAAACAATGTATACAGTCCTTTGTGTACGGCGTTAATACTCCCTCGAGGTGGGGCACTCAAGCCCCGTTTACCAATATTACGCTCGACTGGTCCTGCCCCAAAGACCTTGCAGACCAAAAGGCGATAGTCGGCGGCAAAGAGCTTGACTTCACCTACAAGGATTGTATCGAAGAAATGGCAATGGTCAATAAAGCGTTTATCGAGATAATGCTCGAGGGCGATGCGAACGGACGGGGTTTCCAATACCCTATCCCGACATATTCTATTACGCGTGATTTTGATTGGAGCGACAACGAAAACAACAAAATGCTGTTTGAAATGACCGCAAAATACGGCACTCCGAACTTCCTCAACTATGTCAACAGCGATATGGACCCGAGCGATGTGCGCAGTATGTGCTGTAGGCTGCGCCTTGACCTTAGAGAGCTCCGCAGAAAGGGCGGCGGGCTTTTCGGAAGCGGCGAAAGTACCGGTTCTATCGGCGTTGTGACTATCAACCTGCCGCGTATCGCGTATCTTGCGACTGATGAGAAGGATTTTTATACCCGTCTTGACAGACTTATGGATATCGCCGCGCGCTCGCTTGCGACTAAGCGTACGGTAATAACCAAGCTTATGGATAGCGGACTTTATCCTTATACAAAAAGGTATCTCGGAACCTTTGCAAGACACTTTTCCACAATCGGAATGGTCGGCATGAACGAAGTCGGCTTAAACGCAAAGTGGCTCAAAGAAGATATGACAAGCCCTAAGACGCGCGATTTTGCGTTAGCCGTGCTGACTCACATGCGCGAAAGATTGGTCGAGTATCAAGAGCGGTACGAAGCGCTCTACAACCTCGAGGCAACCCCTGCAGAATCCACCTCGTTCCGCTTAGCAAAGCACGATACCGAGAGGTATCCGGGCATAACCACCGCATCGAAAGATGGCGGAACGCCCTATTACACCAACAGCTCACATCTGCCGGTAGGCGCGACGGACGATATATTCGAGGCATTGGACGCCCAAGACGAGCTTCAAGTGCTGTACACCTCGGGCACCATTTTCCACGCTTTCCTCGGCGAAAAGCTATCCGATTGGTCAACGGCGGCAAAGCTTGTACGGCGCATTGCAGAAAACTATAAGTTGCCGACTTACACCATATCTCCGATATATTCGGTGTGTGAGAATCACGGTTACCTTAATGGCGAGCATTTTAACTGCCCCGAGTGCGGTCGCGAAGCGGAGGTATACAGCCGTATAACGGGCTACTATCGTCCGGTGAAGAATTGGAACGCAGGCAAAGCCCAAGAATACAAAGACCGCAAGCTATACGACCCCGAGCATAAAAAGGCGGCATGCCAACTATTTTTGTTCACAACTCCGACATGCGTCAACTGCAAAATAGCGAAAAAGCTTCTTGATGACGCGGGCATCGGCTATGTCAC
>CAYOYS010000130.1:0-3852 GCA_964408255.1 uncultured Christensenellaceae bacterium | reverse complement strand
TTGATAAGTTAGGGCAATGGTAATCTCTACATCTTTTTGAGCGCTTATTGATAAAATAACCATTTTGGGAGAACTGTATGAATAAGTTATTAAAAGTTTTTGTCATAACAATATTGGTGTTATGTACCTTTTTTGTTTTTGCTGCGTGTAATAGCACCGGCATAACGGGCAAGTACTATGAGGAAAAAGTAAACGGCACACTCAACACTTCCTCTTGGATAGAGTTGAAAAGCGGTGGTAAATGGGTAGACGATGAGGGGGAAGCAGGCACTTATAAGCTTGACGGACAAAAGATAACCTTCTATCAGGACGGAGAAGATTTATTTGACGGCACCGTAGTTGACGGAGTACTTACGATAGAGTTATTTGACACTACAGTATATCGAAAATCACCCGTACAAAAGACAGATAACAACAATGGAAACGGCAATAATGATGACAATATAAATAAAGAATATAACATAACCCTTTCTCAAAACATAGAAGCTGCAGGAAGTGTAATGGGCGGTGGTAAACACATAGCGGGAGCAGAGCGAACCATAATTGCAGAAACCAACGAGGGTTACACTTGGTTGGGTTGGTATGACGGTGATACAAAAGTATCTACGAACGCCGAATTAACCTACACTTTTACAATGCCCGCGGAGAGTAAGACATATCAAGCGAGGTGGAGTGTAAAAAGTTACACTGTCACGGCAAATAAAAATATAGATAACGCGGGAATAATAACCGGTGACGGTAGTAAAGAATACGGCACCACCGTGATATTAACTGCAACTACCAACACAGGCTATACGTGGCTCGGTTGGTATGACGGTGATACAAAAGCATCTACAAACGCCGAATTAACATATTCATTTACAATGCCCGCAGATAATAAGGCTTATGAAGCAAGGTGGAGTGTAAAAAGTTACACTGTCACGACAAATAAAAATATAGATGCCGCGGGAACAATAACCGGTGACGGTAGTAAAGAATACGGTACCACCGTGACATTAACTGCAACTACCAACATTGGTTACACTTGGCTCGGTTGGTATGACGGTGATACAAAAGTGTCTACAGACAACGAGTTGACCTACACTTTTACAATGCCTTCAGAAAGCAAAACATTTGAGGCAAGGTGGGTGTTGACGGAGCAAGGGGATTATGACATTGACGGTTACACTCAAATAGGAAATTATATTTGGTTTGGCGAATATCCGCAGACCATAAAATCAGAGAGTGTAACTATAATAGGTACTCAAGATGATAGAGGATACTATTTAGGTGATGACGATTATTATTATGCAAAAATTGTAGCAGAACCATTTAGTAGCGACTATATTTTTTCAACAGGCGCAATAGTTATAAGTGATGCCGTATATTACTTTAAGGTTGAGCCCATAAAGTGGCGTATACTTGGTGAAAGTAATGGCGAAGCGCTGATTATATGTGAAAGCATTATCGCTAATAATCGGTATGACGAAAGTAGTAACAACTACATGAATAGTGAAATCCGCACTTGGCTTAACAATGCATTTTACAATGCTGCATTTAGTGGGCTTCAACAAGCGCTAATAAAAGTTACCGAAGTAGACAACAGTGTATATAGTACAGGATATACTAATAATCCATATGTTTGTGACAACACATTTGACGAAATATTCTTGCCAAGTTATAGAGAAATGGTTAATTCATCTTATGGGTTTAGCAGTGAGTATAGTGATTATGACACAGCAAGAATAAGGGTAACTACTGACTATTCACGAGCAACAGGAGTATGGCTTGACAATGAAATAGACTTTTATGGGAATGGATTTTGGTGGCTACGCTCTCCGACTAGTAGCAGTTATTCTCACAATGCTCGTTACATCAATGAATACGGTTATATCAGTAGCAGTTACCATGTCGATTCTGATTTTTTTGGTGTTGTGCCCGCTTTGACAATTAAATTATCGTGAGGCAATAGCCGAACATAATCTTAATTTCACTAATTATGCAAGACTCTCCTTTATTTTCGCAAATTATGCAAGGCATTAGGTCTTGCAATCCCAAGACAACAGCCGAACATAACCTTAATTTTCACTAATTCGCAAGGCTTTGCCTTGCAATCTGATAGGCTCAAGGGTAAGCGGTCTTGCCGCTCCTTGCGCCTACCTCGACTTCACCGCCTTAATAGACATAAACGCATACAGTAACTTCATAACTATACCAAGCGGAGAAAGTATGTTCTTGTTTACGGCAAGCAACAGCTAGTTTGGCAAGGTAACGATAAGTTATAGCTTGCAAAGAGAATTGGTGTAATTTGACAGAATATACTGTATTGAAGTAAAATAAAAAAATAACTGTTTAATCTAGATATATAACAGATTAAAGTTGTAAATAAGCACATCTATTAAATCGTTAAAGGTTTTGTTATTTATTGTAAATACAAGTGAGTTCCATAACTAAAACCTTTTAAGAGGAGGAAGTATGAAAAAGCAGATTATAAAAATGAGTGTCACTGTTTCACTTATAATATTATTTGTAATTTCTTTGGCTGGATGTAATCTTCTAGATTTTATTCCTGCAAGAAAACCCTTCAGCGTAGAAGATATTGCGTCATTCAAAGAAACCTTTTTGCATAATAGTTCAGGTTACACCTTTATCTTAAACACAAAAGCGACAGAAAGAGAGGGAAATATTGTAGAAATGAGTATAGATGAGAAGTATGAAGCATCAACAACCGAGCAGGGCGACAAACTTCAAGTTATTACAAGAATGAAAAACGACTCTTCAAACTCTGATACAACGGTAACAAAATATTATACTAAAGGTCTATCTCATATGCATATAGGCGAGTTCGTTGAAATGCCTCCTGAAGCAGAAAATGGCTATAGTTGGTATATTAAAACAATGGAGGACAAAGAAGACATCGTTGACTTGCAGACAGCAAAAACTCCACAGGTGCTGTTGTTTTTAGAAAAAAAATATTATAAATATGACGCAACCAATAAGAAGTTCTTTGTTAACGATAAATCAGGCATGGCAGAACAGATTGAGGATTTAATAAATACTAACAATATTGACATAATATCATCTTCGTTGGAATTAAAAAATGGAAAGCAAGAAGTTGTTATTAAGTTTGAATTTAAATCTGAAGAATATTCAATGCTTGAATACACAATCACCATTAAAAACTTACAGAATACAAAAGTTACATTACCCGAAGCGTATGATGGCACAGATGATAGGTTAGAAAATTTTGTTTTAAGCATCAAAAACACAAACGATTACGTTGTTTCGATAAACTACTATTCCGATGATGAGCTTACCAAAACCGAAAAACGAGAAAAACTTCGTGACAACGAGGATAACGGAACAATTTATTATAGTTTGGAAACCAATGGCGTAAAAACATTTTCTAAAGAAATGTTTGTACTTGGCGAATGGAGATATTTTGACTATATAAATAACGATTGGGTAGAAAGAACAGGGTCAAATGCCCAAACAGAAGATATTTTTTCTTATGATTATTTAGGTGGATATATGCTTGTGGACTCTATGAGTTTTGTTTTCATACCAATCAATTTAAATTACAAGCTAAGTAATGATGACAAGTGGAGCCCCGATATGCAAAAAATATACTTCCCTTTGCCTACAAGTTATATGGAAGCATTAGTTAACTTTGAAACCGCCCAAGGGAAAGGAAACATAGTGTTGAAGTCAGGAAATACACGAATAGAAATTACACTTCTTTCTACGGAGATAGCTATCATAGAGGGATTCCCGCCCAATCGTTTAATAAGAGATAATTGAACGGAGTAAGACTTAAACTATACAGCAAAATATAAAGAAACAAAAGAGGTGTGCGCGAATGAAAGTTGGAAT
>CAYOYS010000129.1:1852-3907 GCA_964408255.1 uncultured Christensenellaceae bacterium | reverse complement strand
TGGTGGGCAATAAGGGATTCGAACCCCTGACTTCCTCCATGTGACGGAGGCACTCTACCGGCTGAGTCAATTGCCCGTTGCATCTAACAGTATAGCACCGATAAATAAGCATTGCAAGCGCAAAAAAGATTTTGCATACATAATTATCAAGATTGATAGAAGTTAAGGAAAATGTTAAAAGCAAGATTAAAGCTATTTGGAAAAGCGGATAATTTTGCCGAGCGCGACCGCGATTGCCATGTATCTTTGCAATGCATTTTTAATGCCGATTGTGCAAAAAATGCTCCGTATTTTTTAGATAGTTTAACCTTTTTATGCGGCAATAGTTGAGACATCTATTTTGACCTATTCTGCGGATTTTTTATTTTGCAATAATTAGTCTCCGCCGTATATCTTAAAAATTATATTGTTGACGAAGTCCGCCGGCAAAAGTTTCGCAAGGAATGCGAACAGCTTATATTTTGCGCCGACTACCACATTGAGCTTCGGGCGCTTTTTGTGCGTCTGCTTTAGCACCTCTTTGGCAATGCGGGAAGCGCTCATTCCGTTCTGTTCGTCTTGTTCCATAACCGCGACGGATTTTCCCATTCTCGCGTGATATGCCTCAAGCTCATCTTCATTCTTTTTGCGATTGGCAGTGAAATCGGTCTTGATATCGCCCGGTAGAATAGTTGTAATTTTGATATTGAAGGGTTTTACCTCGAGTTGCAATGCGTTGAACAAAGATGTCACTGCCGACTTTGTCGCCGAATAAAAGCCTTGAAACGGAAGATAAAATACTGAGGCAAGCGAGCTAATTGTTATTATTCTACCGCCGTTTTGACCGCGCATAACGGGTAATACCGCCTTGGTGAGCTCGAACGCACCGAATAGGTTGACATCGAATATATATTTTGCGCGCTCGAGGCGCGTACTCTCGATTGAGCCCGAGATTCCCATGCCCGCGTTGTTTACGAGCAAATCAATCCTGCCGTGCTGTTTCGTTATGGCGTCTACCGCCGCTTTGATGCTTTCGGAATCTGTAAGGTCGGTTGTAATAAAAGTTATGCCCTTAATCTCCGCTTTTTTGCGATTGAGTCCGTATACCGTGAAGCCGTTGTCTGCAAGCAGCAAAGCCGTTTCTTTGCCGATGCCCGAGGACGCGCCCGATACGATTGCGATTTTTTCCATATAACACTCCTTGAAAAACATGTTCCCGCATCAGTCAATATGCGGCATTTTATTTTATTACACAAGTTGTATATGTATTTTAGCATATTTTAGACTGATTTGCGAGATGTTTTTGAATAGACTTGGTGAAAGGCTGCCAAAGGTCAAAGACTCTCGTATCGATGCGGAAAGAGTAGAGCATTTATAAAAAACGGGTTAGCAGATTAAATTAGTTTTGAAAATATTTACTTTAATTCAATGTATTTGTTTCATTGTCGCGTTAAATAAGCTATAATGATAATAATATTAAATTAGGCGGATTATGGACAAAATTATCGAGGTAAATAATCTTAAAAAGAGCTACGGCGACCTTGAAGCGGTCAAGGGCATTGATTTTTATGTCGAGCGTGGCAAGCTGTTCGCCTTTCTTGGGCCGAACGGTGCGGGCAAATCCACGACAATCGATATTTTATGCACTTTGCTTGAGCCGAACGGAGGCGAAATCCGAATTGACGGACACAAGGTCGGGGAAGAGGACGCTGCGATAAGGGAAATAATCGGGGTAGTATTCCAAGACAACGTGCTGGACAAGTTGCTCACGGTCAAAGAAAACTTGACTACGCGCGCAAGGTTTTATGGCAACAAGGAAGTCTCCGCCGCGGTAAAGTATGCTGCGGAAGCGGCGGGCGCCGCCGAATTTCTCGACCGCCGATACGGCAAGCTGTCGGGCGGACAGCGTCGTCGCGCCGATATTGCGCGCGCCCTTGTCAATACTCCGAAAATACTGTTTCTCGACGAGCCCACGACCGGACTCGACCCAATGACTCGAAAGATGGTCTGGGAGACTGTCGCGTCTCTTCAAGCGGAGTCCAATATGACAGTGTTTTTGACAACGCATTATATGGA
>CAYOYS010000129.1:0-1752 GCA_964408255.1 uncultured Christensenellaceae bacterium | reverse complement strand
GTTACGGGGGGCGGCGCCTATGATTAACCTCGCTATACGGAATTTTAAGCTGTTCTTCCGCAACAAAAGCTCGGTATTCTTCTCCTTGCTCGGCGTGATAATCATAATCGCGTTGTATGTTCTGTTCCTTGGCGATATGGTCTCGGGCAATGTCGGAGATATTCCGATAGAACGCGAAATCTTGGATTCTTGGGTAATGGGCGGCTTGCTCGCCGTCGCCGCAATTACTACCACAATGGGCGCGTTCGGCATAATCGTAGAGGATAGAGAAAGCGGACGCATAAAAGACTTTTTTGCGGCGCCAATAAAGAAGCGCACCATTGTAGGAGGGTATCTCGCAAGCGCCGTATTCGTCGGAATAGTGATGACCCTTATCGTTCTGGTTTTTGCCGAAATATATATTGTTGCCTACGGTGGCAAACTCTTAGGCGCGCCGGCTTTGATAAAACTTTTAGTTTTGATTCTGTTATCGGTAATATCCTCGGGATGCATGGTGTTTTTTGTGCTCACTTTCATCAAAACATCCAATGCCTTTGCTACGGCAAGCACCATTCTCGGCACTTTAATCGGCTTTTTGACGGGTACTTATATACCTATGGGCGTTCTGCCCGTTCCCGTACAATGGGTTATTAAGGTGTTCCCCGTATCACACGCGGGCGCACTGTTAAGACAAGTTATATTGGAAGATGCGCTTGTGCGCAACTTCGCGCATGCTCCGCCCGAAGCAGTGGCGGAGTTCAAAGAAAGTATGGGCGTAGTATTCAATTACGGCGGTTATACTGCGCCGGCTTGGCTTCATATTGCAGTTTTAGCGGGCAGCGCATTGTTTTTCTTTGCGCTTGCCATACTAAAGCTTTCGATAAAAAAAGAAAAAAATAAAATTTAAGGAGAGAATAATGAAAAAGATAATTATAGCGTTGCTCGTCATCCTGATATTTATAGGTGGGCTTACAGTCTTTGCCGCTTGCACAACAAAAAACGTCGATTACGCGATTAATGTCGTTCCGTGGCAGGATAATACGGTAAGTTATAGCAACCAAAGAGGCGAGGCAATCTACACGGTATCTTTGGAGGGAGAAGAAATCGCAAAAATAATATTTAGCGCCGGTGTCCAAGCAAACGCGGTGGCAAATAGTTCTGCGCCCATTAATTTCATCGTCGAAGTTCCCAAAAAGTTTAGCACCGACAATCTCAAAGTTTTAGTCAACGGCAACATCCTCAATACCGAATTGGTTCCTTATATGGATATTGACCAATTTTTTTTCAACGCGCCCGCACCCGAGGCGGATGTCAATGTGACTATTGAGGGCTTGGACGGCACTCTCAAAAAGTTCGACTATACACTTCCCGTTCGAGAGGACTACCCGCTGTATCTAAAGAATGGCAGCACCTTTATTCCCATTAAGGAGGAAAGCGCCGCTTTGCTTAACGTGTTGCCTTATATTATTGATTTCAAAGAATTCGACGGGGAAAGGATAGCGGTATTCACCTTTGAGTTTGGCGACGAAGCCGAATTTTATACCACGGAAAGCGAAAACCGACTCTACTATTCAAGAGCGGGCTTCACCGACACTACGCCATATCATAGCGAGCTTTTTGAGGGAGAGTTGCCGGGGTATACCGCTATAGACAAGACGAACTATATCAACGAGGGTTATGCGTTCATAGAGCTTACCGAAGGGGACGTGTATTGGAAAATCACCCAAACGGTAATTACAGAAATAACTTATACCGTTTTAGACGATTAAGGAA
>CAYOYS010000128.1:0-3991 GCA_964408255.1 uncultured Christensenellaceae bacterium | reverse complement strand
TTGTTATAAAGTAAAAATTTACACGCTTTAGTGCCGGTGACGGGTATGAGCCGAAAAGACTCCAAAATATTGCCGACTCAAAATTGTCCACTTCGGCATAGAGGCGCTTTAGTGCCGATGACGGGTGTGAGCCGAAAAGACCACCTTAACAACTCGAATTTATCCGCCCACCGACCGTATGTCCAATAGTTATGGATATAAGTATTTGACTTACGGTCTTGCCTTGAGCAAACTATCCAAAAGGCGTATGTCCGATAGTTGTGGGTACAAGTCTTGCCCCCGCGCCGTTCCCCGTATTTTTGCCGAACCCTTATAGAACGCGATACTTTTGCATCGCTTATGACAAGCAAGATTGCACAATCCGATTGGCACAATAAGATTAACATTTTCATATAAAGTTAACAAGAGGAAGGTATGCTTTTTATAGTTGAGATAAAGGACAAAAGAGACCGCTATCTGCTTAATATGCTGACAATGCGCGGATATTCGGCAATCGAAGCCCAAAAGGAACGGCTTTACTCGGGCGACAAAATCTACCTAATGTCGCTAAGAACCGTCTTAAACCCAGCGGATGCGGAGATGTTCGATAAGAACAGTATGGTGTTTTCGCGCGATATAAGCGCAGCTGTCGCCGCCGAGCTTCGCGCAAAAGGGATACGCTACTATGACTATAACGGTGACGAAGCGTTCCTTGTAAAGAACGCATATCTTACGGCGGAGGGCGCTTTAGCGCATATAATAATGAATACCGATATGTCTTTGACGAACACATATGCCTTAATTCTTGGCTATGGCAGAGTCGGCAAGGCAATGGCTGAGACGCTTAAGCATAATGGCGCAAAAGTTGCGGTAGCGGCGCGAAAACAGCAAGCGCGCGACAAGGCGCGCCTTATTTGCGATACGGTTTATACGATAGATAACTGCTTTGACGATATCCTCGACTTTTCCGCTATAATCAATACCATTCCCGATAAAATCATAAAAGGAGAACGACTCGACCGAATAGATAAGGATTGCTTCATACTCGACCTTGCGTCACTTCCCGGGGGAGTGGACTTTGAAACGGCGCAAGCGAAGGAACTAAACGTCTTGCATGCGCTTGGCGTTCCGGGGAAGATTGCTCCGAAAACCGCCGCTTTGGTCTTGGAAGAATGCATTCTTGCGGGTCTTGCTATAAAAAAATGAAGAATTTGAATATTGGATTTGCCTTAACGGGCTCTTTTTGCACTTTTGACAAGGTGCTGCCCGTGCTTGAAAAAATATCGGAATACAATAATGTCACACCGATATTTTCATATTCGGTACGGGATATGGATACCCGATTCTATAAGGCGGCGGACTTAGCGCATGACGTTGAGAAAATAACCGGCAACAAGCCGATTGCGACGATACCCGAAGCGGAGCCTATAGGCCCGAAAAATTTGTTCGATTTGCTGATTATCGCGCCGTGTACCGGGAATACTCTAACCAAACTAAATCACGCAATAACGGATACTCCCGTACTTATGGCGGCAAAGGCGACCTTGCGTAACGACAAGCCCGTGCTTATCGCAATCTCGACTAACGACGGGCTTTCGGGCAACGCAAGGAACTTCGGAGACCTTCTTAACAAAAAATTTGTTTTTTTCGTACCGTTCGGAGAAGACAATCCGATTCGAAAGCCCAATTCGCTCGTTGCGGATTTTGATATGCTCATTCAAGCCGCCCAAGCGGCGTTAAATAACAGGCAGCTTCAGCCTGTAATAAAGGGGTAGCTATGGGCGGAATTGCAGGGTGGGTTGACCTTGAAAATAATATTTCCAGCAAAATAAGCGTAATAACCAAAATGCGCGACAGCATCGCGCACCGAGGTTCTGACGACAAGGGAATATATATCGAGCCCCACATTTTGCTCGGGCATCGGCGGCTTGCAGTAATAGACAAAGAGCATGGCAAGCAGCCCATGAGCTTTGCCGCAGAGCGAGAAAACTATACCATTATTTATAACGGAGAACTGTATAATTCGTCCGAACTAAAAAGCGCCTTAAGTTTAAGGGGCTACCCTTTTCACGGCTATTCCGACACAGAAATAGTGTTGAAGGCATACGCGGAATGGGGCGAGGACTGCTTATGCCGTTTGAACGGGGTTTTTGCGTTCGCGATATGGGAGCACAACTCCAAAACTTTATTTTTGGCGCGCGATAGAATTGGAGTAAAACCGCTGTTCTATTATCCCTTAAAAAGCGGGTTGGTGTTCGCCTCCGAAATCAAAGCGATTATGCAACATCCCGCGGCGGAGCGCGTTATCGACAGCAACGGCTTAAAACAAGTTTTGCTTTTGGGCCCCGGAAGAAGTCCGGGGTCGGGCTGCATTAAAAATGTACGCGAACTATTGCCCGGAGAGTCACTAAAGTTCAACAAAGGCGGGCTTTTGACTAACACATATTGGCGTTTAAGCGCAAAAGAGCATACCGATACCGAGGAAGAAACCGTAGCGCGAACGCGGGAACTGATTTATGATGCGGTCAAAAAGCAACTAGTGTCGGACGTTCCGCTCGCGTGTTTTTTATCAGGCGGTCTTGATTCGAGCATAATATCCAAAGTCACGGCGGAATATTACAAATCCAAAAACGAAACGCTGACAACGTATTCGGTGGATTACCAAGATAACGGCAAGTATTTTGAAGCAAGCGGCTATCAGCCCGATGCGGACGGAAGATATATCGAACTGATGAGCAAAGCTATCGGCAGTCGTCATGTGAATGTAGTCCTCGACAACCTCGACGTCGCAAAAAGCGTTGCGGAAGCCGTCGTAGCGCGCGACCTTCCCGGCATGGGCGACGTGGATTCGTCCCTATTGCTATTTGCGCGAAAGGTCAAAGAAAACCATACCGTTTGCTTGTCGGGTGAGTGCGCGGACGAGATTTTCGGGGGCTATCCTTGGTACCACAACGAGGAGTTGTTATTTTGCGACACCTTTCCTTGGGCGCGCTCGATTGAACTGAGAAAACTGCTCTTCAACGCCGAGTTCATAGGTGCGGACGCCGATATGTTCGTGGACAACGAATACGAAAGGACGCTTGCTCTTACTGATTGCTTAGATAGCGACGACCGCCTTAACCGAAGAATACACGAGATGTTTACCCTCAATTTCTTTTGGTTTATGCAAACGCTTATCGACAGAACGGATAGAATGACCGCGTTCGCAGGTCTTGAGACAAGAGTGCCCTTGTGCGATTATAGGCTTGTCGAATACGCATATAATATGCCTTGGGAATATAAATCGCTTGCGGGCAGGGAAAAGGGGGTTATGCGCGAAGCGTTCAAAGGAATTTTGCCCAACGATATTATTGCGCGCAAAAAAAGCCCTTACCCCAAAACATTCAATCCTCTTTTTACCGACTATGTGAAAAAGGAAGCGGCGCGGCTTGTCTACGATAAAAAGAGCGTGTTGTTCGAGCTAATCAACAAGCGGAATTTTGAGTTATTCTTCGGGGGCGCGCTGCGCCTTGCGCATCCTTGGTACGGACAGCTGATGCGCGAGCCGCAAGTGTTCGCATACCTCATTCAGCTTGACGCGTTCTTTAATAACTTCAAGCTTGACATCGTGCGTTAATACGCATTACATATCGCCTTTCACGCGAAAACAGAAGCCCGCTCACCGGGCTTTTGTTTTGCCCAAGCCAAGACAAAGTCAAAGCTGCTCCGCTACGACATAAAAATAACACTCTGATTTCGCTTGCGCCGACACAAGAGTCTAAGTACTCCGTTTTGCTAAGAATACAATGCGTATGTATACTACTTGCGGAAAATATAACGCGTACTCGTACTACTTACTAAGAATACAGCGCGTATGCGTACTATTTGCGAATGCTGCTTGTGGGAAATACAACGCGCACTCGTGCTATTTGCGGGAAACCAAAAACAATCTGCAAAAGCAGATTGTTTTAGAGTTTGGCGTCGCCAATTGCTTGCGACTAGCTACTTCTTAGTGAAGCTTGTATTTGTGCAT
>CAYOYS010000127.1:0-4016 GCA_964408255.1 uncultured Christensenellaceae bacterium | reverse complement strand
TTTTTTGACATACAACTTAGCATAATAACTTAAATAATTATATCAATCTTTTGGCTTTTTGACGATATAATATAACAGTCATTGCTTAGATAATCTAATAATCTATTTTACCTTTTGATATATAACGGTCATTGTTGATAATCTAATAAGCTATTTTTTTGTCTTTGATTTGAAGATTAAGGCAATAATAAAGCCGAAGAACATCGCGGCGCTAAGCCCTACCGCACCCGCTTTAAGTCCTCCGATAAATACTCCCAACAACCCTTCTGTCTTAAGTCCTATAAGCGCGCCTTTTGCCATAAGACCGCCGAACCCGATTATGGGAACGGTGATGCCGGCTTTTGCAAAGTCTTTGATATGGTCGAATATTCCGAGCGCCTCGAGCGCGACTCCTACCAAAAGAAAGGTAACAAGTATTTTTGCCGAGGTGAATTTTGTGAGGTTGATAATCAGTTGCGCGATACAGCAAATCGCTCCGCCCACCGCAAAAACAATTAAATAATCCAAAAATGACGTTCCCATTACTAAACCTCAATACATACCGCGTGAGCGATTGCCGGAATACTTTCGCCTTGCAGTGAGGATTCTTTGGAAAGCAACGCGCCTGTCGGAACAAACAATAGTTTCTTAAGTTCGCCCTTCCTCATTTTGTTGAGTATATAGGTGTTAAAAACAAGGCTACTGCAGCCCGCTCCGCTGCCGCCCATTCGGACTTTCTGCTCTGTCTTATAAATCATTCGTCCGCAGTCCTCATGCTCCTTTGCAATACTTATGCCGTCGCTTTCTGTAAGCATATTGAGCAGCTCTGAGCCGAATATACCGAGGTCGCCGGTAAGAATCATATCGTAGTAGTTCGGTTCACGGTTGCATTCTCTAAGATGCGCAAGTATGGTATCTGCCGCGGCGGGCGCCATAGCCGCGCCCATATTGTTCGCGTCAATCGCGCCGTAATCTATCACCTTGCCGATAGTAACCGAAGAAATATGCGGGCCTTCGCCGCTTTCGGAGAGTATTGAACATCCGCTCCCCGTAACCGTCCATTGCGCGGTAGGAGTCATCTGAGTACCTAACTCGAGCGGATAGCGGTATTGTCTTTCGGCAGTGGAAAAGTGACTGCTTGTTGAGCACACGACTTTGCTCATAAAGCCTCCCGAGATTAAAATTGCGCCAAGTGACAATGCCGCGCCGAAAGTGCTACACGCGGTGTATAGCCCCAAAAACGGAATATCCAACTCGCGAGCTGAAAATGAGGATGAGATTATTTGATTGAGCAAGTCCCCGCTTAGCATTGCGTCTATTTCTGATTCTTTGATATTTGCTCTTTCAATCGCTTGTTCGATTGCCATAAGATGCATCTTACATTCGGCGCGCTCGTAGCTTTTTTCGCCAAAAGTATCGTCATCCGCCGTTTCGTCAAAAAAATCGCTTAAGTGTCCGTCCTTTTCCTTAGGCCCCGCGATGCCGTAGCTTGCTATAATCTTTGCTTTTTTTTCGAAAATTATCGTCTGTCTGCCGCCGTTCATTAGAATAAACTCACCACCCAATAAATTAAACCGACCGCAATCGATGCTACTGTGCCGCTGACTATAATCGGCCCCGCGATTACGAACATCTTGCTCATAATGCCGAATATTACGCCGTCACGGCTGTATTCCATAGCGGGAGATACCACGGAATTCGCGAAGCCGGTTATCGGTACAATGGAGCCGCCGCCCGCAATAGCCCCGATTCTATCATATACGCCTATTCCCGTCAGTAGCGAGCCTATAAGAATCAATACCGCAGACGTTATGCTCGCTAAGCTGTCCTTGTCTATATCTACTATCCACATCCTAAGCAAATCGCTTATTAATTGACCGATAACGCAGATTGCACCGCCTACCATAAACGCCCAAAACAATGTCTTGAGTTCTCTTGACTTAGGCACGGTCTTTTTAACAAGCGCTTCATACTCTTGCTTGCTTAACACTTCTTTCCTCCGTTGTCTTGCCTTTTTTTACTCGTATTTCGGTATCCTCGCGGTTAGTGCCGAACAAATAATTCTTTAGATATTCCATCGACTTTATTATTGACGGAATATTAATTATTATCACCATTGCCGACTAAGTCGCACAAATAGAATATGCCTCTATCATCGCACTAAAGTGATGCAAAACTTAACGAACCTGTGATTAAGTCCGACTTCACCGTCTCGTTAAAAATATAAACCGAACAAATTTAGGATAAAAAATGAAAAAAAGTAACCCGCGTAGAACGTGTTTTAACCAATAGAGCGCGATATCGGCACTTACAATTAAAACATTTATATAAGCTTATTTTTAATTTCGCTAAGAATTCTGTTCTCAAGCCGCGAGATTTGGACTTGTGAAACTCCCATCATCTTCGCGACTTCATTCTGCGTTTTGTCGCGATAATAGCGCAGAATAATAATCTTTTTGTCGCGCTCGTCAAGCCCCGATATCACCTCACGCAGCATAATTCTGTCGATTACCTCGTCCGTCTTGTCCTCCGTCTTAATGTTGTCTATAAGGTATGTTCCGTCTTCATCGTATTTTTCATAAAGCGATATCGGCATTCTTGTACTGTCTAGCGCGAATACCACGTCGTAGCCCGTTAGCTTGAATTCTTGCGCTATCTCCTCGACCGTGGGCTCTCTGTTGTTGTCGGCGCGAAAGCTCTCGATATGTCTGTTAATCATCAAAGCGAGCGTCTTGGTCTGTCGGCTGACCTTTATCGGTCCGTCATCTCGGATATGCCGTTTTATCTCGCCCGCAATCATAGGTACTGCATAAGTGGAAAAGCGTACGCCAAAATCCTTGTTGAAGTTCATAACCGCCTTGTATAGCCCAAGAGAGCCGAGCTGTATCAAGTCGTCGAACTCTATCGAGGTGTTGCGGTAGCGCTTGATAATGCTTTTGATAAGCGGCATGTTACATTCGAGCAATTTTGATGCCGCGTCCATATCTCCATCCTGCGCTTTTGCGATTAGCTCCAAAGTCTCGCTATGCTCTAACATCCTCTAATTCCCGCGATATCGTCTTGCGCATAATGACGGTAGTTCCAATGTCGACCGTGCTTATCACGTTCAAATCATCCATAAAAGCCTGCATAAGCGTAAAGCCCATACCGCTTCGCTCCTCGTCCGGCTTCGTGGTGTAGAACGGCTGCATAGCCCGCGCAATATCCGCGAAACCGCACCCCGTGTCCGATATCTTTATTTCAACATTATTGCCATATATAAAGACCTCTATTATGATTTCGCCCGTTTTGCCCGAATAGGCGTGTACAATGCAATTGGTCACCGCTTCGCTGACGGCGGTTTTGATATCGTTAATCTCCTCGATTGTGGGATTCAAAAGTGTACAAAATGCGGCGACAGTACTTCTTGCAAAGCTCTCGTTCTCCAGCTTTCCGCTCAAAATCAGCTTAAAATAATTGTTCAACTCCATAGCTACCTCACCAATCCGATAATTTCGTATAATCCCGATAATTTGAAAATTTTATCCATTTGCTTGCCAACGTCCTCCACATACACGGGGATATTTTCGCGCTTTAATTTTTTATATCTGCCGATAATCATGCCAATTCCCGTGCTATCCATAAAGTCTACCCCGCGCATATTCAACACAAGCCGAGCAAAGCCTCCCTCGCTAAGCAAAGCGTCAAGGCGCGTTCTCAGTCCGGCGGCGGTGTGCTCATCGATATCCCCACTGATATAAACGACCAGCGTATCCTTGACGAATTCGGAACAAATGCTCATACGCACCTCCAATTACCAATAATTTTATAGAAGTTCGGACAAAAAAAAATGCCATACTTTGTCAAAGTACGGCGCAGCGTGTCAAATTGCTCAATGTAACGAGGCAATGTAAACTTCGCAATCATAAAATTGATTGCTTAATCAAAGTTCGTTAAAAGTGAAGTGTTTTATCATATATTACAACAATATCGGCTTACCGTTGGATATTTCGTGATTGGATATTTCGTGATTGGATATTTCACCGGATCGACATATT
>CAYOYS010000126.1:0-4059 GCA_964408255.1 uncultured Christensenellaceae bacterium | reverse complement strand
TTAAAACTTGCCTCTACTCATGTGCCCCGCAAGCTCAGCCTTGCTACGCTGCTTGAGTACCCACGCTTCGTCCTTTGCCTTTTTGAACAAGTCCACGCAAGGCGGGTCGAGATTGAGTTCGATGCCCTCTTCGGCAAGATGATAAATCTTCATCGCCAAATCGACTATCTTCATATGTATGTCGTTGGTGCGGTCCGACATATAAATCTTTTTTGCCTCCTCGTCCGTTAATGCCGTGAATTTTAACTTGGGCGCGCCGCATTTGGGACAAGCCTCGGGAGCCTCCGCTCCCTCATGTAGATATCCGCATACCGTGCATTTCCATAACATAAATTATTTCCTCCTAAATAAATGTTTATTACGTTCAATCATTATACTATAAGTCCGATAAAATTTCAATAACGATTATAGATTTTGGAGTGGACAATCTCGAAAATTCATTCAAAACATTTTATCAACTTTCTTTTGTCCACTCCTTATTACATTGTCATTGTCCGTGTAAATTGTAAATTAAATTGTCCGCCGAAAGCAGAACCGCTGTACCAAAGTACAAATTTGTATTGACATACAATTTTATACATGGTATACTATTATCGAGGTGGAAAAATGGAAATAGCAGCTAAGGAAACCAGACAGAAAAGGAAACGTCAGCAGACGCATACCGCAATTATGCACAATGCAAAGCGGTTGTTCGAGGAGAAAGGCTTAGGCAAAGTCACTATTGAGGAGATAACTGAGGCGGCGGACATTTCAAGGTCTACCTTCTTTTCGCATTTTGACTCTATGGATGCCCTTATCTCCGAGATTGCGGATATTGCGGTCAAGGACATAATAGACGCGTACAAAGCGAGCGGCAAGAGTGGTACGGAGGGTATCTTGGCGCTCTTTGACAAGCTTGTCGAGGACAGTTGCCCGTATCCTCACTTTGCCGTCGAGTTATTTTTGAACGGAATCGTGAAAGAAAGGGGCAAGACTACCTTTTCGGAGCTTGAGCAGCTTATAGTTGCCGAGCTTTCGGGTAGGGCGCCTCTTGAGAAGTACTCGCAAAGCGAGCAAGCCGCCTTGATAATCGGCGCGTATTTTGGTACGGTCTTTCAAAAGTTTTTGCGCGGTGATTCGGATTGGAATGTAACCAACCTCAAAAAAAGTGTAAAAAACATGATTAATAATATTATAGGAGAATGAGTTTATGGGCGAATACGGAATAAAAAGTTGGCAACCGGCAAAAGAAATCATCGACGCGCTGAATAGGCTTACGTCGCAGCCGATATATAAGGTAAGTGACGAATATTATAAGAAAGTACTTGATTATTTTGATACGAAATGCCCAAGGTCAAAAAAGATAACATCGGAGGCAAAGCGGTATATTCCGGGCGGAGTGCAACATAATCTTGCATTTAACAAGCCTTTTCCGCTATGTATTACCAAAGCCGAGGGTGCGTATCTATTCGACAAGGACAACAACCGCTATATAGACTTTTTGCAAGCGGGAGGACCGACGGTTCTTGGAAGCAACTATCCCGCCGTCCGCGAACAGGCGGTTAAGCTAATCGACGAATGTGGTCCGGTAACCGGTCTTTTCCATGAAGCGGAACTTTTGCTTGCCAAGGAAATCAACAAACATATGCCCAATGTCGAGATGTTCAGAATGCTCGGCTCGGGTACCGAATCGGTAATGGCGGCGATAAGGGTGGCGCGTTGCGCTACCCGCAAAAAAAGAATCATTAAAATTGGCGGCGCCTATCATGGCTGGTCAGACCAAATGGTCTACGGGTTAAAAATTCCCGGTTCGAGGTCTTTCCTCGAATCCCACGGAATACCCTCGAAGTGCTACGCGCTAACGGACGAGGTTCGCCCGAACGACTTGGATATGCTCGAAAAAATGCTTAGACTCAACAAGCTAAGAGGAGGCACCGCGGCGGTAATCGTCGAGCCGGTAGGTCCCGAAAGTGGAACGCGTCCGGTGGATTTTGACTACAATAAAAACGTTAGGGCGCTATGTGATAAGTACGGCTGTTTGTTCATCTTTGATGAGGTGGTAACGGGCTTCCGCATTGGCGTCGGCGGCGCGCAAGGATATTTTGGCGTAGTGCCTGACCTTACGATATTCGGCAAGGTTGTTGCGGGCGGCTATCCCTCGGCGGGCGGCGTTGGCGGCAAGAAAGAATATGTCGGCGCAATGGCGGCGGGTGTCGCTACGATTATGAAGCGCGCGTATGTCGGCGGTACGCTTGCGGCGAACCCGTTGTCGGCGTACGCGGGTTATACCGCAATTAAGACGATTGCCGAGACGAACGCCTGCGTAAAAGCGGGAGAAGCGGGCGACAAGCTTACAGCGGGCTTGAAAGTGTTGCTAGAAAAATACAAGCTTCCGTATGTTGTGTACAACCAAGGCTCTATTGTACACCTCGAATGTACAGGCGCTATGAGCTATGATTTTTCCTCTATGTTCATGCCAAAATCCATTATTGCGATGCTAAAAAAGAAAAAGGCGATGCTTGAGAGGAAAGAGGCAATGGAGATAATGGGCGCGGCATATACCGCGAACGGTATTATCACGCTTGCGGGGAGTAGACTGTATACCTCGATGGCGACGACAAATGAGGTTGTCGAAGAGGCATTGAGCAGCTTTGATAAGGTGTTCGCCGAGGTCGAAATAACAGAACTCGGACTATAACGGAGATTAATATGGATAAATATATTGTTACGCAATTCAACGAATATAAGCAAAGACTGCAAGAGAATATAACATCCTCGGGTAAGTTAACAATAAGCGTAAGGCTTGACGACGGCTTTGCTTTTGTCACGGTGATAAATAGCTCCGATATCGGAGAAAATGACATCATACTTTATAAATTTTCAAAGCAGTGCGAGGAGTCTTCTGCGCTTCACAAAAGCATATATCTTTCCGATGACACAATTCGCGCGGTGATACATTCGGATACGCCGTATGCCGCGGCAATCGGCAAGACAAGAATCACGTTGCCCGCGATACTTGACGATACGGCGCAAATTATCGGCATAAATGTCCGTACCGCGAACAACGATACCGCAAGCGTATTGAGGGCGCTTAAAGGGCGAAAAGGCGCGATAATCCAAGGCAACGGTATAGTTACGCACGGCAGGACGCTCGATGAGGCGTGTACCGGGTGCTTGGTGCTTGAAAAGGCGGCAAAATGCTATATTGCGGCGACAATCCTTGGCGGTCATAAAAAAATATCTTGTATAGAAGCCGCATTGATGCATTTTATCTATCAAAAAAAATACAGTAAGGCGAATCAGCTTATGTTGCAGACTAAGCCCGAAGCAGACAGCGAAGTTGTAGAAAGAAAGGACGTGGGTTTGGACACAAAAGAACAAACGCTAAGACAGCAGGTTGTAGACGCGGGCATAAGGCTATTGAACAGCAATCTTGTGCAAGGAACTTGGGGCAATATCTCGGTACGGCTTGACGACAAGCATATGTTAATAACTCCTTCGGGGCTCGATTACCTATCTTTGCGGGCGGAGGATATTGTAAAGGTAAATATCGAGACCATGAAGTACAGAGGGCTAAAGCCGTCAGGTGAGCGGGATATCCACGCGATGTTGCTTAAAGCTCGCAAAGATATAGACGTTGTAATGCACAGTCACCCTAACGAATGTAGCGCATTCGCGGCGTCGGGAAAAGAGTTGCCCGCGGAGAGCGCGGAGATGAAAAAGTACGTCAAAGGGGAAGCGCGGGTCAGCTCTTACGCGCTACCTAGCACTAAGGGCTTGGCGAAAGCGACCGTTAGAGCGATTAAAGACCGCAACGCTTGCTTTATGGCGAATCACGGTATGCTAGCCGTAGGTAAGAGCTTTGACGAGACATTTGACTGTTGCCGTGTGCTTGAAGAGAGCGCGGGAGCATTTATAGACGCAAAAGCGTCAAGTTATTGCCCGAACGGAAAGACGGCAAAGGAGCGGCGCATAAAGGCGTTTATGACAATACTCGGCAAATAAAAAAGCATAAAAAAGCAGTCACAAACGATAAAAGCGCAGTCACAAACGATAAAAAGCATAGATGATAAAAAAGTA
>CAYOYS010000125.1:0-4109 GCA_964408255.1 uncultured Christensenellaceae bacterium | reverse complement strand
CGATAAATAGAAAAAAAGAATAAAAGGAATGTTGATTGCTTTATCCGTTATGGTCGGCTTGGTATTACTCTTACCCTTGATTAAGCGTATCGAGTGGGTTTCGGAAAACGTCTTTGCTCGTGGAATCGGCAGAGCATACGCCTATGCAATCGGCAATATAACCTCATTATTGCCTTTTTCTGTATTTGAGCTTTTTGTGTGTTTAGCGATTATTGGCGCGGCTGTTTTTCTTGTCATCATAGTAATAAGCCTAATTAAAAAAAAGTGGTTGCGTCTTGCGTTCCAATCACTTGTTTTGTCCTTAATAGTAATATCAGTAGTCTTGTTGTATACCGTTACCGCGTCCATGAATTATTTTCGCGCGCCGCTGACTTTGCCCTCGTATTCTGAGGAGGTAGAGGGCGGCGAATATTTGAGCATCGGGGAATATTTTCTTGCCGACTACAACAACTTGGCGGAAAGTCTTGATAGGGACGAGGAGGGTCACGCAATCAGTCCGTATTCCGACCGCGAATTGGCTAAGCTATTAAGAGAGGAATTCAAGCGGTTGCAAGATTCGTACTTCAATCCTTTTATCCCGCTTAGCAAGCCAATGCTATTCAGCAAAGCGATGTCCTATGGCAAGCTTTTGGGAATAAGCTTTGCGCCGACCGCCGAGCCGAATATCAACGCGGATATCCCATGCTATTCCAAGCCGTTCACTATGGCTCATGAGATAGCGCACTCATTGGGGGTTATGCGCGAGGAGGACGCGAACCTTGTCGCCTCATACATTACCTTGACTTCAAGCAATGATTTTATAAGGTATTCGGGTTATTTTAATACGTTTGGGCAGGTATCCTCAATCGTTGGCTTTGGGGTGAGTGACGAGGATATGACGACTTTTTATGAAAGTTACAGTCCGCTAATACGCCTTGACAAAGAGGATTATTGGGGGTTTTTTGACGGTTACGATTCCTTTTTTGATAAGGTGTCTTCCTTTTTTAACAACTTATATTTGAAGATTCAGGGCGTCAAAGAGGGAACGGATAGTTATCAAGGCTCTTACGATTACGATATAATAGACACCGGCGAGTTTGACGACGGGGGAGCGCCCGTATATGATATCGTATTCTCCGATGTTCAAAAAATCTATTTGATGATTTATTATGAAAGCATTGCCGTCTTTGAGTAGCAATCTGATATATACTTAGATTATTAAGGGATTTCCGCGAGCCGTAGCATTGCGGCTTCGATTGGTAGCAATCTGATATATACATAGATTATTAATTAAGTTGATTATTTGTGCGGTATGTTTATTGTGTGCCAAAATGAATGGCGTCTTATTGTTCAATCAGATATTGGATATGAAAATCATTCTCTTTGTATGCGGTTACTTGTAAATCGAAATATTGATGACCCTTTCGTTGTCTACATAGTATTTGTAGTCGTTGGCATTGTAGTATAGAACCAATTCCAAAGTGCGGTGGAACATCATTATCGTGGGTATTGCAATCACAAGCCCCGCGCCAAAAGTCGTGAAACTGAATATAATTATCATAATAAAAGACAGCGAGTGCGTCATGACAAAGGATAAAAATGCTTCCGAGCCTCTTTCACTTGTGTGCTTTATGCCGTGAACGAAAGCAGGAAGCACTTTTTTATTCTCGTGGACTATGGCGGGTAGCCAGCCCGCAAAAATTGTGGATTTTAGAGAGTAAAGAAGAATGCCGATTACCAAAATAATCGGAGCGCATAGTATTCCTATTGCCTTAAGCAGTACCCCTGTAAGGAACAAAAGCAGATATCCAATCAGTATATTGGATAAGGAAACCGTCAACAGATGCATTAGCCCATAAAGCAAGGAGCGCTTGAGATTGAATATATAGTTGCTAACGAATCCAAAACGGGAGTTGCTGCACATAAAATGATTGATAATATCGCTGAACGAAACGTATGCAAGCGTCATGACATAAGCCGCCCCGATGATGAACAAAGCTACTATGACAATAGCCCAGACAACCTTTGTGCGGTTGTTGGAAAAGATGTCCCCGATTTGTTCAAATGATTCTGTAGCGCTCTCTAGCGATTCGGTGAAAGTAGGGTCGCCCTTGGTCAACTTGACTAGCCCCTCGCGAAAATCCTCTATAAAACCTGTCTGTTGGATTTCCGCAGATACCGTGCGTATAGTTGGCGCGAGGGCGCTTCCCGCAATCGTTACGAAAATAAGCACGACGATAAAAAAGTAACCAATCATTTTGAAAATGATTGTAAAACGCGAAAGCAATATATTGAGAGAGTGTTTTAGCGACATTTGAGCCTCCGTCTACATTCTGTTGACAGGAAGAAGGTCTTCTCTGTTCAACTGCTGTATATCGTAATAGGTCACGAACAACAAAACCGGATAATAAGTCATCAAAAAGCTGAAAAACAGTGTGTCCGTCAGTATGGTAATCGGCTTTAGGTTGAGCAATGTTGCCGCGTATTCAAGTAAAAAGAAGGGTAGTAGCGGCAATAATATCGAAAAGAAGATATCTTTGATATGATGTCTTGCGTTACGGATTGAGGAGCTCGCCGCGGAAAAGACATTTGCGCCGGTTGCGACTATAAAAGGCGCAGTTAAGGAAAATAACGACATAAGATACACCAAAAAGATGAAAATAACAATTACAAAAAATGCCGAGAGGATAAATGCCGCAAGCTTGACTTTTGTCACGGCGAACCAAAAGGCGACGAACAGCGAAACAAACAGCCCAAAGGCGAATATAAGGAGATAAAGCACAGTAAGTGTAAGCACTGTCGGCATAAAATTCTCGTTTATCCTCTTGAAAATATGTTTCATTGCGAACTTACCTGTGCGCATATGGCGTTGCATTGTTCCGATAAATACCGAGATGATTGCGGAAATTGCAATAATGGACAATACCATTAACAAGAGATTGTCCCAAGTGAGGTCGGTAAGTTCGGAAAAAATCACATTAAAGCTGTGAAGGTCGTAGTCAAAAAAATTAACAAAGAACTTTGCAACGGTGGAAAAGCTTGAGATAAACGAAAAGAACAAGGACGGGATTACGGTTATTAGCGCAAGCTTCCAAAAGTTCTTGCCCTTTGCGTATTGAAATGCAAGCTTAATGTATTTCATAATTACCTCATTAACAATTATAATACATCGCGTATAAAAATACAACTTATAAAAATATAGATTTATTTTAATGTATATGCTATTATTATCGGTATGAAAGCAAGGGCGGTTTTGCTTATCTTAATCTTTATAACTCTTATTTGCTCAAGCTGCGCGGCAAACATAACGGCAGAAGGCTTTGCGCTCGGCACTTATTATTCGGTAAGCGCGGCGGGCGCGTTTTCAAAAGAGAGGGTAGACGAGCTGTTGCGCGAGGTGGAGAACCGCTTTTCGACGGCGATAGCGGATAGCGACATAGCGCGAATCAATGCCGCCAACGCCGATACTTCTGTCACGGTGTCAGAGGAGAGTATGGCGCTTATTCGCGATGCGTTCGGCTATGCCATGTTCGAGGGCGCAAGCAACGCCTTTAATCCCGCGGTGTTTCCGCTTGTTAAGTTGTGGGGGTTCGCTCCGCCCTATCTCGGGCTCGAGAACAAGACACCTCCGAACGGAGCAGACATTGAACAAGCACTTTTTATAAGCGATATTTCGATGTTCTCGCTCGAGGGCAACACCATTACCAAAGCA
Source organism: uncultured Christensenellaceae bacterium (assembly GCA_964408255.1). GTDB lineage: Bacteria > Bacillota > Clostridia > Christensenellales > CAG-1252 > SACC01. The sequence continues at coordinate 418 of CAYOYS010000125.1, read as the reverse complement.
TCTTCTTTGGCAGCGCTTGACTTAGGCGGGATTGCGAAGGGATACGCCGCGGATAAAATCGCGCGATATTTTGATGTATGCGGAGTAAAGAGCGCATTAATCGACGTGGGCGGCACCTTGATATCTTACGGCAGAGAAAGCGTTATCGGAATAACGCCGCCAAGAGAAAGTTCATTCTATTACATTGCGAGCTTCACGCTACCAAAGGGTTATGCATGCGCGACCTCGGGTGATTATGAACGATTTTTTATCCACGACGGCAAAAGATACCACCATATAATCGGGCAATCGGGCTATCCCGCCGACAATGGACTAGTAGCCGTTACCGTTGTAGCATCCTCCGCAAAGGAAGCGGATGCGCTATCGACAATGGCATTTGTCGCGGGGGCGGAAAATGCTCCTATACTACTTAGAGCGG
>CAYOYS010000124.1:0-4353 GCA_964408255.1 uncultured Christensenellaceae bacterium | reverse complement strand
AAATGAAAAGAGATACCAAGCTTGGCAAAATCGTAAATTAATTTTGCGCTACCGTGCATAATAAACAAAAAGTTCGCAGCAAGCAGACTGTAATATGAAAAAATTAAAATTTCGCAAGTAACATTAACAACAGTAGAGATTATATATCGATGTAAAGTAGCGATATATGTGCATAACGGACATAAATATTGGCGAGCTAGACGAAAATATAAATCCTCACAATTTAATGTAATAGATTATAAGACTTTAACGATTTTACTTATATAAGTCTAGAGGCTTGCGGTTTATGCAAAAGTTATGAAACATTCGCGGTCAAAAACTGTGCGTTGTACAACTCGTAGTAAAAGCCGCGTTTGGCTAAAAGTTCTTCGTGTCGTCCTTGCTCGACAATCCCGCCCTCGTTCATAACAAGGATTAAGTCGGCGTTGCGAATAGTGGACAGTCTGTGCGCGATAATAAAGCTTGTGCGCCCCTCGGTGAGTGCTGCCATCGCGTTTTGGATATACCTTTCGGTACGCGTATCCACCGAGCTTGTCGCCTCGTCGAGAATGAGAATCTTTGGCTTCTTTGCAATTGCGCGCGCTATTGTCATTAGCTGTTTTTGTCCTTGTGAAATATTGGTTATTCCCTCGTCAAGCACTGTATTATAGCCGTCGGGAAGTGTGCTGATATAATGGTCGATATGCGCTTGTCTTGCGGCTTCTGCAACCTCTGCGTCGCTGATGCTCGGGTTGCCGTATGCGATATTGTCGCGTATGGTACCCGAAAACAGCCATGTATCTTGCAACACCATTCCAAAAAGAGCGCGCAAATCCGACTTTGCAAAGTTTCGACAATCTACACCGCCAATCGTAATACCGCCCCCGTCAAGCTCATAAAATCTCAAAAGCAAATTGACAAGAGTTGTCTTGCCCGCCCCCGTAGGCCCGACAATCGCTATGCGGTCGGCGCTCGATATCTTAATGCTCAAATTCTTTATCAACTCTTTATTCTTATCGTATGAAAAATCGGCGTTGACGAATTCTACATCATAGTTAATCCCTTCAGTGCTAACGGTTCCGCTATCTGCGGGCTCCTCCTCCGCGTCAAGCAATCGGAATATCCGTTCGGCGGCGGCAATGGCGGACTGAAAGACGTTGGCGATATTCGCAGTCTGCATTATCGGCTGACCAAAATCTGACATATATTGAATGAATGCTTGTATATCACCTATCATCAAAGGTGTTCGTCCGCCCGCCAAAATCCCTCCCACAACGCATACTAGCACATACCCGAGGTTGTTGACGAAGCGCATCATGGGCATAATCATACCGGATATTGATTGTGCCGAGGCGCTTTCCTTTTTCAGCTTAGCGTTAATTTTTTCAAAGTCTTCCTCGGCAGCTTTTTCCTTGCCGTAGAGTGCAACGATTTTTTGACCTGTGAACACTTCTTCGATATTGCCATTTAATGCACCGATGCTCTCTTGCTGAGCCGCGAATCTCTTTTGCGATTTTTTCACAATAAGCATGGTGATAACCAAAAATACCGGCAATGTTCCGAGCGCGATAAGAGTCATATAAATATTGATAGTGAACATCATTATGATTATACCGATAATCCATACGACGCCGGTAATCGTCTGCGAAAGTCCTTGTTGCAAGGTGTTCGCAATCGTATCGACGTCGTTGGTGATTCTACTCATCATATCGCCCGTCGAATGACTGTCATAGTATGCGACTGATACTTTGGAGAGCTTGCTTTTTATATCTCTTCTCATTCTGTAAACTACTTTTTGAGTGACGCCAGCCGCGATAAGCCCCGAGGCGAGATGAAAAAGCGCCATAAGAATATAAAATCCCAAAACAATCAAAATTATATTGACAATATAGTCGGTGTCAATGCTGCCGCGCATTACACCTGTCTGCAATGCGTTGGTTGCTTTGGCAAGTATTTTCGGATTAAAAATCTCAAATAACGTGGCTATTACAGCAAGCAACAACATCATTATTATCGCTAATCTTTCCTTGCTTAGGTATGCAAATAACCGCTTAAGCGTACCCTTAAAGTCGTCCGGTCTAGATACCGGTGCAATCATGCCGCCGACAGGACCTCCGGGCGCCGGTCCTTTGGGAATGTTGCGCTTTTCAGGGATGTTGCGCTTTTCAGGGATGTTGCGCTTTTCAGGGATGTTGCGCTTTTCGGAGATGTTGCGTTGCTTATCTTTCATGGCAACACCTCCTTGAGTCCCAACAGCTTGAGCGCGTAATCGCGGCTCAATTCATCTTCGGACAGCTGTGAGGTCGCTATATCCTTGTAAATCTCGCATTTTTCGAGCAGTTCTTCGTGAGTGCCGAGCCCTATCATTTTGCCTTGGTCGAGTACGATTATCTTATCGGCATCCATTACCGTACCGATTCGCTGCGCGACTATAAAAACAATGCTCTCTTTAGTTCGCTTCCTCAGCTCGCTGCGAAGCATCGCGTCTGTCTTGAAGTCAAGCGCGGAAAAAGAATCGTCAAAAATGTAGATATCCGGTCGCCTTGCCAAAGCCCGAGCTATCGAAAGGCGCTGTTTTTGCCCGCCCGAAAAGTTCGCGCCGTTTTGCTCCACGCCCGAATCAAAGCCGTTTTCCTTGCCGTTGATAAAGTCAAGCGCTTGTGCCGCTCGTGCCGCGTCCGCAAGATTGGCTTCGGTGGTATCTGTTGCGCCGTATAAGATGTTATCCCTTATGCTTCCGCTGAACAGCAATGCCTTTTGCGGCGCAAAACCGATTTTGCCCCTTAGCGCTTGCAGCTTAAAGTCCTTGATATCCGTTCCGTTAAGTAAAATTTTGCCCTCAGTCGTATCATATAGCCTAGGCAAAAGATTGACAAGCGTGGATTTTCCGCTTCCTGTCGAGCCGACAATGGCGATAAACTCTCCTTTTTTAGCGGTAAAGCTAATGCCCCCAATCGCGGGATTAGCAGCGTTCGGGAAGCTAAATGATACGTTCTCATAAGTTATATGTTCTACCGCGTCATAACTATCTATTCCGTTCGGCGACTCGGTTATTGGATTGATTGAATCAAGCACTTCGTTGATACGTCCCGCCGAAACGCTTGCCCGAGGAACCATGATTATTATCATAGTAAGCATTATAACACTGAACATTATTTGGACGATATATTGTATAACCGCCATCATGTTACCGATAATTTGAAAATCCGTTCTTCCGCTTTTTACAAGCGCATCCGTTCGAAATGTCGCAATAATCATTATCGAAAGCAATGTTCCGCTCATAATAAAGGTCATAAGCGGCATTAAAGTAGACATTATTCTTCCCGCTTTAAGCCCTAACGAAGTTACATCTTTGTTACGTTCATCGAAGCGCTTATCTTCATACTCGTCCGCTTGGAAAGCTCTTACGACTCTTACACCGGTTATGTTTTCTCTCGTTACACGAGTTAGCGCATCGATTTTGACTTGAATGGATTTGAATAGCGGTATAACGACCCGTCCGACTATAAGCACCAATACAACTATAACGGGTAGTGCAACAAGAATGACAACGGTCATTTTAGCATCCTTTTTAAGCGCCATAAAAATACCGCCAATGAACATAACGGGAACGTTAAGCATCATGCGCTGACCCATCATAACGAGCTGTTGCACTTGTTGTACGTCGTTCGTTGCACGAGTTATCAATGTGGACGCTCCGAACACATCTTGTTGTTCGGAAAAAGAAACGACCTTTGCGAACAGCTTCTTGCGTATGTCGTAGCCGAACCCCATCGCAACGCGTGAGCTCAAAAACGCAACGATTATCGAAAATATCGAGCTGACCAAGGTTATTGCAAGCATGATAAGACCATTCTTCCAAATGATGTCCGAACGGCTTATTTGACGCATCTCAACTTGAACGCTTCCACTTGAGTCGAGTACAAGATAACCATGCTTAGTCTCTCCGTCCTCGCTACCATCTACCGTTCGTAAAAACCGCGGTATTTTCATATTGCCGTCCTCTGTCAACATCAAAGGCGGCAACTCAGTTACGTCTACACCCAAAAGGGCGGGATTGATTCCCACAGGGTTGCCGTCTTTATCCGTCTCAGTCTCGGTAAGAATGATTTGCGCGTAAAATCGTCCGTCTTGCTCTTTGACTACAAGTATGCCGCCGTCCTCTCGCACTAGCTTTGGCAAGGGCATATCCTCTCCGCCCAAAAGACCCTCGATAAAGACGGTCTTTCCAAGATGTGTCTCGGTAACCGCCTCTACGGTAATGCCTTCGCCAATAATCTTACTCATTCTGTCCGGCAGATACAGCGACGCGATTGCGGTACAGGATACCAATACCACAACTATCATAATTATAAATCTGTAAGGCTTAAGCCC
>CAYOYS010000123.1:0-4387 GCA_964408255.1 uncultured Christensenellaceae bacterium | reverse complement strand
TAGCGCGCAAAAAATTAACTGAAGAATTCAACCGTATTTTTCATAGATAACGCCCGACAAAGAGTCAGGCGTTATGCTTTTCCGTATGTCATAAAGGAACTGTTATAAACTACCAATTAGTTAGTAGCTTGACTTGCATAATTTTTGCGAATAATGCGTTATGGTTATATTCGATAGCAAGCAGTGCTTGTCTAAATATTTGCTTGCGAAAGCGCGGTAATATTCGATAGTGGGCGCAGATTATGCCCGAACCCTTGCGCAAGCGAAGCGCGCTAGGCTGTTGTGGTTGCGTTGGGTATAGCGAGTTTTATAGCCTAAACCCTTGCTTGCGCAGACTCATAAGCTGCATGTTGAGCTGAGCGATAAGGTCGTCGTTCGTTACTGTCTTTGCCATCATATTGATAATGGTTTCCGCCGCTTCCTGCGTGTCGCCTGCGGACAACAGTCTTCGCATTGCGTACGCGCCCTCAAGCTCCTTTTGGGTCAAAAGCAACTCTTCTTTGCGCGTACCGCTCTTCAAAAGGTCGATAGCGGGGAAGATGCGTTTTTCGGAAAGTCTGCGGTCAAGATGTATCTCCATATTGCCCGTTCCTTTGAACTCCTCGTACACTATATCGTCCATACGGCTTCCGGTATCGACAAGCGCCGTTGCGATTATCGTCAAGCTTCCGCCGTTCTCGATATTGCGCGCCGCTCCGAAGAAGCGCTTGGGAAAGTACAGCGAAACAGGGTCTACGCCTCCTGAGAGTGTCTTGCCCGAGGACGGCACGATTACATTATTCGCACGTGCCATTCTCGTTAGACTGTCTAAGAGGATTACAACGTCCTCGCCCTCTTCGACAAGGCGTTTTGCTCTCGATAGCACAAGCTCTGCAACCTTGATATGGTTGTCGCTCTCCTCGTCGAAGGTTGAGTATATCACTTCGCCCTTTATAGAGCGTTGCATATCGGTAACCTCCTCGGGACGCTCGTCGATTAACAACACAAGAAGCTTTACTTCGGGATAATTGACTGCGATAGATTGGGCAATCATCTTTAGCAACGTCGTCTTGCCCGCTTTCGGCGGCGAAACAACCATGGCGCGCTGACCCTTGCCAATCGGGGAAATCAAGTCGATTGCCCTTACCGCGAGTTCGTTGCGCATGCCGGGTACTTCTAAACGTAAGCGGCTGTTGGGGAATATAGGTATTAAAGTATCAAAATATTTGCGCGAAGCGAGGGTTGCGGGGTCTTTGCCGTTGACCGCAATTATCGAAACGACAGCAGGCGGCTTGCCCTCCGCGGCTATTTTGCAGTACGCGCTGATATAGTCTCCCGCCCTTAGCCCGTGTCTTCTTATCTTCATCGCGGACATATAGGAATCTTTAGGGCTGTTGCGGAAGCTGTCCGCCCTTAAAAAGCCGTAGCCGTCAGGCAATATCTCGAGTATTCCGCTTCTTTTTTCGCAATCTTCAAGCGAAATTTCCTCCTCAAAGAATTGTCTGCGCTCGGGACGAGACCTATTGATTATCCGTCCTTGTTGCGGAATATATGTGCGTTTTACGATATTATCCGTGCTTTGAGTCGTTTCGTTGCTCGCCGTGTCCTTTGAGGAAGCAGGCTCGGCGGGTTGCTGTTCGGCGATAGGTGCGGGCGGACTTTGTTCTGAATATACGGCGGACTCCTCTTTTACTGCCGTTGTCTTTTTAGGCTTGGGGCCACGCTTTCGCGGCGGTTGCGGCGGTTCGCCGTCTTTTATGCTTAGAATCGCTTGAATAAGCGCTTCCTTTTTCAAAATCGTCGGGGAGCTTACACCCGCGCGCCTCGCGATGTCGCGCAGACCAAAAATATTGTTTTTTTCAAGCGTTTCGCGTGAAATATCCTTCCATTCTATTTTTTCCATTTTGCCTCCTGCTAAAGTTATTTTATAAATACCGCATTGATTGCGGCCGTTCTTTGGGGTAATATCGATGTAAAGTTGTATTCAAGACTTCTGCGTATATCTAATAATCAAAGCTTTTGTAAAATCGCGCCTTAAAGCCGGTTGAAAAACGCAAAAACCAAAAGGGCGCAAGATTAGAACTAAAGTTGTTGTCGGTTCAATTCGTCATATATACCTCGTTTGCCGCGAAATAATGTTGGCGGGGTGTAAATCAAGAAAGAAAAGTGGGTAGAGTGTCGCGATTAGCGAGCGCATGTGCTCGCACTTTTTGCGGTATTTGCAAGCCCGCGTATCGGAAACCGTTTATCTTGCTACGGCTGCTAATTTATTCGAGCGGTTGAAATACTATGACCTTTGTCGCAAAATCACGACCGAACTGCGTACGGTCAAGCTCCAATTCGTCGCCCTTGATATAAGTTATGCTGTTCTTCTCGAAATAATCCAAAAAGCTATCCACATAATCTATATTATAAACGCAATCTTCAGTTTTATAATGCATCGGTATCACAATATCGGGCATTATCTTGTCAACATAGTCTTTCGCCGTCTTCGCGTCAATAGTGTAAGTTCCTCCAACGGGAAGCATAAGTACATCGGTGGAGCCGATAGCGTCTAGTATCTTTGCGGAGCATTCTTGACCGATATCCCCGAGATGACATACCTCGACGCCGTCAAGCCTTAACTTGAAGATTAAGTTGCCTCCGCGTATTTTGCCGCCGCTATCGTCGTGAAAGGACGGAATACTGTATATATGGATGCCGCCCACCTCAAACGCGCCCACAGAAGAAATAATCTCGGGGTTGCCGCCTACGGCGGAGATATTGTTGTGGTCCTTGTGGTTGTGCGAAACAGTGACGGCATTCGCCTCGACGGACGGCATCTTGTGTCCGACCTCGCAAGAGTAGGGGTCGGTTACGACCTTAGTGCCCGTGCTCTCTTCCAGCAAAAAGCAAGAATGGCCCAGCCATTTAATCTTCATTGCGACCTCCAAAGACGCAATACCAAGCGGACTGCGCTAAATTAAGGAAACAATGAGTATTTATTCATTGCTTCCTTTTAATAATACTATGCCTGTGAATATTTGTCAATAAGTTCGTTAATTTTGTCGTGCGGGTCGAGCAACTTGCTTACGGACAAGTTTTGGTTGCAAGCAGAGATGATGTATGCGATAAACTTGCTCATCTCCCCCGCAATGTACCACGGCTCGTCGAGCAGCTCGGCGCGGTTATAGGTTAAGTTGGTAGAGATTACGCCGTCGATGATTCCTTCCTCGTACGCTTTGCGGAACTTATCTATGCCCTCGGTGAACAATGCAAAAGTCGCACCGAGAAATATCCTGTTGGCGCGCCTCTCTTTAAGCTGCGAGGCAATCGAAAGCAACGAATCGCCCGTTGCGATTATATCGTCGGCTACGAATACATCCATTCCCATAACCGCACTGCCGATATATTCGTGCGCCATAATCGGATTGCGCCCATTGATTATCGTGGAGCAGTCGCGGCGCTTATAGAACATGCCGAGGTCAAGTCCGAGTATCGAAGCGTAATAAATATTACGGTTCATTGCACCTTCGTCAGGGCTTACCACCATAAAATGGTCATTGTTGATTTTGATATCCGGAAACTTTCTAAGCAATGCCTTCATAAGCTGATAAGTCGGCATAAAATTGTCAAAGCCCATAAGCGGGGTGGCGTTTTGAACTCGTGGGTCATGCGCATCGAAGGTAATTATCTCGGTGACGCCCATATTCTCAAGTTCTTTGAGCATCATTGCGCAGTCGAGCGATTCGCGCGCAGTGCGCTTATGCTGTCTGCCGCCGTAAAGCAACGGCATAATGACGGACAAATTGGCGGCCTTGCCGCTTATTGCGCTTATAACCCTCTTCAAATCCGCAAAATGGTCGTCCGGCGACATTGGCACATCGCTACCAAACATGTTATACATGCAACTATAATTGCCCACGTCACACATAAGATAAATATCCATTCCCCTTACGGAGTCTTTAATGAGCGCCTTGCCGTCGCCCGAGGTGAAACGCGGACATATACAGTCTACTAAGAAGCTTTTTTTGCGATAGGGTTTGTTCTGTTTAATTGCCTCGGAATTGTACCAACCAACGAGGTATTTGTCCACCTTTTCCGCAAGCGTTCTCGCGCCTTCGAGCGCAATTATGCCTAACGGGGCATGTTGAGTATCGAAATTGAACGCCGTTTCTATAAAAGACGACATAAAAACCTCCGCTTAATTTTATCCGAAAGCATCACTAATTAAATCATAACACTAATCGCGCATATTATCAATGAAAAACATGGTAATATTAATTAATATCCGAAAAGCCCTACATAAAGAGTTGAGCCGGTGGCGACATGGTAAGCCCGTTCAAACGCTTTTATGCTTGCGCAACTTGCCTATATGCATAGCCTTTGGCACATTTGAGTCGGGATAAATCGCAAAAGACATTGACAA
>CAYOYS010000122.1:0-4472 GCA_964408255.1 uncultured Christensenellaceae bacterium | reverse complement strand
GATAAAATGAACGCGTGAAAGAACCTTAATGGGGTCTTTTGAGTGTTTTTTTAATGATATGTTTCTTCGCAAAAAATAAACAATATATGGAGTACTTTTGAATTTCAACTCTTTTGATGATATTTTTTTTACGAAAAAATGATATTCGCTTTACGAATAATAGTTGTCTATCGGCAAGTTGGTGCGGGGCGAGATTAGATAAAAACGGACTTCTTATAGACCGCTTTTATAGTTTTTACTGAAAAATCATATCACTTAGTAATGATATTTGCTTTACGAAAGGTGTTTGCCTATTGGCAAGTTAATTGAGGAAGCAATGTATAAATACATTGCTTCCTTGAGCATTAATCATCAAGTTTTAGCAACTTTTTCCAATTATCGTATGAGCCAAGGCGAGGCAGTGCCGCTCGATATGCCCTTGATGTCTTGCGATACTTGAATAAAAGGTTAAAAAAGACAGCGATAAGCCGCGCCCCCGAGGAGAGCAGTTTGCCTTTGTTGAGCGTTGTCACGAAGCCTTTTTTGAGTTCTTTATTGTATTGTAGAACCTTGATAGCCTTGAAAAAATTAGAAGGTTTTCTCGTATTGATGTCTATGACTCGATACGAGACCTTATCCGCTTTGGCATAAAACGCCTTTGGAATCAAGTAACCGTTAAGAGTCAGCAATTGTAGGAGAAAACAGCCTTTTTGCGTAGCAGAGCTTGCGGCGGCGTCTTCATCGAACTTAACATTTTCTAATTCCAACAGCTGCTTATCGTCAAGATATTTTGGGGTGTTTTCGCGAAGCGTCTTATGCAACGCCTCAGCATCAAGCGACATTAGATACTTGGGACCTTTGAGAAAGTCCGAAATAGCTTTGAAAATCAATTCCACCTCGTAATAGCGGTGGAATACAAGTCTAAATCCCACCGCGCGAAGTAGCTTGACGAACAGTCCAAAAACCGTGACTTTGGGAAAATATAGCGCGGCAATAATGGTTTCGTTGCGTATTACATAGTATTCAAGTTCGGCGCTGTGCTTGTTGATAAAGCTTTCGTGCCATACGCCGATGCCGTTGACTATCATAATGTCGCCCGCGAAGCGCAATCCGTATTCTATATCGTCGCATTTTATAAAAAGGGGCAGTGGCAAGCCTTTTTCTGCTGCGGACACAGGCATACACATATACCACCACGCGTTGTAGTTGAAGTATTCATACCGCTCGTTGTCGAGCACGGCGCTAACGGTGGACAAATCATGATTATTCTTTACCGAACTTAGCCTAAGTCCCGAGGTAAGTCCCCCCATTTCATATTGGATATAGGGATTTTCCAGCTCGAGCATAGCTCCGCCGATTGCAAAACGCTTGATATCTTTCGCATAACGCAAGCAACCTAATGTCTTTCTCAAAATATTCGGGTCAATTCGTATATCGTCGTCCATTAGAAGAAAATGCGTGGTATCGGGCTGTTTTATCGCCTCGATAATCCCTCTTGTAAAACCGCCCGAGCCGCCGAGATTGGGATTGTGAAAAAGCTCAAACCCTACCGCGGAGGGGTCTATCGTATTGCCGTTATCTATTACGATAACCCTAAAGCAAGCTTTTATATCGGGGTTGTCGTCGAGGTAGGAATTGATGCGTCGAATATTGGCAAAAAGATACTCTTCCCGCCGATAGGTGCAGAATACCAACGCTATTTTTGCCTCGTTGCGTCCGGGCTTATCTGTGATATATTCTCCGCCAAAAAAGATACTTCCGTCCTTTTTCGATTCGAGTTCGATATACAACAGACCTTCACCGTCAAGCTCCGCAAGGGAGTATCGGATAAGGGATTCCGCTCTTGAGTCCGAGCAAAAACGCACGGATTGAAGCTGCCGCTTTTCGTCGGGCTTTGCGACGTTGAGCGCGTAAAGACGGACTTCGAATTCGCCCGAAAGCGAAAGTCGAACGGATATGTCTTCGACAACGGTATATTTTTTGAATTTTGAATAGGAAAAGCAGTTAAAATAGGTGTCGAAAGAGATTATGCCGCCTTTCGGAACCGTTAGAGTGCCGTTTTCGGGCTCGGTTTGCGGTAAGGAATTGTAATAAAGACGCGCATAACCGCTTCCCGCCGCGGGTAGCGTTATGTCGAATAGCTTCAACATATTGCAAGCTCCTTTTCGGCATCGGAAAGCGCCGCCGCGATTACCTTATCCATATCGTAGTATTTGTAAGTGCCCAGCCTACCTCCGAACAATACATCTTGCAAGGACACGGCAAGCGCGGCATATTTTTCGTACAAAGCGTTGTTTTGCTCGTTGTTGACAGGATAATAAGGCTCTGCTCCCACCGTCCATTCGCTCGAATATTCGCGGGTAATTACAGTCTTTGGCTGAGTGCCGAATTCAAAATGTTTGTGTTCGATTATCCTAGTGTAAGGAACAGTTGCTTCGGTGTAGTTGACTACCGCGTTACCTTGATAATTGTCGGTGTCAAGCACTTCGGTTTCAAAGCGCAAAGAGCGGTATTCGAGCGCGCCGTAGCGACGGTCGAAAAATTCGTCTATCATACCCGTAAACACCGTTTTGACCGCCGCGTCCTTGTTTTCTTTGATAAAATCAAAGTAATCGGTGTTCAATAATACCTCCGAGTTCTCCAACAACTTTTCAATTATACCCGTATAGCCGCCAATCGGTATTCCTTGATAGCTGTCGTTGAAGTAATTATTGTCGTATGTGAACCGTAAGGGCAGCCGTTTGATAATGAATGCGGGGAGCTCTTTGCACGGTCGTCCCCATTGCTTTTCGGTGTAGCCTTTAATCAGCTTTTCGTAGACGTCCGTTCCCACAAGCATAAGCGCTTGTTCCTCGAGATTATTGGGAGAGGTTATATTCAAGCGCGCTATGTCGGCGGCGATTACCGCCTTTGCCTCGTCGGGGGTCTTAATACCCCACATGCGGCTAAAAGTGTTCATATTGAAAGGCAAATTATATAACTCGTCTCGATAAATCGCGATAGGCGAATTGACATAATTGTTGAATTCGGCGAATTGGTTGACAAAGTCCCACACCCTTTTATTGCTCGTGTGGAATATGTGCGCGCCGTACCGATGCACATTGATGCCTTGGAGCTTTTCGGTGTAGATATTGCCCCCTATATGCGACCTTTTGTCGAGAACCAGACAGCGTTTGCCTTTTTTTGCCGCGATATTCGCGAACACCGCGCCGTAAAGTCCCGCGCCTACAATCAAATAATCATATTTCATTTTTTGTCCTTTTCTTAAAGTTTGATTTTCTATCGTAATAAATATACCAAAAAACCGCATATTAGTCAATATAAGGCATAAGCTTGGTGTGACAAAAGAGTAAAAACATTTACATAAAAAGGAATCTATGTTAAAATGAGAAAAATTTATGCGGGAGTAAAATTCCTCAATTAATCGGAGAAAATTATGAAATCAGTTAAAAAAGCGGTAATACCGGCAGCGGGACTCGGAACGCGGTTTTTGCCCGTCACAAAGTCCGTACCTAAGGAAATGTTAGCGATAGTTGACAAGCCCACTATTCAATATGTGGTGCAAGAGGCGGTGGATAGCGGCATTACGGATATTGTAATTATCGTAGGGAAAAACAAGAATTCAATACGCGAGTTTTTCAGCGCGAACGAGATGTACGACGCGTTGCGAGATAGAACAAATCTACAGACCGTGGATAAACTTATGCAGAAGGCAAGCTTTACCTTTATACTTCAGGAAGAGTTAAGAGGTAACGGCGACGCGGTTATGCTTGCACGAGAGCATATAGGCGACGAGCCTTTCGCGGTGCTTTTTGGGGACGATATAATTTATAATCCTACGAATCCTTGCACAAAGCAATTAATAGACGCATACTACAAGACGGGCAAGACGATATTGGGGGTGCAGAACCGACCGAGCGAAGAGGCGATAAAATACGGCGTTATCAAATCAGGGAATAAGGAAGGGCGGCTGACCGAGGTTTTGAAAATAATCGAAAAACCTCCTATATCCGAACTTCCCTCCAACTTATGCAGCTTAGGCAGGTTCGTATTGCCACCGGATATTTTTGATGCGCTTGAGCGTACGCCGATTTATAAAAACGAAATATATCTGTCGGTTGCAATCGACCTTATGATAAAGGAACAAGGCGTATATGCCTACGAATTCGAGGGCATACGCTACGATATCGGCGACAAATTCGGGTTTTTGCAAGCGAATATCGAATACGCGCTGCGTACCGCGCCTTACAAAGAGGGTCTTGCGGCATATATAAAAAAGCTCGCGTCACAACTCTGACGGCGCTTAAAAGATTAAACCATAAACGGATTGTTTTTCTCACAATCACATAGGTTTATATTGAAAAAATGTGCTTGTATGCTTGACAGAATGGATACATATTTGCGGCGATAAGATGCCCACAACGCTCGCAAAGTCTTTACCATATAACGATATTATCCGTTATTGCTTAATCATATCGACCTATCCGCAGTAA
>CAYOYS010000121.1:0-4506 GCA_964408255.1 uncultured Christensenellaceae bacterium | reverse complement strand
AGCCGAGTATGGTCATATCATATACAAGCGCATAAGCCGAACTCGGTCATATCATGCGCAAGCACATATGCTGAGTATGGTCGCATTGTAAGCAATAGTTAACTCTTGCATACAAAAAAGCGGAGCAAAATCCGCTTTTTTGTTTATATAGCAAACAAACATCATTTTATTAGTATTTATTAAAAATTACAGACAACTTTCGCTGTCAAAACATTTTTTTATTCCGCTTCGACGACAACGTTAACGCGCGCGATTACCTCGTGATATAACTTGATTTCTATCATTTCGCGTCCGATTTTTTTAATCGGTTCTTTTATAATTATGTTTTTCTTATCCACCGTATAGCCCATCGAAGTAAGCTCGGTGGCAATCTCTTTCGCCGTTACGCTACCGAATATCTTGCCGCTTTCGCCGCATTTTACCTTGACTTTTACAGTCGCTGAAGATAACGCGTCCTTTACTTTTTGCGCTTCTTCCTTTTCATTCTTTGCGCGAAGCGCTTCCGCGGCTTTTTTTTGAGTAAGCTCGTTGAGCACCGAAGCACTTGCGTCAACCGCTATTTTTCTCGGAATAAGAAAATTAGCCGCGTATCCATCGCTAACGCTTATCACATCTCCTTTTTTGCCTTTCCCTTTCAAATCCTCAAGCAACACTACTTTCATATGACGCCTCCGTTGTGATTTTAACATATTTTGCTTACAATTACAAGGTCGGCAATTTGATTTTACCAATTCTCTTTTGTCTATTCGTCATTCTGAATAATTTTATCTTGCGCGTTAATAATATAATTACTGTCGGAGGAAAAGATGAAAGGATTGAGATGCACAACAAATAACTGCGAATATAATAGCCGTGACCATTGCACCGCGGGTATTATCAACATTTCCGAGAACGCGGTCTGTCGTACCAAGGTAAGGAGGGAGGGCGGCGCGCTTTCGCAGATATTCGCGGAATACGAGGCGGCTCCCGATATCGAGTTGCTTGACGAGACGGAGATTGTAGTACAATGCGACGCGAATTGTATATATAACACTAACCATATGTGTACGAGAGAGAATTTGAGCATTGAGGATTCTGTTATAAGGACAAAATGCTTTAGCCGCAAAAAACCCGAATAGCATATTTTTATTATTAAAAGCTAAAGTATAAAGAACGGCTCAACGCCGTTCTTTTAATTGGATTTCGCATTGAGCGGACTTTGGATTGAGCGGACTTTGCATTAAGCGGACTTTGCATTAAGCGGACTTTGCATTAAGCGGACTTTGCATTGAGCGGACTTTGCATTGAGCGGACTTTGCTTTGGACAAACTTTGCAGTTCGGCAAACTCACCTTGCCCGATATTGTAAAATCAATATACCATGCCCCGATTTGACCGCTAAGGCTTTTTACCGCGTTGCGATTTTTGTGCAATCAAAAACAGAGCTTTTTTAAGGCATGCTTATATATCTCGCTTGCCTTTAATAAATTGGCAAGCGTTATATGCTCATTGATTCGATGCGCCAAGCTGTCCTCGCCCGGGAAAGTCACGCCGAACGCTACCGCTTGCGGCAACGCTCTTGCGTAAGTCGCGCCCCCGATTGCAATCGGCTCGGCATTTTCGCCCGTTACTTCGTTGTACGCCTCAAGCAGCGTCTTGACAAGGGCATTGTCTTTGGGGAAATATAGGCTGTCGTGCGAGTGTGCAAGGCGGATTGTGGCAGTATCGAAGTAAGCTGCAAGGCGTTCTCTAATATCCTTTTCGTGATAGCTTACGGGATAGCGGATATCGATGCCGAGCGTCAATTGTTTGTTTTCCGTCCTCATATAGCCCGCGTTAAGCGTCAATAATCCGCTTGCCTCGTCCGCGATGCCGAGCCCGCAAGCATTGCCGTTGTAATCGGCAACGCCTTTCGCGATTTTGTCAAGCACGGGGTCGGCGGCGCTGATTGCGCTAAGCAGCGCAACAAGGGCATTTTTGCCTTTTTGCGGAGTTGAACCGTGTACTGATTTTCCTTTCGAAGTTATAATATAATTGCCGTTGTCCGCCTTTTTCACGGTGACGTCCGCCCCGATTGCGTCAACAACTATACCCGCGCTTGCTTGAAGCACTGCGTCCGCTTTGTCCGGCACCACATTGACTCGCTCGCCGGACAAGATATATTCCACACATTCGGGCTTTTCAAAGCTCAGTTCATAATGCGCTACTCCCTTTTCGCAGTTGATTACGGGGAAACAGCCGTCAGGCGAAAACGCGCGAACGGGCACTTCCTCGGACGCAAGATAGCGTTCGATACATTTCCAGCCCGATTCTTCGTTGCATCCGAATATTAGGCGTATGCGCGCCTTTGGCGTAAGACCTTGGTCAAGCAACGCCTTGAGCGCGTAAAGGCTTGCGACAAAGGGGCCTTTATCGTCTTCCGCACCGCGTCCGTACAGCTTGCCGTCCTCGATTGCGGCCGATAGCGGCGGATGCTTCCACCCCTCTCCGAGCGGCACTGTATCAAGATGAGTCAATATTCCAAAAAGCTCCCCCTCGCCCGTCTCGGCATAGCCGATATAGCCCTCGATATCCTTGGTCTTTAGCCCGATTGAGCCCGTCAAAGACAGCGCGTAGTCGAGCGCTTTTCTCACTCCCTTGCCGAACGGCGCATTAGGTGAGGGCGACCCCATAACCGAGTCTATTGCGATAAGCTCCTTTAGCGTTGCGGTCATCTCATCAAGATATCTTTTCATAATCAACTCCTTGCGGCGTTTTGCATCAAAACATTATGTCAATCGGCTGCCGCGATTTGTCGCCGCGCGCTAGAAGCGGCAGTCGGCTCTTGCCATATTATACATTACTATTTATTAATATGTTAACCATATTGGATGGAAAATAGTTTACTATTACTATAAAAAGTAGTAAAATCAGTTAGGAATCATTATATTATTCAATGTTTTCTTAGAATTCGGGATAGAGGTAATTATGGCAAGCGGCAATCAGCAATTCGTCAAAGAAATAGCGGACATCAACAAGGATTTTCCGCAATGGTATACGGACGTCGTTATCAAGACACAGCTTGTCGATTACGGGCCGGTCAAAGGAACGATGGTAATACGACCTTACGGCTACGCGATATGGGAGAATATTCAGCGCGAGCTTGACATGCGCATAAAAGCGACCGGTCACGAGAACGCATATTTTCCGATGTTCATTCCCTACAGCTACCTTTTGAAAGAGGCGGAGCACGTCGAGGGCTTCGCGCCCGAGGTGGCGCTTGTCACTCACATAGGGGATGAGGAACTGCCCGAGAAGCTCGTCGTCAGACCGACAAGTGAGACGATTATCGGCAACATGTACAGCAAATGGATTCAAAGTTGGCGAGATTTACCCGTAATGATTAATCAATGGGCGAACGTGGTACGGTGGGAGAAGACCACCCGTCCGTTTTTGCGCACGTCGGAGTTTTTGTGGCAAGAGGGTCACACCGTTCACGCCACCGAAGAGGAGGCGGAGGATGAAGCGCTCAAGATGCTCGAAGTATATAAAGAATTCGCCGAAAACGTGCTTGCCATTCCCGTAATCGTAGGCAGAAAGAGCGAAAAAGAAAAGTTCGCGGGAGCGAAAACGACATACACCATGGAAGCAATGATGCTTGACGGCAAGAGCTTGCAGTCGGGAACGACACACAACCTTGCGCAAAACTTCGCGAAAGCGTTCGATATACAGTTCCTTGACAAGGACGGCGTGTTAAAATATCCGTTTCAGACGAGTTGGGGTGTTTCGACAAGGCTTATCGGCGCGCTGATTATGGCGCATGGCGACGAGCGCGGACTCGTGCTGCCGCCGGCAGTCGCGCCTAAGCAGGTGATTATCATTCCGATTGCGGCGTTCAAGGGCGGAGTCAACGAGAAAGCAAAAGAGCTGAAAGCGTCGCTTCGCGCTAGGGGAATCCGTGCCGAGATTGACGACCGCGACCAAAGCCCGGGTTGGAAATTCAACGAATGGGAGATGAAAGGTGTTCCCGCGCGTATAGAGGTTGGCCCGCGCGATATCGAAAGCGGCAGCTGCGTATTCGTTAGGCGCGATACTCACGAGAAAAAAACATTTGATTTTGACGGCATCGCGCAAGCGGTAGAAGAAGAGCTTAGCGACATACAGCGCAATATGCTTGAGAAATCGCGAGACTTTCGCGATGCGCATATCCTTGTATGCAATACCCTTGACGAATTGAAAAAGGCAGTGGATAGCGGCAATTTTGTCAAGGCGATGTGGTGTGGTTCGACAGAATGTGAGGCGGTTATCAAGCAAGAGACCGCGGCGAGCTTGCGTTGCATGCCGTTCGAGCAAGAGGTAGTCGGAACGCGTTGCGTATGCTGCGGCAAGCCCTTGAAAGGGGACGAAGGTATAACCGCGTACTTCGCCAAAGCGTATTAATATCCAAATATAACAATAAAATTACGACCACTAATTCGCTTTAATAATAAAATGCAACCGATAATTCGCCGATATTTTAGATAAAGGTCATTTTTGCAAAAATTTATTC
>CAYOYS010000120.1:0-4572 GCA_964408255.1 uncultured Christensenellaceae bacterium | reverse complement strand
ACATACAGTACGGGAATATCGTATTCGGCGGCGATTGCAAGCACTACGCCCCCTTTTGCCGTTCCGTCGAGTTTGGTCAACACAATGCCGTCAATATCAATAGCCTCGTCAAAAATCTCAACCTGCGACAACGCATTCTGTCCCGTAGTCGCGTCAAGTACGATATAGCTTCTGTAATCGGCTTCGGGATATTCACGCTCAACCACTCTGTTGATTTTTTTCAGTTCCTCCATAAGGTTCTTTTTGTTGTGAAGCCTGCCCGCAGTGTCGATAAGCAAAACATCATTTTTCTTGGCTTTTACGCTTGCGATAGCGTCGAATACTACCGCCGCCGCATCCGCGCCCTCGTCGTGGCGGATTATTCGCACCCCGCTTCGCTCCGCCCATACCGCAAGCTGTTCGGACGCCGCGGCGCGGAAAGTGTCTGCCGCGGCAAGCACGACGCTTTTGCCTAGTTCTTTGAAAAGATTGGCGAGCTTACCGATAGCGGTTGTCTTACCCACTCCGTTGACACCCGCAACGAGTATGCACAAAGGATAGCGGTATTCCTCGACTTCGTAGTCGATTATGTCCTTGAGAATATCCGCGAATACACCTTTTGCATCCTCGGGCTTGGACAGTCGTAGTTCAAAAGCCTTATCTTTTAACTGCTCTATTATCATCTCAGTAGCAGTCGCGCCGACGTCAGCCGAAAGCAATGCGGCTTCAAGCTCCTCGTAAAAATCCTCATCAAGAGCCGCGCCCTTGAACGCCTCGTAAATCCGCCTTGAAAACGCTTGCTTTGTACGCTTGAGCCCCTCGGCTATCCTTGCAAAAAAGCCCATATTATTTCGCTTCCGCAATCTGCACTGCGTCCTCGAACGCCGCCGTAATAACCTTGGACAAGCCGGGCTCCTCCATTGTGACACCGAACAGTATATCCGCTTGCTCCATCGAGGGTTTTTTGTGGCTAATTACGATGAACTTTGTAGTTTGGGAATACTTTTTGAGATATAGCGCAAAGCGGCGCGCGTTGGAATCGTCAAGCGCGGTTTCCACCTCGTCAAGGACGGCGAACGGCATTGGTCTAAGCCTTAATATCGCAAAAAGTATCGCAATCGAGGTAAGTGCTTGCTCCCCGCCGCTAAGCGCCGATAATGGGCGCATCGCTTTTCCGGGGAGTTGGACGCAAATATCCACACCGCGTTCGAATTCTTCCTCTTCGTTGTCCTCGAGCACAAGTTCTGCCTTACCGCCCCCGAACAAGTCGGTAAAAGTCTTCTTAAAATTTTGGTTGATTTGCTCGAAGTTTTTCTTAAAGCGCTCCGCCATATCGTCGGTAATCCGTCTAAGCAGCTCGCCGAGGTCTTTTTCCGCTTTTTGAAGGTCCTCTACTTGCTTGGCGTATTCTGCACGGCGCAGACTCTCCGCCTCGTAGTCGTCTATCGCGTTAAAGTTGATTTGACCAAGTTGATTGATTCGCCCCTTAAGCGAGTTAATCTCAGAGGACGCTTT
Organism: uncultured Christensenellaceae bacterium; assembly: GCA_964408255.1. GTDB lineage: Bacteria > Bacillota > Clostridia > Christensenellales > CAG-1252 > SACC01. The sequence goes on along the minus strand of CAYOYS010000120.1, from coordinate 3,078 downwards.
GCGGTGGTCGAAGTCCTCCGCCGCGAATATTACTACGTCCTCGTATTCAAGACCGTATTCGTTGCGTACCCTTTCCGTCATCGCCGAAAGCTCGCTATCGATACGCTCGAGGTGTCCTTCTTCGCGGGTGCGGTCCTCGGACATAAGCTTAACCGTCTCGGTGACATGCGCGCGCGTTTTGTCAAGCTCCGCCTGCTTGCTTTTTATCTCTTCGCGTCGCACGTCATAGACTTTGACCGCGTCCTCAATCTCCGAGATACGCTTGCCGTCGTCCTCACTGTAAGTCAGCGCGGGGCGGGAAGCAATGTGCTCCTTTATCTCTATGTCAAGCTGCGCAAGCTGTATCTCACAACCCTCGAGCGCTCGTGCTTTTTGCAATACAGCGTCCGCTAAGCGCTTGATATCGCCCTCGATTTTATCGACCTCGACTCCAAGACCGGACACAACAATTTTAAGCTGAGTAACGGTGTCTTGCAAGCCGTCGCGCGCCTTCTTTTTATGCTCCGCTTCAAGCTTTGACTGCTCGAGCAACTCGTCCGCGCTCTTTTTCTTGACTTCGATATCGCTTGTCGAGCACTCTACCGCCTTGATAATAGAGCATAGCGATTCTATTCTCAATACTATTGCGGCTCTTTCATGCTCAAGCTTTTCCAGACTTTCTCGGGCTTCCGCACTTCTTATCGTGCATTGTTCCGCCTTTTGGGTCTCGGTGGCACTCGCTACGTCAAGACCGTGCAACTCCTCCTTGTCCGAGTTGATAGCGTCTTGATATTCCTTTGCCTTGCTCTCCTTGTCCGCGATTCCTTTCTCCGTCTCTGACAGCCTTGCTTTAAGCTCTTGCAACTCTACTTTTGCCTCTTTGAGCTCGCGTTCGTATCCAAAATGCATCGAATGGCGTCGAGTGGCGCTACCTCCTGTAATCGTTCTTCTCGGGTCAAAAATAGTACCGTCAAGCGTTACGATTTTGAACCCGTAATCATATCTGTTGGCAAGTGTCTTGGCAAGGTCAATATTCTCAACAATAACGGTACGCCCGAGCAGATTCCCGACTATATTCGCGTGTTCGCCCTTGTATTCGATAAGGTCTTTGGCAATGCCGAATACTCCGTCATATTGCAGCGCTCCAAGGTATTCGTAAGCTAAGCTTTGCGCCCTAATCTTATTCGAGGGCAGACAAGTAACTCTGCCGTACTCCTTTTTTTGGAGATACCCAATAATGTACTTCGCGCCGTCCTCGTCATGGGTTACGATATTTTGAACAGAAGCGCCAAGTACCGTTTCGATAGCAAGCTCGAATTGTTTCGGCACCCTTATCAGCTGACCGACGACTCCGATGATGTGCGAGGCAAGCTCGGGGTCGGTCTGCGCGTCGCGCATAGTGTTGCGGACGGCATCATGATAATTATTGTATTGCCCGATAACAGCGGTCAAGTTGGCAATTCGTTCCTCTTTCTTGCCGATAGCGTTGCCCAACGAGGCAAGCTCAGCGCCAAGTGTTCTCAATTTGTATTGGTTCTCGTTGAACTGTGCGGCTAGCGCGTTGCGCCTCTGCTTAAGCTCGGCGCGCTTCCGCTCTATTTTCTCAAGACTCTTTGCCGCTTCGCGGACGCCGCTCTCCTCGCGCGCAATAAGAGCGCGAATAGCTTCGATATCCTCTCCTAGCATATCTCGTCTTTGCCTTAGCGCCTCATCCTCCGCGACCGCTCTTGCATGCTCGCTCTTAACGTCTGACAGTCGTCCTAGTTCGCTGAATAGGCTAGTGTTCGTCAACTCGATGTTGCTTTCTTTGCCGAGGATATCCGCAATCAGCGCGCCCAACTGCGCCTCAAGCTCGTTGAGCTTAAGTTCTGATGTAATCTTTTCATTGATTTTGATATCCAACATCGCGCGCGCTTCTCCGAGCTCCTCGTCGAGCGCCGCAAGTTCGCTGCCTAAAATTGCCTTTTCTTTGGTCAGTTTCTCGGTGTCCGCGGTCAACGAATCGAATTTTGCCTTATGCACAGTCATCTGCCACGACGCTTTTTCCGTAGCAACTTTCAACCTTTCCTTTTCCTCAAGATGCGTCCTTATCCTTTTTTCTAATTCCTCGTTCTCCGCAAGATATTCTGCATTTTTGGACGCGATTGCAACAAGCTCGGCTTCGCGGTCGCCTATCGCCTCGCAAAGCTCCTTAATCCGCGCGTTGCGCTGTAACTTCTGAGTCTCAGAATAGCGTGTCTGATACAAAAAATAATTAAGTTCTTGATACTTCAGCTGTTCTCTGTATTCCTGATATTTTCTGACTGCGTCCGCCTGCTTTTTTAGCGGCGTCAACCTGTTATCAATTTCGAATAATATATCCGCAAGACGCAATATATCGAGGTTAGTGTTCTCGAGTTTGCGTTCGGTCTCGATTTTCTCCGCCTTGATACGCGAAATGCCCGCCGCCTCCTCGAATATCCGCCGTCTGTCAATCGGTCTGCTGTTCATAATCTCGCTGACTTTGCCCTGACCGATTATCGAATAACCCTCTCGCCCCGCGCCCGTATCTCGCATAAGGTCCACGATATCGCGCAAACGGCGCAAACTGTGGTTGAGGTAATATTCGCTTACTCCCGAACGGAAAAGCTTGCGCGTAATTATAACCTCGTCATAGGTGGTCTTGAATATCCCGTCGGTATTGTCAAAGTACAACGAAACCTCGGCATATGACATTTGCGGTAACTTGGCAGTGCCCGAAAAAATGACGTCTTTCATATTGCCGCCGCGCAAAGTCTTGGGGCTTTGCTCGCCGAGAACCCAGCGGATTGCGTCCGCTACATTGCTTTTGCCGCAGCCGTTCGGTCCGACGATGCAGTTAAAGCCCTTATCAAAGGCAATGACCGTCTTGTTTGCAAAGGATTTGAAACCCTGTAATTCGATTTTTTTTAAGCTCAAGTGCAGAATCTCCCAATATATTGTGTATAGATTATTATACCACAACTATATGTGCTGTGAATACTTAATTTATATAAAAATATCTTTTTTTATATTTTGGTAAGGGAATTTGAGGTTTTAAGCCTAATTTCGAGTTAATATTCCTTTTCTTTCGCGCTAAAG
>CAYOYS010000119.1:0-4665 GCA_964408255.1 uncultured Christensenellaceae bacterium | reverse complement strand
GTCTCCGAATCGGAAATACTGTAATCCCCTACCCGCTGAATGCAAAAATCGAAAAACCCCATAGGTGTAATAAGCAATCTTGCGGCAATTATGTACACACTACCCGCTTTCATCGGATACGCTATTCCAAAATTAAGGTCTAATCCATAATCGTCATTTGTCCTTATCAATGTGCCGTCCTCATCATACAGATAACCGAAAGTGTCTATCTCTCCTATGGTTCGGAATAGGTACAGTCCGTCATCCTCGGGTGCAAATACAAATTTCGGCATATACGCATATTCGGCATTGTTCGTGGTATAAACGGTAACACTTTCACCGAGCAATACTGTATTTAATGGAACTAATTTGTGTACCGTATATTCAAAATAACATTTTAGATTGAGATATGTAATAGTGCCGAGCAACACTCCTTCGTTGTCGGTAGAAAAATCCGAGAGCATATCGCTTGAAATCGCAATAGAGGCAATGTGACCGTTATTATACAAGACATTAATATACGCATTGTCAAAAATAAATTCGTCTCCGATATTGTATTCAGCGGTAATACTTCCAACACTTATACTCACCGCTTCGGTTTGAAGCAATACCGTATAGTTGTGATAATAGTTCATTCCGCTATACGTCACAATCATAGTATAATCGCCCGAAGCCGAAGTATTGAAGTTCTGTATCCATTCCGAAGAGACACTATCGATGACAGTAACATTTCCAAAATTCGAGATTACCTCAAGATAGAGAAGGTCGATATTCAATTCATTGTTTATAAATGTATTTTTTGGTAAATTATATACCTTAATATGCGAGGGCACTTCTTGTGCCGTTATAGTGTATTGGAATCTATATTGCCAGCTGTTATAAGTAATTGTACCGAGGAATACTCCCTCTTCCTCTGTCGAAAAGTTGGTTACATATTCTCTTAACACGGGCACGGACAAGCTGTCTCCATATAGGGTACTAATGTTAAGTGTCACATTTTCGAGGTTAAGCGTGGCGCTTTGAACGAAGATTGTGGGGATATTGCATGTCATCTCTATACCGAGGTTGCCAATCAAATCAAAAGTGGCATCGTGTTTTAAGTCGACGAACAATGTGTCACTCAACTTTATGTATCCATAACTGAATTCGCAGACCCCATTGGAACTTATTCCGCCTATGTATAGGGTATAACTACCGTCCCATGCAATGTTCAACTCATACGCGATATCGGCATCCTCACACAAATACCGCCCTGCAAAATCATTTATTAATAGAAAGTTATTTTTATCAAGGATATTCACCGCGATATCTTCTCCCGAATCACAATTAAGCAAGATAGTTCCCGATAAATCTACCTTTTCAAAATGACCTTGTTCATTACTAAAGTCCAAGTTTTGCTCCGACAACGCGTCAAGGGCAAACCCATACTCCGAACCGCCGTCATAAAAAATCTTAAGTTGGTATATTATCTGAGATTTGAAGCTTTGGTATGAATAGATATAGCATAGACTAAAGCTATCGGTTTCACCTAAAATAATTTTTGTGTTATCCCAATATGAAATAACTATTTTATCTCCTTCCCGCCTGTATACTCCTCTTTCTACCGCTCCGCTTAAATAATTACCTTGAATATAATTGGTTACTGTCAATTTATAACTTTGTTCGGGAAGCAAGGTCAATATATATTCGGTATCGCAAAACTCATCGCTTTCTGTCATTACAAACTCTCCTATGATTCTGAGTTCATAAGCCAATTCTATCGGCAAATAAGAAGTATCCGATGAAGATAATACGATATCGGAATGTGTGTCAAGATAAGTTAACCGCAGTATATTATTGTCCAAATACGAATAAGTTCCGAATAAACTTAGCTCGTAACTTAGTTTATTAACATATCGCTTATCTATTCTATAATAGAAATCCCGATATAAAAATAAAGTATACTCTGCATCGACGGCTCCAACACCGCTTTCTAAAAAGGTATATGTCGCTATCTTACTACGTCCCACCGTAAGGTCAGTCAACTCGGCAATGCCGTTTTTATTATCAAGGGAAAGATATACCCTATTTTCTCCATATTCCATTCGGATATTGTTGTCATTAATTATGTCAAAAGAGCCTGTCGCAAGCTGCTCAAAGCCCTCTGATAAGACATAACTATAATCTTCGTATAGGTTAAGATATACCGTTTGCGATTCATAAAAAGAACAAATATACTCTCCCCAGATATCTTCGGTCTCGGGTGTTTCGACGGGTATCATCGCAACTTTTATCGTAACGATAAAGCTCGTCGTCTTATTACGGTATGTAACTGTAACGATACAATCTCCGGCTATCAAAGTTCCCAACAAATCGTAATCGGTGACCGTTGACGCTAAAGTGTTATCATATATTGCTTCGACGGTTAAGTATTGTCTTAAGTCTTCTAACTCGGTCCCTTCGAATAATTCTTCTTCACATATGAATTCGGCCGAAATATCTGTTAAAATTCCCTCCGTTGTGGGCGAATCGTCTTGTTTTTTGTAAAATAATCCAATAATTACGAAAATTGAAATTGAAACGACCAAAGCGATAATGGCCGAAAATATTAAATAAAAGTTTTTGCGCATAAATCCTCTTGTCAACTTATCGCCGTACCTGTAAACGCGTTATGGCTATAATCTATCGTGTTGCCCTCTTTGTCAAGCAAAGTTCTGTTCGATAAAAATTCCTGCAAATTATAACAGCCCAAAAAGGCATAGTCCCCGATTGAAATTGCTTCAAACATGCCCTCAAGCTTTACATAACTTAGATTGACCATATCGGCAAATACCGCATCTGCAATAATCTTCACGCTCGAAGGAATTGTTATAGATACAACAATCGAATTAGCGTTGAACGAATAATCAACTGCTTCGTAATATGAACAAACCTTGGTAATAAGATAGCTTTTTATGCCGTCTGCGGGCGAATATTCAGACGGTATCACAACTTCAGAGATAATACCGGTATACCCTACCACTGCATACGATATAATCAAACCGTTGGTGACGTATAGATTCTCTCCATTTGCCAACATTGTTTGAGTGGGCTCTATGTAGTCTATGCCCGTAAAATAATAAATATTTTGCCCGTTGCTAGTATAAGTATTCAACATAAATACACCGTGTTCTAACTGAGCATATTCCACATATTCATTGACATAAATATTTTCTCCCTCGTCTATTTGTGACGGAGTAGCAGGTGTCGGCTCGCCGCCGTCTACAATGTAGTATAAAGTATAACCGTCGCTTGTCATGCCCGTGCAAGATATGGTGCCGTAACCCTCATGAAGCACGATATCATAATAATAATAGTAATATACTTCCTCGTCTTCTTCATCTTGGATAACTGCAAGAATATATAAAAGTCCTTCGGTCAAGACGTCTCCCGCATTATGAATGATTTGTGTAACTTCGGCATCATTGGCGGCAACGTATAATTCGCTATCATCATCGTAATAAAGCAGTTGATAATCTTCTGTCGTAAAACGGCTATAAATTTTATACCCGTGTAAACTTGAATCATATTCTACGTTGTTGTTGTTATATACGAACAAATCCTCTCCGGCATCTATCTGCTCGTGGTTTGCCGGTTGAATCGTTGTAAACGTGTTTGTTTCTTTATAATACAACATATAATTCAGGCTCGTAAGATTGTCGTATTGAATGATACCGTGAGTCGACGAATCAAATTCCTCGAATTCTAAAATGTTATTATTAATACCTAACGGTTTATAAATCATATACCGTGCCGACGGGTTAAGCTCATCCTCATTGATAATATCGATATTGCCGTACTGCGTCTCTCGCCACAACGCCAAAGAGACGGTGGTTGCGGCACCGATGATAGTGAAAACTAAAATTATAATGATTACTGTTAATTTTTGTTTTTTCATACCGTTAGCTCTATTCGTTCGTAGTCGCTCCGACACTGACCGACAACACCATTCCCTTTGCTCTAACAATCGCCGGGTCGAGCAATTCGTCAACTTTATTATACCATATAAGAATTAGGAATTTCAATTGAAGTTCTTCATTGACCACAACTTCAGGCGATTTTGTGTCTTCGTATATTGTATATACCGAACCTTCAGGCTCACTTATCACAAATTCAAACGCATTGAAAACAAAAGAATCTTTATTAGCGGCGATAGCTGCCGCCACTTCGATTTTGAATGCGCTATCGGTTGCGTACTCCGCATATGCGCTGTCAAATACGAAAGCTTCCGTAATGTTATCGTATTCACAGACTTTTAGATAATTATTGATGCCGAAGTCCAATAATTCTTCATGTGATGCATTAGTTAATAACAAATAATAATCTTTTTCTACATTCAATGTAAAATTCAAATATCCGTTACCGTTATCGTTTAGCCAACAGTTGCCGGGTATTTGCGTCATGCGCCAATTTTCACTCATGGAAAACCTATCACTATATGCACAAACCAAATAGCTTACATCGCTGCCGATATCGTGAATAGTACCGTCGATATCCACAGAAACCGACCCGTTTATCTTCAACAAATTGCTGCTACCGGACTGCCCATAATATGCCAAATCGACTTCTATTGCTCCGATTTCTGCGTTTCTTGCTATATTTTCAAGATTTCTACCGATAAATATATTGCCCAAAAGCTGACCCGCCGCCACCGCTCCTTCTACTGCT
>CAYOYS010000118.1:0-4720 GCA_964408255.1 uncultured Christensenellaceae bacterium | reverse complement strand
TATTGAGCATAGACCGCCTCAAGCTCTGCTTCGTCCTCAATAGCGTTGAGTAAGACGCTATCATCGTCTTGAACCTCCATTGCGAAGATTACGCAACTATCCTCGTCCATTCCCTCAAGTGGCTCAATGGGGTGAAGTACCGCGTACATTTTGTCCTCACGCTCCACAACGTCCACGAACTCGAATTTGACCTCTTTGCCGTTCGGGTCTACAAGTACTACTATGTCTTGCTCGTTATTGATATCGTCTGCCATAGTCCTATCCTCCTAAAATTCGCCGCTTTTGCGGTTTAAGTAGCTTCTTAATATTATCGCAGCAGCTACCATATCGATAATTTTTTTGCGCTTCTCACGCCTTAGCCCTTTTTCTATAAGCGCTTCTTCCGCTTCCACCGTCGTAAGGCTTTCGTTTTCAAAGTCAATAGCGATATTGACTGCCGATTCTAGCTTGTTTGCGAAAGCGCGGGTAATTTGCGCTCTTTCGCCCTCGACGCCGTCAAGATGCACGGGCAATCCAACAACTATCAGCTCTGCGCCATGCTTTTGCGCAAGCGCGGCAAGGTAGTCGATGTCCTCTGTTTCGGCGCGGCGGCGGTATACCTCTAATGGGTTCGCAGTTATTCCCAAAACGTCGCTCAACGCTATCCCAATCCTTGCGTCGCCAATGTCAAGTGCCATTATTCTCATAACTAATTATACACTACATTTATGCAAAAGCAAGTTTTTTTATCCTTTGTCTTTTCTTATCGTGCGCCTTGTACGGAGTATCCCTATCTCTTTCTTAAATTTTTGCTTATCTTTAGTCTATTGATGTCCCTTGTTTCCTTATCTTTCGTCTTTCCTTATCTTTCGTCTTTTGTACCTTTTGTCTTTTGTTATCTTTTGCTATTTCCTTATTTCTGCTAATCCCTTAATCTGTATTTTTATTATTTTCATTATTTCTGTAATTTTTCCCTTATTTTTGTATTTCTGTAATCCTGTTATTATGTTATTTCTGTTTTTGTGCTATTTCCTTATTTTCGTTATTTTCGTTGTTCCATTATCCCTTGTTTTTTCGTATTATCTTTGCGCGGATAAGGCTCTTTTCGGCGCCGTTGTCCGAGGGTATGTAGAATCTCGAGTCTTTCAGACTATCGGGAAGGTATTGTTGTTCCACCCAGCCGCCGTAGTCGTGCGGGTATTTGTAACCCTTGACCTCCTCAAGCTTATAAGCGGCGGAGCGTAGCGGATACGGGACATTGTCGTCTTTTGTTAGCGTTGCCGCTTTGTTAGCTTGGTCAAGCGCTGCAACGACGGAGTTGGACTTTGATGCCTCCGCGACGTACAATATCGCCTCGGCAAGCGGTATTCTGCCTTCCGGTAACCCAATATTTTGAAGCGCGGTGAGTGCGGCAACCGAAAGCAACAATGCCTTTGGGTCGGCAAGTCCTACATCCTCCGCGGAATGAACAATCAGCCGCCGTGCGATTACCATAGGGTCACAGCCCGCTTGAATCAGCCTTTCAGACCAATACAGCGCCGCATCGCCGTCGCTTCCCCTAAGGCTTTTGCAAAACGCGCTGAGTATGTCGTAATATAGGCTTTCGTCAATGGACAGCGAGGGCTTTTGTATGGATTGCTCCGCGATTTCAAGCGTAATTATAAGCTCGCCATTCTCCGATATCGGAGTAGTCAACGCGGCAAGCTCAAGCGCGTTCAGCGCGGTTCTAAAATCTCCGTCCGATGCCCAAGCGATATGCTTAAGCACCGAATCATCGGTTATTATATTGTAATTTTTGAGTCCTTTCGGGCTTTCAAGCGCGGATTTCAGACCCTTTATTATGTCCTTATCGCTAAGTTTTCTAAACTCGAATACCCTACAGCGCGAAAGTATCGCCTTGGTCATGGATACGAACGGATTCTCCGTTGTTGAGCCAATAAAAATAATATCCCCTGCCTCGATTGCTCCGAGTACGCAGTCCGATTGAGCTTTGTTCCATCTATGGCACTCGTCAAGCAAAAGATAGGTGCGGGTTCCATGAAGTTTTTTGCGCGACTTCGCGTCCTCAATCAGTTTTTTTGCGTCCGCTACCCCGCTTGTTACGGCGTTCAGCTTCTCAAAGTGAGCATGGGTCGCATTGGCGATAATATTGGCAAGCGTGGTTTTGCCCGTTCCCGGCGGTCCAAAAAAGATACAGCTTCCTAGCTTGTCTACCGATATTGCGCGCCTTAAAAGGGTATTCGCGCCGACAATGTGTGTCTGTCCGATGAATTCATCGAGAGTCTCGGGACGGAGTCGTTCCGCAAGGGGTAAATTGTCTTTATATTCTTGGGAAAAGTTGAATAAATCCAAAAATCGCACCTCAAGATAATTTTAGCATACCGCACCGATTAATGCAATTATAAAACTATAGAAGTGGATAAAGAGAGTCGGTAAAATATTTTGAATGGATTTTTGAGATTAGAATCGTCAAAATTTTTTACTCATAGCAGCGCTGTGATGCGAAAAATAAGGAGTGGGTAAAAAAGAGTCGGTAAAATATTTTGAATGGATTTTTGAGATTAAATTCGTCAAAATTTTTTACTCATAGCGACGCTATGGCGTGAAAAATCTAGGCACCTTTGTGCCGATGACATATAAGCCGAAAAGACAGCAAAATATTACCGACAGGGAATTGTCCGCTTCGAAATCTATAACTCGGTTGCTTTTAATAGGATAATGTATTATTATAAAAATACTCTAACAAAACAAAGGTGACATATGACGAAAATTATTATGAGAACGCCGCTTGTGGAGCTTGACGGCGACGAGATGACAAGACTACTTTGGAAGTGGATTAAAGAAATATTGATTCTTCCCTATGTCGAACTAAAAAGTGAATACTATGACCTATCCTTGCCCAATCGCGAAGCTACCCATGACGCGGTAACCGTTGCAGCCGCCGAAGCAATCAAGAAGTACGGCGTCGGCGTAAAGTGCGCGACAATCACTCCGAACGCCGAACGCGTTGCGGAATATAAGCTAAGCAAGATGTGGAAGAGCCCCAACGGAACAATCAGGGCGATGCTTGACGGCACGGTATTCAGAGAGCCGATATTAATCAAGGGAATAACACCAATTATACCTACTTGGACGGCGCCGATAATTATCGCGCGTCACGCGTACGGCGATATATACAAAAATACCGAAATCAAAGTTCCGGCGGACGCGGTCTGCGAGCTTGTAGTAACACATAACGGCGAAAAAACGCGCAAAGAGATAATGCGCTTCGGCTCGGACGGTATTGCAATGGGCATGCATAATCTCGATGCAAGCATAGCGAGTTTTGCAAGAAGTTGCTTCAACTATGCGCTCGATAAAAGACTGCCGCTTTGGTTCGCGACAAAGGACACAATAAGCAAAATATATGACCACCGTTTCAAGGACATATTTGCGGAGATTTTTGATTCCGAATACAAACAAGACTTTGACGCAGCCGGCATCGAGTATTTCTACACCCTTATCGATGATGCGGTAGCGCGCGTATTAAGAAGCTCGGGCGGTATGGTTTGGGCGTGTAAGAACTACGACGGCGATGTAATGAGCGACATGATAGCTACCGCGTTTGGGAGTCTTGCGATGATGACTTCGGTACTTGTATCACCTAGTGGCGTGTACGAATACGAGGCGGCGCACGGCACCGTTACCCGCCACTATTACAAACATCTTAAAGGCGAGAGCACCTCCACCAACTCAATGGCGACGATATTCGCGTGGTCCGGCGCTTTGCGCAAAAGAGGTAAGTTGGACGGCAATGCGGCGCTTTGCGCTTTCGCGGATAATCTTGAGAAAGCGTCTATCGCCACTATCGAAGACGGAATGATGACCAAAGACCTTGCCGGCATGTTCTTACGCGAGGGCGTAACGGTACGCGCGCTAAACAGCAAGGAATTTTTAGAGGCGATTGCCCAAAGGCTGCAAGTTTTATGAGTGATTTTTTTGGACTGATATCGCGGATGAAATATATTAACCGCTGGTCGCTAATGCGCAATAATAACCACGAAAATATCGCGGAACATTCCATGATGGTCGCCGCAATCGCACATTGTCTTGCCGTTATCAATAACAGAGTTTTCAACGGCGATATAGACGCCGCGAGTCTTTCGGTACGAGGACTTTATCACGATGCGGCGGAGGTAATTGTCGGGGATTTGCCGACTCCTGTCAAATACTTCAACGAAAATATCAAAGACTCGTACAAGGCGCTCGAGCGCGACGCGGAAGCAAAACTGCTTAATATGCTGCCCGAGGCGCTACGCGAGGACTATCGCGCCCTTTTCGGCACAAGGGACGATTACGCGGCGAAGCTGCTGAAAGCGGCGGACAAAATCTCGGCGTATATCAAATGCGTGGAAGAGCTTTCCTCGGGGAACAACGAGTTTAAGCATGCGCTGCAATCAATCAAAGCGGATATCACTTCTTGCTCTTTGCCTGAGGCGGATTATTTTATGAGGGTGTTTGGGGAGGCGTTTGGGAAGACCCTCGACCAACTTAATTAACCGCAATTAACCGCATAATTTTGCGTATCTTTGGTGTTTTGTCGCTCGCCTACTCAGTCGTGTACACTAAGTACACTCCTTTCGTCGGCAACCGCCAAGAACCCCAAACCTACATCAAAATTCTGCGGTTAATTCTAATAGTGCATTTTAGTTTTTGATATTTCAAAATCAATTTTGAAAATTATTATTATCGTTCTTAATTG
>CAYOYS010000117.1:0-4730 GCA_964408255.1 uncultured Christensenellaceae bacterium | reverse complement strand
ATCCATAAATCCACTTAGAAAGAAAGTTACAAAAAAGAAAAATCCGTTAACAAGTTATTTATAAATAACAACTGCGGGAAAATTCTCTACGGTAATTTTGTATATTGCTTCGCTTAATAGTTCGGGGAAAGCTAAAAGCTCGCATTGTTTGATACATGTCGCGTAATATGCGCCCGCGCCGCCGATTGCCGCAAGATATACACCGCCCGCGCCCCTTAAAGCGTCATAAACCTCTTGCGAACGTTCGCCCTTGCCGACCGTCGCTATAAGACCGCGCTCTATAAGCATAGGAGTCATCGAATCCATACGCTTTGAGGTTGTCGGTCCCGCGCTGCCTATCGGTCTGCCTCCGGTTGCGGGAGTCGCGCCCATATAATATATGCACTGCCCCGCAAAATCCACGGGCAACGCTTCTTTTTTGGCTATCATGTCGCGAATTTTTGTATGCGCCGCGTCGCGCATAACCAACATTTCGCCCGACAACATCACCTTGTCGCCGATATTCAATTCTTTAACCGCCTCTTTATCGAGCGGCAATGTAAGCCGTTTTATTTTTTCCATTTTAATTGGGTCGGTACGAGTCTTTTAACCCGACCACCATGTTAAATACTATATCGTTCGAGGTGCTGCCGCCTGCCGTCATATAATATCCGCAACGCATGAATTGGTAATGAGTATATGGTGTGCTATCTTTAAGCATCGCTTCCGCTTTCGCTCCCGTGATTATTTTTTTACTGTCGGGATTGAGCCGCTCGGAAAAATCTCTGCCGTCATCGGAATCGTCGAGTAGATAATCGTAATCATTAACCCTAACGTCAACTGCGGTCGATGCGTCCGCCCAATGAATAGTGCTCTTGACCTTAATCTTCGCGTTAATTCCGCCCGACTTGCTGTCCTTGATTAGTTCGCAGTGTACCTCGGTGTTCCCCTCTGCGTCCTTGCCGTGGCTTACATATTTGACAATATATGCACCCTTTAGCCTAACCATGCCGCCGGGCTTGAGCCGAAAATAATTCGACGGAGGGTTTTCGTTGAAGTCCTCTCTTTCGATATACAGCGTGTCGCTGAAGCTTACCTTGCGCTTCCCTGCGCTATCGTCCATAGGATTGTTATCAATATCGACTTCCTCGCTCCCCTCGCAATTATCAATAATAAGCTTAATCGGATTCTTAACGACCATAACGCGAGTAGCGCGGAGGTTAAGATACTCTCTGACACAATACTCAAGAAGCGCGGCGTCCACCTCGCTGTTGCTTTTTGCAACGCCGATTCGACTGCAAAAGTCCTTAATCGCCTCGGGCGGATACCCTCTTTCGCGCATTCCGCTTATTGTCGGCATTCTCGGGTCGTCCCAGCCGTCCACGACGCCGTCGTCTACCAGCTTTTTTAGATACCGCTTGCTCATAATCGTCCGCGTAAGGTTAAGCCTTGCGAACTCTATCTGACGCGGTCCCGGATTGTAGCCGCAGTTAAGTTTCACCCAATCGTACAATGGGCGGTGGTCTTCGAACTCGAGTGTGCATAACGAATGTGTAATCCCCTCTATCGCGTCGCTTATCGGATGCGCAAAATCATACATTGGATAGATGCACCATTCATCGCCTGTTCTGTGGTGATGAGCTCTCAAAATTCGATATATTATCGGGTCACGCATATTGATATTGGGGCTTGCCATATCGATTTTTGCCCTCAGCACCTTTTCGCCGTCGGCAAATGCGCCCGCGCGCATTCCTTTGAATAGCTCAAGATTTTCTTTGATACTCCGATTGCGGTACGGGCTTTCCGTACCGGGCGCAGTAAGCGTTCCGCGGCTTAAGCTTATCTCATCCGCGCTCATATCACACACAAAAGCTTTGCCGTCTTCAATGAGCCCGACCGCGTGTTCGTACATCTGCTCAAAATAGTCGGACGCGTACAGCTCTCTATCCCAAGTGTGACCGAGCCAAGCTATATCCCGTTTAATCGATTCGACGTACTCAATGTCCTCTTTTGTAGGATTTGTGTCGTCATAACGAAGGTTACATTCACCGTTGTATTTTTCTTTGACCCCAAAATTGATGCTAAGACTTTTCGCATGCCCCACATGGAGATATCCGTTAGGCTCAGGCGGGAATCGCGTGACAATATCTGTATGCTTGCCTGTCGCTAAGTCCTCGTTGATAATGCTTTCAATAAAATTTGTACTCTCTATTTCCATATCTACCTCATGATAATCCGTCGATTATTCCGTTTTCATCTATCGTCATAGCCAATGCCATAGGACGTTTGGGCAAGCCGGGCATAAGCATAATCGAGCCGCATTGAACGACCGCAAAGCCCGCGCCCGCCCTTATATTGACCTCGGTAACGGGAAAGGTAAAACCGCGCGGTCTGCCAAGTATATTCTTATCGGGGCTTAACGAAAACTGTGTTTTTGCAATACATACATCAAGCCCCCCGTAGCCGTTCGCATCGGCTCTTGCAATATCCTCTTCTGCCTGCTCAGAATATTCTACCTTACCCGCGCCGTAAATCTTTTTTGCAATCTTTTCGATTTTAACCTTTATGCTATCATAAGACTCGTACACAAAGCTTGGGCTATATTCTTTATCCGCTTCCATTACTACAGCAGCGGCGAGCGCAAGGGCGCCTTCGCCGCCCTTTTCGAATGCGTCCGAAGTAACCGCGACAACATCGAACCCCGCACAATAATCGATTATGAAATCAAGCTCCTCTTTGGTATCGGTATAAAAACGGTTGATGCACACAACGAGGGGAACGCGGAACACATTCCTCATGTTTTCGATATGTGCGCCGAGGTTAACGATTCCCTTTGCCAATGCCGCAAGGTCTTCTTCCTTAAGCGCTTCCTTCGCTACGCCACCGTTATATTTCAATGCTCTTACCGTTGCAACAAGCACCACTGCCGAGGGCGCAAAGTCCGCGGCTCTACATACAATGTCAAAGAACTTTTCCGCGCCGAGGTCTGCGCCAAAGCCCGCCTCCGTGACCGCATAATCGGCAAGAGCCAATGCCGCTTTGGCGGCGATTATGCTGCTAGTGCCGTGCGCGATATTCGCGAATGGCCCCCCGTGAACGAAAGCGGGCGTACCCTCCGCCGTCTGCACAAGGTTGGGCTTTATCGCGTCTTTAAGA
The DNA here is from genome assembly GCA_964408255.1 of uncultured Christensenellaceae bacterium. Lineage (GTDB taxonomy): Bacteria > Bacillota > Clostridia > Christensenellales > CAG-1252 > SACC01. The sequence continues at coordinate 1,595 of CAYOYS010000117.1, read as the reverse complement.
AGTATCGTCATCGCGTCAGCCGCGCCGAGCATGCTTGCCGTCACCGCGCGGTTATCCTTGTCATACCCAACAATTATCCGTCCCAGACGCTCTTTCAATCCGCAGATATTCTCAGACAAGCAAAGCACACTCATAATCTCTGATGCCGCAGTAATAGTAAAGCTCGCCGAATGTGGTTCTCCGTCTTTACCTCCATTTGCGCTTGCGGTTATCGCCCTTAGCGACCTATCGCTTATATCAATACATCTATTGAACACTATCCTATCAATATTTAGCGCGTTGCCGTTAAAGATATGGTTATCAATGAGCGCCGACAACAAGTTGTTCGCCGCAGTCACCGCATGCAAATCCCCCGTAAAATGAAGATTGATATCCTCCATAGGCAAAACCTGACTGTACCCGCCGCCCGCCGCGCCTCCCTTGATGCCGAACACAGGTCCAAGCGAAGGCTCCCTAAGCGATAAACAAGCGGTGTGACCAAGCCTCGACATAGCATCTGCAAGTCCTATCGACATTGTAGTTTTGCCCTCGCCGCCGGGGGTCGGGTTGACTGCGGTTACCAAAATAAGTTTGCCCTGTCTAGTAGAATTGTAGTCCGATATCTTTGCCTTATACTTACCGTAATACTCGATATCATCGGTGGAAACACCGAGTTTTGTGGCAATCTCTTCGATAGGCTTTAGTCTTGCTTCGCGCGCGATTTCTATATCTGTTTTCATCAATGACCTCCGCAGTCGGACGGATAAATAATTTTATCGGCTTTCATTTTGCCGCCGTACGCGGCGAAGCCGAATTTAAGATAATATTCGTCATAATAATCAATATATAATGGGTTACCCGAAAGGGTTAGGGTATACATCAATGCGCGGGAAAAGAAATCCCCGATTTTCTGCTTGCGATATTCGGGAAGAATACCGATAAGCCTTATAATCACTCCGTCCTCATAGAGGTTCGCGACAGCAAGTCCGATATTCTCACCGTCGCTTGTCAAAGCGACGGTTATACCGTCGGGAAACGCCGTTTCCCCACCGAAAATTCTCTCGAATAATCCTTGGACGCTATTTTTTTCCTCAATATAAGTCAGTTCAAGCATATCAACTTTATTTTAGCCGATATAGCGGCAAATGTCAATTTAAGTATCTTGAAATTGCTAAGTATTTTGCACATAAAATATTGCAAAACAAATTGTTATACTCGGCAATTTGTTGTACAACTTATCGGAGTACTTTTATAACATAACTTTAAGGGACAAACACTGTTCTTTTTAATGAATCGTGCCTCACAATCTTGAAGTTTTCGCGTAGTGTATTTAAGCGGTCTTTGCGTGTTTTGTTCGACTAAAAGCAAGAGGGGAAAACATCACAAAGCGATAAGCGGCTGATGTTGTCCCCTTAAGTCCGACTAAATGCCGAGTATCGGCGTTTACGCTTGGTCGGAATATTTACGTTTGGTCGAAAATCTTTAGGCGTTCGACGAGCCGCTCTCTAGAACGCCCCCATACGCGGCGTCGAAGATGCGCGCTTTGAAAGGGATGAATTGCAAAGCAAGAGGGGAAAACATCACAAAGCGATAAGCGGCTGATGTTGTCCCCTTAA
>CAYOYS010000116.1:0-4797 GCA_964408255.1 uncultured Christensenellaceae bacterium | reverse complement strand
ACGGCACCATAGCCAAGAGGTAAGGCAGAGGTCTGCAAAACCTTTATCCCCAGTTCAAATCTGGGTGGTGCCTCCAAAATATGCCGAAGTGGCGGAATGGCAGACGCAAGGGACTTAAAATCCCTCGGAGGCAACTCCGTGTCGGTTCGAGTCCGACCTCCGGCACCAACTTAATAATACGCGAGAGCGGCGCACGTTCGGACTTCGGACACGCGTTTTGACATTGTGGCAATCACAGAGAGCGTCCGGTAGCTTAGAAGGGCGCATTGCCGGTTGAAACGTACCACCGTCGGAGTGCGATATCTATAAGCGGCTAAGTGCAATTAAGGTGGAACCGCGGGGTAACTCGTCCTTAAACGGCACTTTTTTCTTTTATAAGCGGTTGCGGCGTTACGGACGCGGGAGGAAAGGTAATGATAATCAGTCTTAAAGGCGAAAAGAGAGAATTCGACAGTCCTATGACAGTCGAGGAGATAGCGGGCACGATAAGCGAAAGTCTTAAGCGCGCGGCGCTTTGCGGCAGAGTCAACGGAAAGCTCGTCGACCTTAAGTACAAGGTAGCGCACGACGCCGACGTCGAAATAATCACATTCGAGGACGCGGACGGCAAAAGGGTGTACAACCATACCGCGGCACACGTTTTGGCGCAGGCGGTCAAAGCAATCTACCCGACCGCGAAGCTCGCGATAGGACCTTCGATTGAGAACGGGTTTTACTACGATTTTGACTTCAAAACCGCGCCGACTATCGATGACCTTGCTCGAATCGAGAGCGAAATGAAACGGATAATTAAGACGAATCTACCTATCGAACGGCAGATAGTAACGCGCAAAAAGGCGCTTGAGACAATGAGCGCCTTTGATGAAATTTATAAAATCGAGCTTATCAACGACTTGCCGCCCGACTCGGAGATTTCGTTCTATCGGCAAGGTGATTTTGTGGATTTGTGCGGCGGTCCTCACCTCAAAAGCACAAAGCTTATCAAAGCGTTCAAGCTGACCAACCTCACCGGCGCGTATTGGAGAGGCAACGTCAACAACAAAATGCTGACGCGGATATACGGAATAGCGTTCAACAACAAGGCGGCGCTCGAAGAGTACCTGATTGCGCTCGAGGAAGCCAAAAAACGCGACCATAACAGACTTGGGCGAGAGCTTGGAATCTTCATGACGAGCGACGTTGTCGGGCAGGGGCTGCCTATCCTTATGCCCAAGGGCGCAAAAATCCTCCAAATTCTTCAGCGTTTTGTCGAGGACGAGGAGGAAAAGCGGGGCTTTATGATTACCAAGACTCCGTTCATGGCGAAGAGCGACCTTTATAAAATCTCCGGTCATTGGTCGCATTATAGGGATAAAATGTTCATAGTCGGGGACGAGGAGAGCGACGGCGAAGTACTTGCGCTCCGTCCTATGACTTGTCCGTTCCAATACCAAATATATAACAACGGTCTAAAAAGCTACCGCGACCTTCCCAAGCGCTACGCCGAGAGCGCGACACTTTTTCGCAACGAGGCAAGCGGCGAGATGCACGGGCTAATCCGCGTAAGACAGTTCACCTTATCGGACGGTCATGTTATCTGTACTCCTGACCAAATTGAGGAAGAATTCAAAAAGTGCTTGGATTTGTCCTATTATTTTTTGGATTGTTTGGGTATCAGGGATATGGTTACTTTCAGGTTTTCCAAGTGGGACCCCAAGCATACCGAAAAATATATCGACAACCCCGAGGCGTGGGAAAAGACGCAGGCGCTCCTTAAAAAGATGCTCGTCGAGCTCAAAATCGACTTTGTCGAAGCGGAGGGCGAAGCGGCGTTCTACGGTCCGAAACTTGACGTGCAATCCAAGAACGTACACGGCAAAGAGGATACTATTATCACACTTCAGATAGATTTTAATTCCGCTTCGCTGTTCGGAATGAGCTATATAGACGAAAAGGGCGAGAAAAAGACTCCGTATATAATCCACCGCAGCTCTATTGGCTGTTATGAGCGTACACTTGCAATGCTTATCGAGCGCTACGCGGGCGCGCTACCGTTATGGATAAGCCCCGTCCAAGTCGTAGCGATTAGCTTGACCGAAAGAAACGCGGACTATGTCAAAGCGCTTACGGACAAGCTGATACGCGCGGGAATACGCGCGGAATTGGATATCAGAGATGAGAAAGTCGGCAAAAAGATACGCGAAGCGCAGCTTGCGAAAGTTCCGTATATGCTGATTATAGGGGACAAAGAGACCGAGACGGGGGATGTAGCGGTAAGAAGCCGAAGCGGCGGCGACCTCGGCACGATGAGCTTGGATGCGTTTGTCGAAAAGGTGCTTGGCGAAAACAGGGACAAAAAATAGCGCAAAGACAATAATCGAGAACTATGAATCCGCAATCTAAGTAGAATTACTGCGCCAACTATAGTCTTTTGGGAAGTGACTCGGTAACATATCCCGAACAAGTCGCATAAGGCAATCCGCAGTATCTAGTCATTGATAAAGGCAATCCGCAGCACTAATGCCATTAATAAGCAGCGGCAGTATCTAGCCATGGATAAAGACAACCGTAGTGCGAATGCGCGCTAAAGCTTATCTTCAAAAACTTATCCGCAAAGCGCGGAATCGGAATAAAAATAGATAATTTTTGTTGACAAGTGGATAAAATATTGTTAAAATCAATGTGAAGTAGAAGTTTCTCACCTGAAGTATTCTGTTATTGCAGGTTCTTGATTGATATAATCATTCGGATGGGTAGCTTTTGCTATCCTATTTTTTTGGAGGACACTCATATCAAAGATTATCAAGTTAACGAGCAAATACGCGACCGCGAAGTAAAGGTTATCGACGCCGAAGGGAAGCTTTTAGGCACAATGAGCGCAAGGGATGCCCAACATATAGCGGAGATGGCGGGAATGGATTTGGTCAAGATTTCTCCCAACGCGGTGCCCCCGACCTGTAAGCTTCTAAATTATGACAAGTTCCGTTTTGAGAACGCGAAGAAAGAGAAAGAGGCTAAGAAAAACCAAAAGATAATCAAGCTAAAAGAAGTACAACTGTCCATAACAATAGACGTGGGGGACATGAAAGTCAAGGCTAAGCGCGCCAACGAGTTCATTGCCGAAGGCGACAAAGTCAAGGTAGGAATCCGCATGCGGGGCAGACAGAACAAGCGCCCCGAGCTCGCGCACAAGATACTTAAAGAATTTTTTACACTTATTGTGGGCGCCGTTATCGAGCAAGCGCCCCAGCTTGAAGGCAACACGATAAAAATGCTGTTAGCACCAGCTAAAAAATAGAATCAATCGGAGGACGAGACTATGCCAAAAATGAAATCGCACAGCGGTGCGGGGAAAAGATTCCGTGTCACTAAGAACGGATTAATCAAACGGTCTAAGATGGGCAAGAACCATATTTTGACCAAAAAAGATACAAAGAGAAAGCGCGGTCTGAGAGCGGGCGGATATATTGACGAAACATTTGCGGCGACAATCAGAACAATGCTGCCCAAGAAATAGGAGGACGTGACATGAGAATTAAAAGAGGCGTGAACGCAAATAAAAAACGTAAGGCGATATTAAAGCTTGCCAAAGGCTATTGGGGCGGCAAGAGCAAATTATACAGAGTTGCGCGTCAAGCGGTGATGAAGTCGCAAATGTACGCGTATATCGGCAGAAAGCGCAGGAAGAGAGACTTCAGACGTCTTTGGATTGCAAGAATCAACGCGGCGGCAAGGCTTAACGGACTTTCGTACAACAAATTTATGTTTGGACTCAAAAAGAGCGAAATCGGTCTTAACCGCAAGGCATTAGCGGACATCGCGGTCAACGACGCGGCGGGGTTCACCGCGCTTTGTGAAAAGGCAAAGGCGGCGCTATAAACATTTAATCAAAAGTATGGTTTTTTGCCGTCTGCGCCGCATTAGCGACGCGGACGGCAAAATCGTTTTTAAGCGCGGTTGAAATTTTCAACCGATAGGATACGGTATGGTAATTGAGAGCGTTTCCAATAAAAATGCACAGCTTATAAGAAGGCTTTCCAATCGGAACGGAAGAGTTGCGGAAGGACTTTTTGTCGTTGAAGGAATCAATATCATCAAGGATATTCCTCCGAGCATAAAGCTACATTCGCTCTACATTGCGCAATCCAAAGCGGAAAAGTACCGCAAAGATACCGAAAAATTCGCTTGTCCCGTCACCGTTCTTTCCGACCGCGTGTTCAAGGCGGTATCGGATACAGTCACGCCAAGCGGAATACTCGCGTTGGCGCCCCTCCCTAAGGCAGAACCTTTAGAATCGCTCGGCGACAGAATAATAGTTCTTGACGGTATAAGGGATTCGGGCAACGTCGGCACCGCGCTCCGTTCCGCCGCCGCGTTCGGCTATCGTGACGTAATCTTAATCGACTCGGCGGACGCATATTCGGGCAAAACCATAAGAAGCAGTATGGGGGGCGTGTTCAGAACGCGCATTTTTGAGCTGAGCCGCGAACGCTTTGTAAGCGAGGTTATACACCCTCTTTGGATTCTCGATATGAAAGGCGAAAATCTCCGCAATGTTACCCCGCTCGCGCGCTATGCGCTTGCCGTAGGCAACGAAGCGCGGGGCGCTTCAAACGAGTTGAGAGCAAAGGCGGCGCGCTCTCTCTCAATCGGAATGAAAGAGGGAACAGAGTCGCTTAATGCCGCAGTAAGTATATCTATCGCGATGTTTTTGTTAGGGGCGGATTGCTGACTTTCAATATCCGCAATAAATTTATAATATTTTTCAGGTTAATTTGTTTATTAAAACGCTGTCACGACGCAAAAACGATTAATTTT
>CAYOYS010000115.1:0-4841 GCA_964408255.1 uncultured Christensenellaceae bacterium | reverse complement strand
GCCGCCGACCGTTACTGCTTGAAACAGTAATGCTAAACCCCTATTGACCGTTACCACCCGAGCGGTTATGTTAAAGTCGACAAAGATTTTCAGTTAAGAGGCTATAAAGCTCGGCAATAAAAATTCTCACGCTCACATCGTTATTTGCACTCGGTTGTATAAAAAAGAGGGGAGTATCGGTTCGCCGATACTCCCCTTCTAAGTGCGCTGTTATTTCTAAGCGCTATCTGCTCCCTTATTAGCTTACTGTTTTCTTAGCATGCCGTTTCTCTTAGCGCAATGCTGCACTTTCAAGCGCAAGCGCAATGCCCTTTCTTAATAAATAAGTTTTTAATGTGCTATTTACCGCGCGACACCTTTTATTTAGTTGGACACGGCAAGTATAATTTTGATTTTACGCGCTTTTTACTCTATTCCAAATCCCTCGAAACACCGCTTCTTGGTCGCCAAAGTCTTTCATAACGCCGTAGGACGTATCCTCTAAGTCGGGATAGCGTAAGGTATCTGCAAAATATTCCTCTGCATCGTACCCGCCGTCTTCGAGAATGGCGATTGCGAGTTCGGAAACGCTCAATATATCCCTTGCTAATCCCGAGGTGTAGCCGATTTCGACAGCATTGCTCATTGCGATGTCCGCGCGGCAAAGGTAATCCAAGAACATAAGTGCGGCTTGAGGGTTGTTGGCGTCTTTATGCATTACCCACCCGTCGAACCAAACATTGCTTTCGTTGTTGGGGACAAAATACGCAAGCGGTCTTCCGTATTCGGAATCCGCAACCTCAATGGAATAGAATGCGTCGCCGCTCCATGCGAGGTTGACATAGATATTGCCCTCTACGACTTCGTCCTTGCCCGTGTCCACCTCATAGCCCGGATTAATCGTGTTTTTTTGCGCGATTAAAAGAGCCTCTACCGCATCGAAAAGAGGCTGTTCCGTGCAGTTGATAAGCTGTTCTACAGTCATTGTGGAATAGCCCGCAGGCAGTTCCCCAAGCTCTTTCAGTCTTAGTACTCCCGCGACATAGACTTCGCGGATGCTGTCTTTCATGAATATCTTATCCCGTTCCTTAAGATTCGGATTGTTGTTCGCATTCCACAAAAGCCCCCAACCCTTATCCAAATCCGCTTGCGTTACTTTATCGGCGTTGTAGAGAATGCCGACCGTTCCCCACATATACGGGACATAATAATCATTGAAGTCAACCGCTTGACCGTTTTTGAGTTTGATATCGGTGAACACATTTGCGGTCTTATTATATATGCCTTGCTCGACATTGCCTATATTGGCAAGTTGGGTCTTGTCTATGGGTTGCAAATAGCCGTTGACAAGCAGTCTTTGTATCGCGTATTCGGACGGACATATCAAATCAACTACCTCTTTCCCGTCCATTATCTGAGTCAGCATCGTTTCATTGGTGTCGAACGTCGAATAAATTACTCGGATTCTTTTCCCCGTAACCTCGGTATAATAGTCCTCGAATCCCGCAACGATATCCGCGCCGATGTAATCGCCCCAATTATAGACTCTAAGGATTTCGGCATTGCTGCAAGCGGCAAAAGCCGCAGCACTACCCGCGATTAGTATAAGCGTAAGTACGAGTGTAAGCAATTTGTTAGTTATTTTCATTTTTTAATCCTCCGTTTGATTTCTTTTTGAAGTTAACGATAATTAGTGTGGTTAATACCACAATAAAAATTATGGAAAACACAGGAGTCCAAAAGGATTGAAAGCCGTGGCTTCTCGTATCCTCGTAAAGATAAGTGCTTATTGTGTTGATGCCGCTTGTCGCCCCCTTATTGATTTGGGTGATAATAAAGTCATCGAGAGAGATAGTAAACGACATTATAAAACCCGATATTACGCTTGGGAGCAGCATGGGCAATTGAACCTTAAATAACGCCTTAGTCGGGTTTGCGCCAAGGTCTAGCGCGGCTTCGTAGATGTTGGGGTCAATTTGGTAAAGCCGCGGCAGCACAGACAGCACGACATAAGGCGCGCAGAACGAAATATGTCCAAGTATCAAGCGCAAATACCCGCTAGGGAAAGAAAACGTGACGAAAAACACCATTAGCGAGACCGCCATTACAATCTCAGAATTGATTATGGGAAGCTGGTTCATTCCTGAGACTAGCTGCTGTGACTTTTTCTTCATGTGGAACAAGCCAATTGCCGCGACAGTGCCCATTACGGTAGCGATAACAGAGGAAACAGAAGCGATTATCACGGTATTTTTGACCGCGTCCATAAGCAACGGACTCGCGCGACTTGTGAAGATTGCGATATAGTTGTTGAAAGTAAGCTTGCCCGCTAAGGAGAATCTTTCTCCGCTTGTAAAAAAGGACAATATAAGAATAAAGATTATCGGCGCGTACATGAATATAAGCACGAGAAGAAGATAGGATTTTGCCAAGCTCTTTTTTACCATACCGCCGAGCCTCCTTGGTCGTTCTTATTAATTTTGGAGATTAATGCATTAGATATTACTACAAAAAACAACATAATCAACGACATTACGCTACCGATTCCGTATGTGCTGCTGCTTTTGAACATATAGTTAATCATATCACCAAAAAGATAAATTTTGCCGCTCGAAAGTATTTCGGTGATTGCAAAAGTTGAGATAGTCGGGATAAATACCATGGTTATTCCGCTGATTATACCGGGTACAGAAAGGGGCAGAATGGTCTTTACAAAAACCCAAAAGCCGTTCGCGCCAAGGTCCTCTGCCGCCTCTATATAGCATTTGTCTATGTTGCTTAGCGAGGTGTGCAACGGCAGAATCATAAAAGGCAGGTAATTATACACCATTCCAACAAGCACCGCAACATTGCCAAGAGGCCAATCAAAGATGTTGAATATCGCCTTAGTAGCTAAGGTTCGTATCAAAAAATTGACCCACATAGGGATTATGAACAGTAAAGCAATCAACTTGCTCGAGCTGTACTTAGTCAAACAATACGCGACGGGATACCCTACAAGCAGACAGATTCCCGTTGTAATCAAGCCGACCCTTAAGGAAGCGTTGAGCACATTAAGGCTACTTTTGTCCGTAAAAAAGGCAACGAAGTTATCCAAGGAGAAGCGGCCGTTCGCTTTGAACGCGTTTATAAGGATTAGGGCAAGGGGAGTAATTACGAACAGCATCATAAACAGCACGTAAGGATACGAAAAAACCTTGCGCGTAAAGCGAAACTTCTTAATCTTATTGAGCATTACGCCGTTATTCATCGCCGACCACCTCGCGTTCGGTTATCAAAATGTTCTCGGGCGCGACCGATATTCCCACGCGGTCGCCCTTTAGCCAATCGTCCTCGGTATCGACAAAAAAATCGTAATAGTCGTCCGCTCTTACCACGCATTGGTAATAACTGCCTTTATATATCGAGTTAATGACCGTACCGCCGATTATGCCGTCGCTTTCGTCGTCGTGGACGACTACATCGTCAAAGCCTATGCGCACAGTTACGGGAGTATGTGAGGGAAGCTCGCTATTGCACGGGAAGCGCCCTCCGCAAATCTCTACTATGCCCACATCCCACATCTCGGTATCGATTTCGTTGATTATCCTCGACTTGTGCATGATGTGAATATCTGAAGGGCTGATAAAAAGCCCTATGCGCTCGCCTATCTCACATTCCACGTTGTCATAAAGCATAATTTCCATTCGCTCTTCCCCGTAGGTCATTACAGTAATGTGGTAGTGCGTTCCCTTGAATACACAGGAGATGACCTCGGCGAAGAACACAGACCTATCATTATCCTCTTTTAGCACATAGAAGTCCTCGGGGCGTATTATTACGTCGATAGGCTCATTTTTCTTAAAGCCTTTGTCCACGCACTGAAGCCTAACCCCCGCGAACTCTACAAGAAAATCTTGAAGCATTGTGCCGCTGAATATATTGGATTCTCCGATAAAGTCCGCGACAAAGGCATTGGCGGGCTCGTCGTAAACCTTTTGGGGAGTGCCTATTTGCTGAACCTCGCCGTTGCGCATGACGATAATGGTATCGCTCATTGTCAGCGCTTCTTCTTGGTCGTGCGTAACATATATGAAAGTTATGCCAAGCCGCTTATGCATATCCATAAGCTCAAGCTGCATATCCTTGCGCATTTTGAGGTCGAGCGCCCCCAAAGGCTCGTCAAGAAGCAACACTTCAGGCTCGTTGACAAGTGCTCGTGCAATCGCTACGCGCTGCATTTGTCCGCCCGAAAGACTGCCGACATTGCGGTGACCGTAATCGGCAAGGTCCACTAACGCAAGCGCCTTATCGACTTTTTCGCGTATCTCCGTCTTTGTATATTTTCTTGTTGATTCGAGCGTTGCTCCGCTTTTGTCTGTTTTTGTATACGGAATCCGCTTCAGCTTAAGCCCAAACGCGATATTGTTGAACACATTAAGATGCGGAAAAAGTGCGTACCGCTGAAATACCGTGTTGACCTGCCTTTTATGAGGGGGAAGATTGGTTATCTCTGCGCCACCGAACATAATTTGTCCCTCTGTCGGCAGCTCGAAGCCGGCAATCATTCGTAAAGTTGTAGTTTTGCCGCAGCCCGAAGGACCGAGAAGCGTTACGAACTCTCCCTTTTTGATAGTCAAGGAGAGGTTTTTTACAACAGGATTCCCCTCGTAGCATTTACTTATTTTTTTAAGCTCGATTATCTTATCGTTAGTCATGTACTTTGCCTCTTAGTCGTTATTCGGGCGGGCTTTAGTTCGGTTGGTTTATCATTGTCGCATATGTACCCTTAGCCGTTATTCGGGCGGTTTTCTTAGGTTTGGTTATCTTATTGTAAGCCGCATATGCTGTTAGCCGTTATTCGGGCGGTTTTAGATAAATAA
>CAYOYS010000114.1:0-4917 GCA_964408255.1 uncultured Christensenellaceae bacterium | reverse complement strand
GAACATAAGCTCAGACAAACGTTCACTAAAACTTATTAACTCTTTCACCTCAAATACTCCTATATCAAAATTGTAGCGGAAAGCTTTACGCAAAGCGTTGAACGTAAAATTTACCGCTATAAATCAAAAATTAAATGTTTTGACAATTTTCTTCCAAAAGCAAAATGCCGAAAGGGCGCGCTGCTTTGTGCAAAAAGCTGTCGGCACACTGCTGACAGCTTTTTGATTTACGTTATATTATGTTATTTTTATTATTTTACGTTATATTATGTTGTTTTTACTTGTAATCGCCCGGCTTAATCTCGTCACCGTGTTTTTCACGAGCGGCTTTTATCCTTGCGATTGTGTTGTCCCAATACTCGAATATGTCGGCGGGTGTCTCAGCATCCATCTCAGCATAATATTTTTTGGTACGCTCGAGCTTTTCTATCCATTTGGTACATCTGAAAGTGAATAAAAATTCGTAGTCCTCATATGAAAAGTCCTCGCTAAGATGCTTCGTAAATAATGCCTTGAGGTCTTCGTATTTGGGAATCTTGCCGGTAGGGGTGTCGAGCGCGTCATACTCGTTATGAATCCTACCGTCCGCCCAATGCAGCCATACCTTCTTCGCGAGCTTGCTCGTGACGAAGCGTCCCTCTCTTCTCATAAAATAGTTGGTGCTGAATATCTTGGGTACCTCGCGAATACCTTGTACGAACTTGATATTGTTAACTGTGTATTCGCCAAGTGGGTAGGACACAAAGTCCATATTCGCCATAGGGCTCGGAGTGCGGACACCTTCGGCGCCGAGCGTTGCCGAGGTTGTCTCAGACTCGAGCGTTGCCGCCTTTATTAGTATACCGTCTTTCCAATCCGGTGATTCCTCAATCGGAACGGTAATGTCGCTGTCTCTACCGCCGTACAAGATACCTTGTACTTTTACGCCGTTTTTGGATTCGAATCCCTCTTTGTCGATATTGTCAAGATAGTCAAGGCGCATTGTGTAACGTGAGTTGCTGTGCGCAATAGGCACTTCCTTTCCGTTCGCGTCTTTTATGCCCTTGCTCCACTTGCCAAAATGGTTGTATCCCTCAGCGGGAGCGTCAACGCCCATACCCTCCCAATAAGGATTGCCGTCCGGTCCTACTAGCACATTCGAGAATATGACCTCTTGATTCTTCATAAGGTTCTCGAATATTACGGGGTCGTCCTTTGCGTTGACGTCTTTGATGATTCCGAACATTCCGAATTCGACGTTGACGGCGCGGAACTCGCCATTGATGTTGCGAAAATACGCGATATCGTCGCCGACAATCTTTTCGCCCGGAATCATCGCGGTCGAGGTCTTGCCGCAAGCCGAGGGATACGCGCCGCAAAAATAGGTCTTTCTGTCCTTCTCCGCATCGTACGCCGCCATGACGAACATATGCTCGCAGAGCCAACCCTCTTTGCCCGACTTGTTGATTGCAAGGCGCATTGAATGCTTTTTGAGACCTACGGAGTTGCCCGCGTACTGATTATTGAGAGAATAGACAATGTTGTTCTGCGTATCCATGTATATTCTACGCTTGTCGAGATTAATGGTGTTGCCTCTTTCGTCAAGCTCGCCTGCGGAATGGATAAAGCGGAAAAAATCGTCTTTTTCATGCTCTTTCATCTTGGCAAAATGCGCGTATGCCGAACGATACAGTATCTGCTCGGAATGTGCGACGTACCAACTGTCTGTGAATTGGATACAAGGGATAGTGAACGGGCTTTCGGTCGGACCTTCGGCGAAAAAGAGTATTATCGCGGTCTTTCCTCGCATTATGCCCTTGGAGATTTCCATTATCTCGTTGTAGCCCTCTTCGTATTCGACGGAGCCCATTTTGGACATTCTCTCAAGGTTCTCCTTGTATACCATGAAGCAAGTATGATTCTTGTCCCGTGCTTGGTCTTTGTATGAATCCCAATGAATGGTCTGTTCGGACTTTGCAAGAACCTTTTCCTCTCCCCTTGCCACGGCTTGTTGCCTTACATACGCGATATCCTCCGCGCTGTCCGTGCATACAAAAACCGAGGAAGGCTCGCAGTGCTTGAGAAAAAAGCCTACGAATTCATTGACCTTTTTGTTCTTGAGAGCCGCAATCTTCTCATAGCTTTGCGAATCAAGACGCTTTTTCAAAAGACAACTGTAATTCATTATTATTACACTCCTAAATAGAATTTCGATATTATGGTCTATTCTATACTATTATAATCCACCGTGTCAAGTTAATCGCCTTAAAGCTGCTATCCAAATTTCTTTTATAATATATAGCTTATGCTTTTATCTACCGCAATATCGCGCCGTCCAAAAAGCTGTATGCAAGCTGTTAAAAATCTGTTCTTAACCTTATACTTTTATCTGTAAAATTAAGTCCGTCACAATTCGTAAATTATCTAATTTTCTCCGATAGCGGATTTGAGTGCAAAGATATTAATCGTCTTTTGAGGATTTTTTCTTTTTTAATCGGCTAAACACTACCGCAAAGTCGGCTTTTTCGACAAGCTTGTCGGTTACCAAAAGCAAAGACGGCAACACAAACAAGACGATAAGCATCGAGGTCAACGCGCCAAGACCTAATAACATTCCCATAGATGCCACCGCGCCCGATGCTAACATCCCCATTGCCAAGCCTGTGATAGTAAGGATAGAACCCGATGTGATTATTGTCGGATAGACGGCATTTTCCGCCTCGACCATCGCTTCGAGCTTATCGGGGAATAACTGTTTCATGTTGCGGTAACGACTAGTCAGTATTATGGCGTAGTCGATTGTCGCGCCCATTTGGATTGCGCATATCAAAAGATATCCGATGAACGAAACGCTGTTATTTGCAAGGAAAGGTATAACGAAGTTAATCCAAACGCCCCCTTGAATCGCAAGTATGAGTAAAAAGGGCAATATAAAGTTCTTGAAGGTAATCAACAGTATCAAGAACACAAACACCACAGTAAAGATACTAACAAGTAGGTTGTCACGAGGGAACTTTGCCGCCATATCGTAGCAAGCGACACTTTCGCCCGCGATATAGAACTCGTCGTAGAACTCGGCAAGCTCGGTATCCAACGCGCCGACAAGCGCAAAGCTGTCCGCGTCTTCGATGCCTCGCTCTATGTTGAATATTATTCTCGAATAATTTTCGCTCTCAAGATATGCGCGCGCCCCGATAAGCCGGGAAAGCTCGCTAAGCTCCTCTTCGCTCGCCAAGCCTCCAAGCGCGCTCGCCTTTTGATAGGCATATTCAAGTAAATCTATAAGCACTATACGGTATTCATTAACCGGAGTTGCGTTGGTAGGGTCATGGTCGTTAATATACAGATTGTACAGCATTTCGGCTTTGAAGCGGGTCAAGCCAAAGTCCGCGCCGAACGCGACGACATCGTCGATGCCGACCGCGTCGATTAGCTTTATGCCCTCCGCGACCTCAATAGCGGCGATGCCGGTTACGCTATTGATTTCCGACTTTGCCGTCATAAAGTCGATGAGCTGTTCTTCTTTGGCATAGTCGCCCTTGGGAACAATGACGACAAGACTGTTGATTATCCCGAATTCGTCCGAAATGCTTTGGTAGTCGGATACGGTCTTGGAACCGCCGTTAATGTTGAACGCATACTTATTGTAAAACTGTCCTACACCTGCCAATACTATTATCACGATAAAGAGCGGAACAATAAAATAACGCGCTTTTATAATGGCCTTTACGGGTGCTTTTATGGACGGAACAAAGCTTTTGTGCTTGGTGCGCTCGATAGGCTTATCAAACAACACGAGCAAAGCGGGCATCAAAAATATCACCGAAAGCAGACTCGAAACAATGCTTTTGGAAAGCGCAAGCCCAAGCTCCACCCCGATAGGCAGAGTCATCAGAATAAGCGCGCAAAGTCCCGCGATAGTAGTCATCGAGCTTGACAGTATCTCGACAACTCCTTTGTTGAGGGCGCGAGAGGCGGCGGTCTTGACATCCGCAAGCGCGCGCTCCTCCATAAATCTATGCAATAATATGACCGAATAATCGAGTGACAGCGCAAGTTGCAAAACGAGTGCGACGAGATTCGCGATATAAGAAATGCCGTCAAACAAAAAGTTGGTACCCATATTGATAAGAACCGAAACTCCAAAAACAAGTAGCATGACGACGATTTCAAAATACGTTCCCGAGGTGAAAATAAGCATAGCAAGTATTGCGACAACTATTACTATTCCCACCTTAACAATGCTTTCGAATGTCTCTAATCTCGTGTAGTACGAGGATGCGGACTGTCCGCAAAGATATGCGTCTTTATCGGAAAGGTAATTGATGACGCCTTTAATCGCGGCGTTCGCGCCGTTCGTCGCGTCATAGTCCTCTAAGGTCAGAGTGTATAATACATTCCCGTTCTTGTAGTCTTTATCGGGGTCATAAACCGCTGCGGCAACTCCGACAACTTCCGAAAGCTCGTTAGACAGCGACGCCGCTTCCTCCTCGGTTATGTTCTTAACCATAACGTAGGCGGAGCCCTTGTCGTCGAACTCCTTGCGCATTACCTCCACCGCTTGCTCGGTATTGCTGTCGGACGGCGCGTAAGCGGTCAAATCGTACAAAATATTAGTTTTTGGAACCATTATTGCCCCGAGTATGGCTGCAATAACAAAAACACTAAGAAATATCCATCTCCACTTAATTACAAAATCCGCAATATTTGTCTTTCTTTTTTCGCCCATTGCATCGCCTCGGTTATAGTGCTTTGTATAATTATACACATTAACATGATGTTTTGCAAATCATTTTGAAAGAATACATTCTGCGTTATTTGTCGCAATATTGCCGCCGCGATATAACTCGCTACGTTGCAATTTCGATTCGCGTATTGCTGCTTTTTGGCTGAAAACCGCCATATTTTCTCGCTAATATCGAGATATTAGCGAGGGAG
>CAYOYS010000113.1:0-4919 GCA_964408255.1 uncultured Christensenellaceae bacterium | reverse complement strand
GCGGTTCCGATGAACTTTTTGTAGCCACCGCTTCCGTGCCGAACGCAGCGGGATACGCGGCTGAGAGTCGCCGAGGAAATGTCCGTCGCGACAATAACTTGGGAATAGGTTTTGCCCTCGAGCAACAGTTCGGCGGCTTTTACGCGCTGCGCCATTTGCTCAATCTCCTTATATGTGCAAAGGTCTGCAAGAAGCGCCTTGCAATCCTCCTTGGTCTTTGGCTTTATCAGTACGGCATAAAGCTCGTCGATAAATTCATTGATTTTTTTATTCATCTTCCACCTCTTGCCATTTGTCTAATAGCTTTCGCTACCCTTAAGTAAAAACGCTTTGGTCTTTGCATTGGTCGGACTTCCAAAAACCTCTTCGGGAGTGCCTTGCTCAACTATTACTCCGTCAGCCATAAATATGACCTTATCCGCGACATTTCGGGCGAACTCCATCTCGTGCGTGACGACAATCATGGTGCTATCGCGGTCTTTAAGCCCTTTTATGACTTTCAAAACCTCTCCCGTTAGCTCGGGGTCAAGCGCGGATGTCGGCTCGTCAAAACATAGGATGTCCGGCTCTAAAGCAAGCGCTCTAGCTATCGCAACGCGTTGCTGCTGTCCTCCCGAAAGCTCATGCGGATAAGCGTTGGTCTTGTCAACCAAACCCACTCGCTCAAGTATTCTCGCTGTGTTCGCCTTGCAATAGGCAAGCCGCTTTGCCCGATACGCGGCAACGCCTTTCATAATGTATCGAAGCCGACTCAAGGGCTTTAAGCCTTTCGCCTCTTTGGCAAGTTCCTTTCTCTTCCGCTTTATATCTTCTTTGAGAATAAGAGTGGGCGCAAGCATAACGTTTTTTAAGACCGAATATTGCGGAAAAAGATTAAAGTTTTGAAACACCAATCCAAAATGCAACCGCTTACGCCTTATATCGTCATCCTTGCCCTGCTTTGGCGCGTTGTCGAAAAGTGTCTCACCGTTTACAACGATTTTGCCGCCGTCCGCCCATTCCAAAAAATTGATGCATCTAAGCAGCGTCGTTTTGCCGCTTCCCGAAGAACCGATAATCGCTACCACTTCGCCCTTTTCCATAGAAAAGTCGATGCCCTTAAGCACCTCTAAACCGCCGAAGCTTTTGCGTATATCCATTACCTCGAAAAACGCCATTTTGCAATCCCTCCGTTATGTCCTAAAATAGGTCAGCTTTTTTTCAAGCTTTGAGAATATGACCGTTAGCAGCCCGACGAAAATCAGATAAAACGCGCCGGTATAGAATAACGGCCATACCAAAGCATTGTTGGCGGTGATAGTATAAGCCGCCATAAGTATCTCGACGACCGCGATTACTCTGACGAGCGAAGTATCTTTGACGAGCGTAATTATCTCGTTGGACATGGGCGGAACGATGCGCTTGACGACTTGCAATAATACGACCTTACAAAAGATTTGGGTCTTTGTCATACCAAGGACTTGTCCCGCCTCGTATTGACCGCGCGATATGCTCTCAATGCCGCCTCTGTATATCTCGCTGAAATATGCCGCATAATTGATGACGAACGCGATAAGCGCGGCTTCGAATCTTGGCAAACTTACTCCCCAAATCATTCCGGGCAAATAAAAGACTACGAATATTTGGAGCATAAGCGGAGTGCCGCGTATTACCCATACGAAAGCTCTTGTCAAAAGCTTCAACGGTTTGAATCTGGTCATCGAGCCAAAGGCTATCACTAGCCCTAAGGGCAACGCCAACACGAGAGTTAGCGCGAACAGCTCTACCGTAATCCCGAAGCCGATTAATAAATTTTTCGTTACCTGCCAAAAAGTCATTGTAGCTCATGCGGCAATGCCGCTTATAATTTGTGTCGCATAATTCTTTCGATTTTGCCCTATTCCGCGCCGCTAGATTCCATGTCGCAAAAAACATCTCCACGCCGCCGCATTACATGTCCGCGGGGGAATCTCCCGCGGACACTACTGCGTTAATTATTGAATCAATAAATCCTCTAATTCATACTTTTCGGCAAGCGCAAGAAGCGTCCCGTCCGCCAAAAGCTCGTCGATGACCGCGTTGACGCGCGCCGCCATACCGCTAGCTTTCCTAAAGCCTACCGCATACTCCTCACCCTTGAGTGTAACGGCAGAAACAATAGAAAGTTCATCATATTCGCCTGTGCCAACGACAGCTTGTGCCATAGTTTTATCAATAACCGTAAAATCGGCGGTAAAGGATTGTAGCTCCAAAAGCGTTGCAGATTGACTCGCTACCCCCGCATATTGTGCGCTAAGCTCTTGCGCGACAGGCTCGCCGGCAGACGCAATCTCCGCTACTCCCCTCTTGCCCGCAAAGCTTGCTACAGTGGTATATTGCGCAAGGTCCGCAGTCCTTACTACCGCGCATTGCTCGTTATATAGGTAACTTTGAGTGAATTCGACCCGCGCCTTTCTATCGTCGTCTACCGTGAAGCCGTTCCAAATGCAGTCTATGGATTTGCTATTGAGCTCCAAGAATTTGGCATCCCAATCTATAATCTGGAATTTTGGCTCAAGTCCTAATTTCTCGCATACCGCGGTTGCGAACTCGGTATCGAAGCCAACAAAATCGCCGTCGTCAAAATAGTTCATGGGCGCAAAATACGTAACGCCGATAACAAGAGTGCCTTTTTCGTCGATGTATTCGACGTCGGTCTTGCTCGAACATGCGGCAACTGTTACTGTAAGCATCACAAGCATAAGTATCAATGCAATAAAGCCAATAAATTTTTTCATATAATTAATCTCCTTGTCTTGATTTCTATCATTATACTTTAGCGCGCTAAAGAAGTAAAGCCTTTTTTGCATATTCTTCAAAATATTTTTATTCAATTACTAAAAGTGATAATTCCAAAGAGCGTACCAACATTGACAACTACCATAAAAGTATTATAATAAAGATATCCTAAATATACGAGGTGAAAATATGCCGAACAAATTTTGTCTTTACCCTCTTTGGGAAGTAACGCGAACGCTAAGCGCGGTTGCTATGGGACGACTGCCCGCCGATACGATAATAAAGAATGCGAAACTTATCAATGTCTGCACCCGCGAGATAATCGAAAATATTGATGTTGCTATCTCAAAGGGGCGCATCGCTTTAGTCGGTGACGCGTCGCATTGCATCGGGAGCGACACCGAGCTTATCGACGCTTGCGGCAGCTATATCGCGCCGGGCTTTCTCGACGGGCATCTTCATATAGAATCCTCGATGCTATCGGCGGGCGAATACGCGCGCGCCACTATCCCGCATGGCACAGTAGGGATATTCCCAGACCCACACGAGATATGCAATGTATTGGGGCTCGAGGGCGTCAAGTGCATGATAGAGGACGCGCGCCGCACACCGCAAAAGACTATGTTTACAGTGCCCTCCTGCGTACCCGCAGTTCCGGGCTTCGAGGATTCGGGGGCGGAGATTCATTCTGGCGATATAAAAGAAGCGATGACTTGGGATGACATTGTCGGGCTTGGTGAAATGATGAACTTTCCCGGGATTCTAAACTCCGACCAAAAAACACATGCGATTGTCGCGGAGACGTTGAAAGCGGACAAAATCGTTACCGGTCATTATTCGATGCCCGAGACCGAAAGAGGGCTCAACGCATATATCGCGATGGGCTCGCGCAACTGCCACGAATCGACGCGCGCCGTGGACGCACTCGAAAAGATGCGGCGTGGTGAAACGGCATTTTTCCGCGAAGGCTCGGCTTGGCACGACCTCAAAGAGGTGAGCAAAGCTATAGTAGGCAAGACGCTTGATACCCGCTATGCAAGTCTGTGTTCGGACGATACCCACCCCAATACCTTAGTTAGCAAAGGACATTTGGATTATATAATCAGGCGCGCGATAGAGGAAGGCATTGACGTTCTGACCGCTATCCAAATGGTTACAATCAACACGGCGGCGTCCTTTAGAATGGAGCATGAGTTGGGCTCGATTGCGCCCTCGAAATGCGCGGACATTGTATTCATAGACGACCTTGAGAAGCTTAATGTTACGCGGGTCTTAATCGACGGCAAGACGGTAGCGCAAAACGGTCGTTTGACGATTGAAATACCGCCCTATCACTATCCGAATTGGGCGACGAATTCTGTCAATGTAGGCAAGGCAATCACACCTGAAAGCTTCAAAATCAAAGCCCCGAGCAAAAACCGCGCTTATAACCTTCGCATTATCGAAGTGATACCCGCGCGTGTCGGAACAATAGCCTCGGAAGCGGCAATGACCGCAAAGGACGGATTTTTCGAATCGGATAAGAGTAACGATATACTCAAAGCCGCGGTGTTCGAGCGGCACAAGGCAACAGGCACAGCGGGCTTTGGCTTCGTAAAAGGCTTCGGGATTACCGAAGGCGCAATGGCGTCTACTGTCGCGCACGATGCGCATAATCTTATGGTAATCGGAACGAACGATTTTGATATGGCGCTTGCCGCAAATACTCTAATCGCCTCGGGCGGTGGTCTTGTCACCGTCAAAGGCGGCAAAGTCCTCTCGCATGTTCCGTTGCCTATCGCGGGGCTTATGAACGACAAAACGGCGGAAGCGCTTAGCGCGGAAGTGGAGGACTTAGAGCGCTCATGGGACGTTATCGGCTGCAAGATGCCCTCGCCGTTTATGACAATGGCGCTTATCCCTCTCGCCTGCTTACCCGAGCTTCGATTGACCAACCGCGGTCTTGTCGATAGCAACGAATTCCGATTCGTAGATTTGATTAAAGAATAACACAAACCCTTTAATTATCGCAAAGGACAGCCTTTTTCGGGCTGTCCTTTTTAGTCAGATTTTAGTTTATTGCGGGGATACTCTCAAACCCCTCCTCTAGGTCCCTATCCGTCGGAATATAATCGGTCATAGTTTTGTTATTAAATGCGATATATGCTGACATATCAAAATAT
>CAYOYS010000112.1:0-4920 GCA_964408255.1 uncultured Christensenellaceae bacterium | reverse complement strand
ACTTTTTGTTTATTCTGCACGGTAGCGCGAAATTAATCGTGATTTTGCCAAGCTTGGTATCTCTTTTCATTTTTTGGAGCTGCTTATAATATAAATATTAAGAGGTAAAAAATGGCGTATTATGATGATATGAATAAATATCTCGACTTGCCCGAAGGGCTTGCTATGGAAAGCCTAATTCAGCTTATCAACGGTAAATACTGCGTCGTCAACGGGCATAAGGGGATAAGCGACTACTCGGAAGAGCGGATTGTCGTACGCATGAGGAAAGGTATAGCGCAAATTGTAGGTAACAATCTAAAAATTTGCGCATTGACGGCGGCAGAGCTGTACATTACCGGCGGCATCAAAGGAATTACCTTCGATGAGCGTTAATAACACCGAATATATTATTGAATCCTTAAACCATGCAAAGATACTCAACGGTCTTTTTCGAAAGGGCATAAGAGTAAAAAAGTGCAAAAAGGAAGGACGGCGGCTCTCAATTATCGTAGAATCACGGCAAGCCGCCGCGACCGATAAGTTTTTTGAGGAATACGGCTGCCGCTATGTTGTCGCTGCGAAAAGAGGTGTAGGACATATAGCAAATAGGTTTTTCAGCCGTTATGGTCTTATTGCGGGCATTGTGATTATAGTCGCCGCGCTTATCGTAATGTCGAGCTTTGTTCTCGATATCAAAATTATAGGATTAAAAACCGTGCCGCAAATATCGGTTGAGCAGGCATTGTCGGACAATGGTGTCGTGCCGTTTCGGCTCAAAAAGAACTTGAATACATCGGCAATTTTACGCAGACTCAACGCGATAGAGGGTGTCGCATCCGTATCGGTTGTCATAAAAGGAGTAAGAGTTTTCGTAGAGATAGCCGAGGAGCTTCCGGCAGGCGAAGTACCCGATTACGGCTTAGAGGGGCTTTACGCGTCGCGGGATACTATAATCACAAAGGTAGTCGTGCAAAGCGGAACCGCAATGGTGAAAGTGGGCGACACCGTGAAAGCGGGTACAATGCTCATTGCACCTTTTTACACACTCGAAGAGGATATATTAACCCCTGTCCCTGCGCGCGGCGAGGTGTACGGCAAAACGTACATTGCTGAGGAATTGACCTTTGCTTCGGAGCGAATAGAAAAAGTACGGACGGGAAAAACTAAGACAGCGAGCGAACTGTATTTTAGCGACGCGCGGCTTGGCAAAGCCGCAATTTGCCCGTACCAAGCCGCCGACATAGAGATAAGTATTGTCTTTCTCGGACTGCCGCTGCCCTTGAAAACGGTATATTACACCTATTACCAACTTGACGAGCGGTCAATCAGTCATAACTTCGAGCTTGAAAGCCCTATCCTGATTCGGGAAGCGCAAGACAAATTGGAAATGCGCATTTTGCCCTCCGAAAAGATTGTGCGCCAATGGAATATAATAAAAAACATAGACAAAATATATATAATTAGTATATACTATGAGTTAGAAGGGCGGGTAGACGCCCACTTACCAAAGGAGAATTGAATGCGCACCGAGATATTCCCGATTGACAACAGCGAAGTTCTCAGCGCTTTATTCGGAAGCCTCGACGAGAACATGAACGCGTTGTCCTTGGACAGCGGTTGCGGGATTAACACCTGCTTGAATGGTCTTGTGGTCACCGGCGAGGATGAGAATGTAGAGCTTTGCATAAGAGCGCTTAAGACCCTTGTTAGCATAATCCGCAGGGGCGAACGCATTAAGACACATCATATAAGAATGGTTCTTGACCTTGTCAAAGAGGGCACAGAGAACGAGATTGCCGACCTTATGGACGTTGTCGCGGTCACGGATAAGGGCAAGCCAATCAAGTGCAGGACTTACGGTCAACGCAAATATATCAAGGCAATCAACAAGCATGATTTAGTTTTTTGTATTGGTCCTGCCGGTACAGGCAAGACCTATCTTGCGGTCGCGCGCGCCGTTATGGCATATAAGAATAAGGCAGTCGAAAAGATTATTTTGACAAGACCGGCAGTCGAAGCGGGAGAGAAACTCGGCTTTTTGCCGGGGGACTTGCAGACCAAAGTAGACCCGTATCTAAGACCGTTATATGACGGATTGCAAGAGATGCTCGGGCTTGAGAACTATATGAAGATGATGGAGCGTAATATCATCGAAGTTGCGCCGCTCGCGTATATGAGAGGACGAACGTTGTCCAATGCCTTTATCATACTCGACGAAGCTCAGAACACCACGGCGGAGCAGATGAAGATGTTTTTGACCCGAATGGGGGAGGGGAGCAAGACGGTAGTAACGGCAGACACCACGCAAATCGACCTTCCCGAGGGTACTCGCTCAGGCATACTCAACGCGGTTGATGTGCTCGAGGGAGTAGCGGGAGTTGAGGTTGTAAGGCTCAGCGCCAAGGACGTAGTGCGTCACGACCTTGTGCAGCGAATCGTCAACGCATACGAAAAGTACGATTCTGCGGTCAAAAAACGCAAATAGGGGCTATGACAAAGAAATTTTTTAGCGGATTCAAAAAACATTCTGTAACCGTTATCGCAATCGGGATTTTATCGGCGGCGCTCGCTCTGTTCGTTATGGCAATGTCCATAGACGGCGCAAGCGGCATGCTTAGGGGCAAAGCGGTGTTCTCTGTTTGGAGTATGCTATTTTTGCTTTTGATAATGCAGTATGTATACCTAATCAATACCAAGCAAGACGCAAGAACCACTCTATTCGTAGAATACACAATCATATTTATCGCGGCTATTGTATGTATCTTTTCCATTAAGCTTTTCAATATATACGCCATTCCGTTCGCGCTTGCCGCGCTTTTGACGGTAACGCTTTTGAACAAGCGCATAGCGATAATCAACAACGCTTTGCTTGCCGGAATAATCCTTGTCGCCTACCTTTCCAATCCGATTTACGCCAAAGAAGCGGCGGATATCGTGATAATAATCGTCAGAATGAGCGGCGCACTTATACTTGTGTTCGCAATAAGACCGGACTACAACAGAATAAAGACCATTGGCGTATCGGTGCTCGTAGGCTCGGCAACCGCATTTTTCGCGGTACTTGCCGCATTGCTTAGCCGAAGTACTTTCACGGACATCGCAATTATTTGGGTGTTCATCATGGGCAGTGAGATAGTTGGCGTTCTTTGTACATTGTGCCTTACTCCCGTCATCGAATGGGTGTTTCGGCTCAACACCAATTTTCGGCTGTTTGAGTACACCAGCTTTGACCAACCTCTTCTCAAGGAGCTTGCCGCGAAAGCGCCGGGCACTTTCAATCACAGCCTTGCGGTGGGCAACCTCGCCGAAAGATGCGCTTACGCTATCGGCGAAAATGTCAATTTAGCAAAAGCAGCCGCCTACTATCACGACGTTGGCAAACTTCAGAACCCCGAGTATTTTGCCGAAAACCAGCTTGACGGCTACAATCCTCACGACGAGCTTATCTTCGAGACGAGCGTAAGTTTGATAACACGGCATACCGAAGCGGGCTATCAGATGCTTACCGACAAAGGTTTTCCGCCCGAGATTGCCTTAGCCGCGCGCGAACACCACGGCGACAGTCCGCTCAATTATTTTTACATCAAGGCTCAGAACATTACCGAAGGGGAGCTTGACAGCGGCGATTATCGTTATAGTGGCCCTCGCCCAAGCAACAAGATAAGCGCGATAATTATGATTACCGACGCAGTAGAAGCGGCAACACGTGCCGCCGTTGCGCACACAACGGAAAAGTTGCAAGAGATTGTAGAGCAGATTATCAACGACAAGATGCGCTACGGGCAGTTCGACGAATGTGGAATCACCATGAAAGATTTTACCGATATCAAAGCCGCCCTTGTCAACGCGCTTGAGGGCATATACCATACGCGCATAATATATCCCGATAAAAAGGTATGATTGCAATCACCGGCGCGAACATGGCAATTAAAGCCGTGATACGAAAGGTATACCGCGGTGTGCTTGCTTATCTCAGCTTGAAGGACTTATTTGAGCTTTCCGTTACCTTAACAGACGAGAATACTGTACGAGAACTTAATGCCGCTCATCGCGGAATAGACAGCGCTACCGATGTTTTGAGCTTTCCGAATGTTGAAGTGCGGTTTCCGTTGGACATCAAAGATTATCCTTTGGATATCAATCCCGCCTCGGGTCGGCTTATGCTCGGCGATATAGTGATATGTAAGACGGCGGCAAAGGCGCAAGCGAAAGATTACGGTCATTTGGAAGAGCGCGAATATGCGTTCCTCGCGTTGCACGGCATACTTCATCTATTTGGATTCGACCATATCGGAGAAAAAGACGAAAAAAAGATGCTTGCAGCGCAGCGCGCGATACTCGAATCGCTCGGAATAGGCAGGTGAATTATGGACGAAAGCAGTATTGATACCTTGATAGAGGCGGCAAAGGACGCGGCAAGATTCGCATATGTTCCTTATTCGTCTTTCCCCGTCGGCGCGGCGGTGCTGACACGCGAAGGTACGATTTTTTTGGGGACAAACATCGAGAACGCGTCCTTTGGCGGAACGGTGTGCGCCGAAAGAGTTGCTCTGTTTAAGGCGATATCCGAAGGGTATACCGAGTTCGTCGCGCTCGCCGTATATAACGAAAGCGCGCTTGCCTACCCTTGCGGCATTTGCAGACAGGTTATAGCAGAGTTTGCAAGTGAATTGTTGATTGTCGTCGCGTCCGACTATTCGGTAAAAAGGCATAAGCTTTCCGAGCTTTTGCCCTATGCTTTCAAGGGCGAAACGTTCAACTGACTGCCTGTCGGCAGTGACAAGAGGATAACGACGCAGAATAAGCAAAAATCAACCTACTAAGAAGTTAACTTAACAACAGATAACTTGACATTACAGATAACTTGATATTACAGATAACTTGACTTATTAAGAGTGCACTTGATTGAGATAATGCATTAGGGACTAATTTGATTAT
>CAYOYS010000111.1:0-4945 GCA_964408255.1 uncultured Christensenellaceae bacterium | reverse complement strand
AAGAGTTACAAAAAAAATTTAATAATGCAAAAAATGGGTGTTGAAATGCCCTTTTCATACCCTTTTTGAAAACTTTGCGCCGCAAGATTCGTCTTATATACTTGAACTTATGCCTTTTTTAATGTATTATTAATATAGTAGTATTAGGCGCGTAGTGCGCATTTATTCATAGAAAATTTTTGGAGGACGTTGTTATGGCTAAGAGTACTGCAATAAAAATTGCAAGCGGAATCGCAGTCGTTGCTGTGGTCGTGGTTATCGCTCTCGCTATCGCGGGCGTTTTCACTCCCAACCTCGGCGGTTCGGTGCCTTTTACGGCACAGGCGGAAGGGGCTAGTCAAATACAGGTTGTCCGCGGACTTCCCGCAGACACCGTGTTTTACATTAAGGCGAGTGAGGCGATAGGCAAGATTAGTTCGTATGTCACGATAAAAGGCAACAACAAGGATGTAGAATTGAGCAAGAGCACTGTGGATGCGGACAATTACATCTACGGAGTTACCGCGAAGGACGGGTTCGAGAGCGGTCTTGCATATGAGATTACACTTAAAGGAGGCGTTACCTTTGCGGACGAAGCCTATCAGGGCTTGTCGAGCTTATTGTTCACTATCGCGGCGGACGAGGCGGAGGATATGAGTCTTAACGCCAATGCGGTCTTGTTAGAGACAAAGGACGTTACTATCGACGCGGACAGCGGTCCCGAGATTTTAATGATTGTTAAGGGCGCGGCGGCAGAGTTCTATGCGGGCGGCACCGTATTCATTATCGGCGATATCGTTAACGGCGTTGCTTACAAGGCGATAAGAGATTCGAGCAATTTTGGCGCCGACGAGAAAGTAGAAGTTGAGGAAGCAGAGGTTGATGATGTTTTCGCGGATATCAATATTCATAAGAGTTACGAGCTCGACGAAGAGGATATCACCTTTGACGAGGACGCGACAATAGCGAGTATTATGAATTCGGACTTCTTCCTCGACGCTTATGCGTTGCTGTTCGGCACCAAGATAGTCGACACCGACAAAGTTAAGCTCGGCTTTGATGTCAACTTCAGCGGCTCTAAGATTAATCTTGACCTTGAGCTTAAGTTCGTCAACTTTATACCGGGCGATGCGCAATGGGAGATAGTCCTCTCGGTTAAGAATGCAATCAATGCAAAGCCCACCCTTAATTTCCAAAAAGACCCGAGAGCGTTCGACTTCAGCGTGGATATGGATATCGTGACCAAGGCGGAGATAGACTTCAAGGTCGGCTATAATCTCCAATATGCGAACACGGTAGATGCGCTAATCGACCAGCTTAAGGCATTGAGCGGAGCGGATGTAAGCAAGGGTACAACGTTCTTCACTTGGGCGATACCCTTAGGACCGGTACCTATTTGCATTACTTATCAGATGGGTGTCGAACTGTCCTTTGACTTTGTGGGTCAGCTCGGGTTTGATGTCACCAACGACTTCAGCACCTCTTTCGGTGTCGTTTATGTTAATGACGAGACCAAGAGCTTCAGCCACTACACGAACAACTTTGAGGTGGGCGACCTTGCCTTATCCGGCAAAGTCGGCGCGAAGTTCGGTATCACCAACGCAATCGGTATCAGCGCTTACGGCGTCATAACCGTTGACCTCGAGGTCGCAGTTGGCGTATACGCGGACCTTGCAGGAAGAGTTTCTTTCAATGTGGGCGACTTGATTAACGAGAAGCAATTCAACCTTATCCCCGCGTATTATCTTGAGACGGGCATTTATCTCGACATGGACCTCGGCGCGAAGTTATTTACATTCAATATTGCCAAGTTCAACGTCCTTTCTAAAAAATGGCCGCTTTACAGCTTAGGTTACAAATATATTCCGATTGAATTCACAAGCGAGAGTGAGACCCTATATTTACCGGGCACATACGCTTATATTTCTACATTTAGCGCGGAATCCTTCAACCTCTTGTCGCTTAGCGATGCGGGTGTTGTGGCGATTCCTTATGGTCAGTTTGATTACGATTTAACCGATGCTCCCAATATTACCTTGACGGGCAACAAGATTGAGGTGAAGCCCGAAGTCACCGGCAAGTTCGAGGACACTATCGTCATCACTTCAAAATGCAACAAGGCAATATCCAAGACCTTGATTGTCAAGAAGATGGCGGAGGCACCGAGCACCGAGCAGAACACCGTTGTATACGACAAGAATAATGGCGGCAACACAGCGTTCACAGTTCTTCTCAACACCTCCAAATTTATTGGCGTAAAGGGCGATGTAACAATCAACAATCTTGAATACAGTTTTGCAGGAAGCACTTTGACGATTAACGAGAGCTATTTGGATAAATTGAGCTACGGTACCTATGGGTTAGTGTTCGAGACGTCCAAGGGCAACCTTGAGTTGTTCGTTAAGGTCATAAGCACCGAGCCTATCGAGGCAATCAACAGTACGGCGAATTTTGATAAGGCAAGTCCTACCAACGCGTTGTTTGAGATTGACCTTAAGGGCAACACCATAGACAACATTCAAGGTGTGCTCGCCAACTATTACACCTATCAAAAAGCAACGAGCTGTCTTGCGATTTACGGCTCCTATCTGAAGAGCTTCCCGGCGGGAGCTAAGACCTTTACGGTCAACTTCTCCAACGGCTCGAGCACCGTGCTTACCGTGAACATTGCGGATAGCAGACTGCCCAAGCTTACAACGTCGAGCTTTGAATTCGCGACTTCGAGCACCCGCAATGTCGAGGTTCCGATGACGCTGTATTCGGCAAGCTTTACAAGTGTTTCGTATAATGGCACGACGCTAAGCCGCACGAATTACGAGCGCGTTGGCGATACCATTGTGCTTGATGCGACATATTTGAAGACTTTGGATAACGGCGTACAGACTTTCGTGATTGCGACAAGCCAAGGCAATCTTGAGTTTACCGTCAATATAAGCGACAGCATAGTTGCAGTTATACCCATTAAGTATGCGATGTTTGACAAGGCGGCTCCCGCGGACGTAATCTATACGGTTTACCTTTCGGGCGGCGCTACCGTTCCCACTCTTTCGGGCAACAACGTTGACTATGTGTATGACGACGGCTTCAATCTGAAAGTTGCCTACTTGTCCACATTGAGCGTTGGCACTTACACCTTTACAGTCAGCGGCGGTTCTTCGGCGATTTTGACACTCGAGGTGGTCAACACTAAGGCTCCGAGCATTGTTGCGGGTGAATACTCCTTTAATAAGGCTGCACCCGAGGATATCGTAGTTGACCTTAATCTTGAGGCGGCGGAGCTTACGAGCATTGACGGCTTGAATGTGGGCGATTACGGCTATGCAAGTGGCAAGCTTACGATTAATGCCGCCGCGCTTAGCGCGCTTCCTTACGGAGTGGCGGACTTGAGAATCAACACGAGTGTCAACAGCTTTGACCTTGCAGTAACCGTTATGGACAGCAGGGCGCCTAGGCTTGCAAGCACGGACGCGTTGACTTTCAATAAGACTCTTGGCAATACTTTGACAATCGCGCTTAATCTGTACGACAAAGAGTTCGTTAATGTTAGCGGCGCGAACATCAGAGCAATCAACTACCGTTACAACGATGGCGTACTGACAATCTCCAACGAATATGCTTACGGCTTGGCGGACGGCAACTACGACTATACTTTAGCCACTTCAAGCGGCAACATAAGCTTTACTATCGGCATAACAGGTTCAGGCGACCTTAAGTTGACGACTATCGGCGCGGGCACTGCTCAGAATCCTTATAAGCTGTTCACCAAGGCGCAGATGGAAGAATTCGCAACAGGTTACACCAATGCGTATTACACGCTTTGCTCCGACATTGATTGGGGTTATAGCACAGTTGCTCCGATAGGCTCCGAGTCTAAGGCATTTAGCGGCGTGTTCGACGGCAACGGCTACACCATCAAGAACATTACGATTGAAGGTGTTGCTGAGAAATATACCGGCTTCTTCGCATACAACACGGGCACAATCAAGAATCTTAACTTCAGCGAGGCAAGGTTGGTATTCGCAGACCACGGCTCAATCGGAGCAGGCATAGTCGCAGGGCGCAACACGGGCACTATTGACAACGTAGGCGTTACGGCAACGATAAGCGCCGAGTCAAAGTCTTGGCTCGACCTCCAGAACGCATACTTCGATATCGGCGGTGTGACGGGCTACAACGCGGGCACAATCCGCAATGCCAACGCAACAGTACAAATCAGCGCAAGCGTGAAGGGACTCAGCATACTCGGCATCAACATCACGGGCAAGAAGTCCAATATCAACGTAGGCGCGATTGCAGGATACCTCGCATCAAGTAGCAATGTGACGAGCAGCGAATCTGACGGCAACATCGTAGCGACAGCGACAAGCAACAACATCAGCTTTACCGGCTGGTACGGCGAGAGGAGCGACGGCGCGTACGACGACGGCGAGGTCAGATACTACGGAACAAGTTCTATTAATTAGCAATAACAATAACAACATGATTTAATGAAAAAGGTCGGGCAACCGACCTTTTTCATTAATAAGACCGACAGCAATTTTATATTCGGCAAGCCCGACAGCAATTTTGTATCGACAAAACCGACACTGATTTTATATCGACAAAACCGACAGCAATTTTATATTCGGCAAAAGCGACAGCAATTTTGTATTCGCTAAAAGCGCGGCAATGAGCAATTTGATAAGATGCTAAGACAGACGAAGTCGAACAAATCATTGTATGTGACAAAACGACAAGACAATTAAGGTCAGATAATCACGCTTATTTGTTAGCGTTGCAAGACACATCGAAGTTGTGGATAGCTTTTTCCGCGTCAGCATTGTAGCGCTAACCAACACTATTAGTAGTCACACGCAAATGCCAAAACAGCAATAAACATGACATTTCGCAAACCGTTTCATATGATTTGATAATTTGGATACCGTGAATTGACAATATTAACAATTTGGATACCGTGAATTGACAA
>CAYOYS010000110.1:0-5017 GCA_964408255.1 uncultured Christensenellaceae bacterium | reverse complement strand
GGATATTATAAAAACAGACCGCTTTTTGAGAAGTGGGATATAGCTGTCGGCATCTTATTACTGCTTGCGCTTACCGCAATGCTTTTGATAATCTTTGTGCCCCATGGCGGTCAAATCGTTGAGATATATAAGAATGGAGAGTTGATTGCCGAATATCCGCTTGATGAAAACCGCGCGTTCGAGGTGGGGGGAGTCCGCATAGAAATATTCAAAGGAACAGTAAGCGTAAAGGAGTCGAATTGCCCCGACAAGCTTTGCGTCCACGCGGCGCCAATTTCCGCTTCGGGAAGCACAATCATATGCGTTCCCAATAAATTGGTGATAAGAATTACCGGAAAAGCAGAGGTAGAGGGGGTGACTCAATGAATGCGAAAGTCAAAAAAATAGCGGTGCTAGGCGTTTTGTCGGCGCTTGCGTTGATAATCGGATTCGTAGAGAATATGTTTCCTCCCGTCTTTGCAATGATACCGTATGCACGACTCGGATTGTCCAATATAGCCGTACTTTTGGCGCTTGTCGTGTACGGCTTCGGCGAGGGGCTGACCGTTCTTTTTGTAAAAGTCGTGTTGCTTGGGATTTTTTCGGGCAATTCCTCGATGATTATATATTCTTTTGCCGGAGGTATGTTGTCTATTCTCGGCATGCATCTTATGTTGCATTTTCATAAAAACAGTCTTGCGGCAATAAGTGCGACAGGCGGCGTACTGCACAACGCGGCTCAAGTATCGGTTGCCGCTCTCGTCACCAAAAATGCTGCGGTGTTTGTGTTTATGCCTCACCTTGTGCTTTTTGGCGGACTTGCGGGGATACTGACGGGCACGGTATCACATCTTGTCGTAAAGAGGGTTATAACCCCCAAATTGCTCTCTTGAGGCAAGGGCTTCTACCGATTGCATCTTTAGAATATTGCTTAACTAAATCTTTGGCATATTGCTAACAAATATCATTGACATAATACTTACTAACAATCTTTTGCAAATGCCGATTAACATAATGCTAACTTGACATCTTGACATATTACAATTAAAATCGTTGACATATTGCAATTAATATCTCGATGTATTTCAACTAATATCTTGACATAATGCCGATTAACCTTTTGACATAGTGCTGATAAATGTCTTGGTATAGCGCTGATAAATGTCTTGGTATAGCGCTGATAAATAATGAGAAAAAACGCCGACAAACGGCGTTTTTTGAGATAATGTGTTATTCATTCGCGCTGTTCGCGTTGTTTGTGTTATTCGCTAACAAGCGGTGACGGCGACTGCTCTTTTTCAAATATGTCCTCAACTTCAAAAATCACATTATCGGTATAGCGTTGTGCGGTAAAAAGCTTTTCGGCGGTGTCGACAGTCCAAGTTAGAACCTTCATTCCTTTTTCACGCTGTTTTATCAACTCGCCATAAGGAATATGATTTATCTTAAAGGCGATAAAATCGGGACGGATTGACCGACGCAACGCCCCCTTAGAGAGATACCGACCAAGTAGCCCGAACAATCCGACAGTGCGATAGTTGAAAGTAAGAATACCGATAGGGATTCCCGTACTGTTGCGGCGTAACCAAAGCAAGGAGTGAGGGAAAAAGCTTTGGACTGCGTAATTGCCCTTGTATCCCGATGCTTCGATGTATTTGTGCAAAGCCTTGCCCGCCGCGCTTTTATGTGATTTGATTTCGATTAGCAAACCTACTTTGCCGTCTATCAATTCAAGAAGTTCTCCGAGCGTCGGTATACGCTCATCAGTATCTTTTAGGCGGTAATTCGCAAGCGCTTGGGAATCGAGTTGCGCGATTTTTTTATCCACGCCGCACATCCTTAGCAAATTGCTGTCATGAAAAACCGCTATTTCCCCATCTGACATAATATGTATGTCGATTTCGATATTATAGCCTTTTTCCATAGCCTTGCGAAACGCGGCGAGAGAGTTCTCGGGCGTATTCGCGTCATGTAGTCCTCTATGGGCAATCGGTACCGCAAAGAGCCATTCGAAGTTATTCATCGTTGCCTCCAAAATTTTTATTAATTATAACAAATAATATCAATTATGTAAATATCATTGCCAAATAATCTCAAGACATAATATAATTAATCCGAACGAAGGAGGGCATATGGATATAAGCCGCATACGTAATTTTTGCATAATCGCGCATATCGACCACGGTAAATCCACATTAGCGGACAGGCTGATGGAGAATACGGGGACGGTTTCGGAGCGCGAAGCCAAGGGGCAACTGCTCGACAGCATGGACATCGAGCGTGAGCGCGGCATAACAATAAAGCTTAAGCCCGTCCGAATGTTTTATAAGTATGAGGGTGAAGAATACATGCTCAACCTAATAGATACTCCCGGTCATGTTGACTTTACTTACGAGGTATCGCGCTCTCTTGCCGCTTGCGACGGCGCGGTGCTTGTGGTTGACGCGACACAAGGCGTGGAGGCACAGACGCTGACTAATGTTTATCTTGCGCTTGACAACAATCTCGAAATACTTCCGGTAATCAACAAAATCGATTTGCCCGGCGCGGATATTGAGGGTACAAAAAAGGAGATTGAGGACATTATCGGACTAGACGCGTCCGTTGCGCCTCTCGTTTCGGCGAAAGAGGGTATAGGAATCGAGGAGCTGCTCGAAAAAATAATAATGCTGCTCCCGCCTCCCGCGGGCGACTCTGCAAAGCCTCTTAAGGCGCTTATTTTTGATTCGGAGTACGACAATTACAAGGGCGCAATCTGCTTTGTAAAAATAGGGGACGGAAAGGTAAAAGCGGGCGACCGAATTAGAATGTGGTCTACGGGCAAGGTTTTTGAGGTGACCGAGGTAGGCGTCTTTACTCCCAAGATGATGCAAGTCAACGAGCTTTGCGCAGGAAGCGTCGGCTATATTGCCGCGAGCATTAAGACCGTTGTCGATACCGCGGCGGGGGATACCGTAACTTTTGCCGACGACACTACCGCCGACCCGTATCCCGGATACAAACAGGCAAAGCCGGTCGTATTCGCGGGGGTTTATCCCGCGGACGGCTCAAAATATAACGACCTTCGTGAGGCTCTCGAAAAGCTCAAGCTTAACGATGCCGCATTGTTTTTTGAGCCCGATGTCTCCAACGCGCTCGGCTTCGGGTTCAGATGCGGCTTTTTGGGGTTGTTGCATATGGAGATTATCGAGGAGCGCATCGAGCGAGAATTCGACCTCGACCTTGTCACTACTGCTCCTAGCGTCTCTTTCCTTGTATATAAGAATAACGGCGATATGCTCCGCGTAGAAAACCCCGCCAACCTCCCCAATCCCTCCGAGATAGCGTACATCGAGGAGCCAATTGTCAACGCGTATATTTTTACGCCACCCGAATATCTTGGCGCGGTTATGGAGTTGTGCCAGAGCAAGCGCGGTATATTCGTAGACATGGTCTATATCGAGGCAACGCGGGTCAAAGTTCATTATATTTTGCCGCTTGCGGAGATTCTTTATGATTTTTTCGACGGGCTAAAGTCCAAAACGCGCGGATATGCAAGCCTCGATTACGAGATGGACGGCTATCAAAGGAGCGAACTTGTCAGGCTCGATATACTGCTTAATGGGGAGATGTGCGACGCCTTAAGTATAATTGTTCACCGCGACAGCGCATACGGTCGTGGTAGAAACATTGCAGAGCGCCTAAAAGAAGCTATCCCAAGACAGATGTTCGAGATACCGATACAAGCGGTCTTAGGCAACAAGGTAATCGCTCGTGAGACGGTCAAAGCGCTACGGAAAGACGTTTTGGCAAAGTGCTACGGCGGCGACATAACCCGCAAGAAAAAATTGCTCGAAAAGCAAAAAGAAGGCAAGAAGCGAATGCGCCAAGTGGGCAGCGTACAAGTGCCGAGCGAAGCATTCATGTCCATTCTCAAAGTCGGAGACAAGTGAAAAATATTTCTTTATATATCCATATTCCTTTTTGCGTTGGCAAATGTATTTATTGTGATTTTGTATCGGAAGCCGCCGACAATGAGCGGATTTCGCGTTATGTGGATGCGCTTATTGCGGAGATAAGAATAAGAGCGCCAAAGTTTAAGAATCGGACAGTCAACACGCTTTTTGTAGGCGGCGGCACTCCGTCACGTATGCAATGCGGGGAGTTGACAAGAATCATCGATGCCGTCAATCAACATTTCAACCTAAATATCGAGGAATTTACGACGGAGGCGAATCCTGTCACTTTGGACATAGCTCACGCGAACGAGTATGCGGCGCTCGGTGTCAATCGAATCAGTATAGGCGTTCAGACGCTCGATTCACGCGTTGCAAAAGCCTTGCGCCGCTCTGCAAGCCCCGCGGACGCGCTTGCCGCAATCACGCTTGCAACAAGCCGCTTTGAGAATGTTAACGCGGATATAATGCTCGGACTCCCATATCAGACAATGACAGCTGTCGCAAATACGCTTAACGGACTTATGCGCGAGCGAGTAACTCATATTTCCGCGTATGGACTGATTTTGTCCGAGAAAACCCCGTTATACGACATGGTCAAGTCGGACAAGATAAGTTTGCCTAACGAGGACGAGGCGGCGGATATGTACGAACTTGCCGCGGATATTTTGATATCCAACGGGTACGACCGTTACGAAATCAGCAATTTTGCTCTTAAAGGATGCGAATGTAAGCACAACCTTGTGTATTGGCGGCGCGGCGACTATATCGGCTTGGGAACGGCGGCTCACAGCTTAATCGGAAATATCCGAACCGCTAACTCCGAAAATATCGAAAACTATATAAGCATGCTTAACGAAGGAATATTGCCCGTCGCCGAAAGAACCGTTCTTAAGATTGCGGAGGAAAAAGAAGAGGCAATTATGCTCGCTTTGCGTTGCGCCAAGGGACTTGATATAGCGAGATTTAATAAGGAGTTTGATACCGATTTTGTTAAGGAATATCAAGCTAAAATCGAAAAAATAAAAAGTTTTGTTGAATTAAATGACAATTGGATAAGAATACTGCCCAAGCATTTTTATATAAGCAATAGTATCATTGCA
>CAYOYS010000109.1:0-5064 GCA_964408255.1 uncultured Christensenellaceae bacterium | reverse complement strand
GTGAGAACGGGTGGCAATACTGCTTTACCCGCAGTGAGAACGGACGCGGCAATACTGTTTTATCCGCAGTAAGAACGAATGCGGCAATACTGTTTTATCCGCAGTGAGAACGGGTGGCAATACTGCTTTACCCGCAGTGAGAACGGACGCGGCAATACCGTTTATAATCTGCAAAAATTTATGTTTTCGATAAATTTGCATAGTTGACAAAACAAAAAAATCGAGTTATAATGATTTTAGTTCTTTGGGTAGGGTGAGAGTCCCAATCGGTGGTAATGTCGCTTTAAGCGGACGAGTCCAACAGCCCCAACAGTCGATGCGGTGAGATTCCGCAACCGTCAGTACAGTCTGGATGGGAAAGAATACATGTGCCATTATGGCAGTATTTTCGCTCCGAAGAATTTCGGGGCATTTTTTATTCAAAGAACCGAATTATATAGCCTCTTAACTATAAATCCGACGTTTTTGCAAAAGGAGGACGGAATGAGGTCGCTTTATCTGAAAAAAATCAGTTTGACCGCGGTGTTTACCGCGCTTGTTGCAGTCGCGACAATGGTTATCGTTATTCCTATGCCCGGAGTAAGCGGAGGTTATATCAACTTCGGAGATACAATCATATTCGTCGGCGCATACCTTCTTGGTCCTTTAGGAGGCTTTTTTGCGGGCGCCATAGGCTCGGCTGTCGCCGATTTGGTTTATGCTCCGAAGTGGGTGGTAGTTACCTTTATAGTAAAGGGGCTTGAGGGCTTATTGTGCGGGCTTATTGCTTCGCGGCTGAAAAAGACCAATCTGAGCCGTATGGCTTTGATTTTGTTCGCATTTATACCGTCCGCAACCGTAATGGTCGCGGGATATTTATTGGGGGGCTTTGTCCTTGAAGGGCTTTCTTCGGGAAGCTTTTTGACGGGGTTTACAGTAGCCGTTGCCGATATCCCTTTCAATTTGATACAAGGGAGTGTAAGCGTAACGGTGGCATATCTAATAACTTTAGCGTTATCCAAAATTAAATATGTCGACAACTTCTTGACGGTTAAGATTCCAAAAGGCGAGATTGTGCAGTCAGAAACATTAGAAAATGAACAAGTTGGCGCAACGGAGCAATTAAAAACAACACAAAACGAACAAAATAACGTATCGGATATTGACAGTATAGAATAATTACATTATAATCTTCACATGCAAAAGGACAAGATTGCCCGACGAAAAAGGCTTTGGGGTATGCTCGGCTACAGCAGCGGAGATACGCTCGGAGGCGGAGTGATGCAAGTAATACAGATGTATTACCTCTCATTTCTGTTGTATGTAATGGGACTAGACCCCATGCTTGCCGCATTTGTGCCCGCAATCGGGAAGATATGGGACGGTGTGACCGACCCCATAATGGGAGCGATTGTTGACCGTACCCGTACAAAATACGGAAGCTGCAGACCATGGTTTTTAATCTCGATAATACCGATTTTCGTGTCTTACTTTTTGCTTTGGTACAGCTTTGGCGTAAGGTCGCAATGGGGGATGTTCTTTTATTTTTCGTTCGCGTATATATTATTTAGTACCGCTTATACAATTGCTGTCGTGCCTTACGAATCGCTCTTGCCGCGCATCGTGGACAGCTACGAGGAGCGCACAAACTATTCGAGTGTGCGCATGGTATTCTCAGGAATCGGATGCGTCGCGTCAACTTGGATATATGAGAGGATAGTCGCCACTGAGACGCTGTCGTACGCCAATGTCAAAGATTTTGTAATACTCGGACTCGTCCTCGGCGTATTCTTTGCCTTGCCGATGCTTACCACCTTTTTGGGAACAAAGGAAAAACCGTGCCAGATTGCGCCTGAGCCTATGACCGTTAAAAAAATATTCCGTGAATACGGCGAGGTTCTACGTAATAAAATCTATAAAAAATATTACGCTCTCGCTTTATGTGGCGCTTTTATATCTTCTGCGCTTTCCGCGGCGCTTGTCATCTTTGTGTACATGGTGTATGGCAATGTGCAGAATTTTATATGGACATTCACTCTTGTGTTTTGTGTCATCAACATAAAGGGAGCGTTCGAAATCGCCTTTTTTGTGCCCAATGTCCTAATGATGAAAAAATACAACAAACATAGACCTTATTTGATAGATTTGCCGCTTATCGCGGTATTTTCAATCATTGTTGCCTTTCTCGGTCCCGATACCTCCCCTTGGTGGTATCTCGCCGCCTGTGTGTTCGGCGGCATGGGCTCGTCTTGCCTTGCGTTCGTGCCTTATACTTTGCTTCCCGATTTGAGCGACGTCGACGAATTGATTAACGGCAAGCGCCGCGAGGGTGTAAGCGCAGGGCTCTTTACCATGGGACGAAAAATCGTCGGTGGAATTTCCTTGACGATATTCGGGATAATTCTTAAAGCGTTCGGGCTCAATGCCGACTCCGTTTCTAGCGAAAGCATGGCGCCTAACGCAATTATCGCGGTTAAGGTGATGCTATGTGCAGTACCTATAATATGTTCAATTGTAATGCTATTTGTTTCACGGACATACAACCTTGACGCAAAGGCGCATCGAAAGATAAAAGATGCGATAGCCTATAAAAAGCAATACGGCTTCGTAGACTTATCAGAGGATGATTTGGCATTGTTTGAGCGCATTACGGGATTTTCGAGGGATAAGCTTTGGATTACCGAACGCGGTGCGGCATCAGGCGAAGCAATTACCGCACAACCTTAATAACTTTCGCGGTTGCCGACATATAATGTAACGCGACAATATTATTGCGACAAGCATGAATTACGATATTATTAATTTTTCAAAAAATCGTTGACAAGTGTGGAAATCGGTGCTAAGATGAGAAAAATAAACCGATGAGATAGAGTAGTAGCGGGCGATATCAGTGCGCAGAGAGCCTTGGGTTGGTGGAACAAGGAGATTGGACGCTTGCGAATGGACTATTGAGGGTGGGAGCGAACTTGCAGTAGCTTTCAACGCAATCCGGCGTAATAGGGATAGAGTATGATGGTACTCGAGAATTAAGGTAGCGTAACGCTATGAATTTGGGTGGCAACACGGTGATGAATCGTCCCAAGCGAATCATCACCGTTTTTTTGCGTTAGGTTGAAAAAACGATGTAAAAAACAACCACGAAACAAGAGATAGCCAAAACAATTATCTCGTAAGAAAGGAGAGCGAAAATGAAAGTAATAATAGCTTCGAGCGTGTTCCGATGGCGCAACGATAAAAGTGGATACTAATAGAATTTTCGGCCTTAGGGCACAATAAATAAGGAGAAATAATTATGGAAAACAACAAAATACCAACTAAAATATATCTTACTGAAGACGAGATGCCAAGACATTTTTTGAATATCAAGGCATTTATGAAAAAACAGCACGACCCGTTCCTGCACCCCGCCACTTTGCAGCCTTGTACTGCCGTCGACCTCGAGCCGGTGTTCTGCAAAGAGCTTGTGGCTCAAGAACTTAATGTCACGGACGAGAAAATACCCATTCCCGAAGAGATTATAGAATTCTATAAAATGTACCGCCCCTCGCCTTTGGTAAGAGCATATTGCTTGGAGAAGGCGTTGGACACGCCCGCTGAGATTTATTACAAATTCGAGGGTAATAATACCTCCGGCTCACACAAATTGAATACCGCGGTAGCGCAAACCTATTATGCAAAACAACAGGGGTTGAAGTCGCTTACTACCGAGACGGGAGCGGGGCAATGGGGCACTGCGTTGTCCATGGCATGCGCGTATTTTGGCATAAAGCTCGATGTGTTCATGGTCAAAGTCAGCAGCGAGCAAAAACCCTATCGCAAAGCGGTTATGGAGACCTACGGCGGTTATGTAACCCCGTCCCCTTCCAATACGACCGAGGTGGGCAAACGAATACTTGCGAATCAGCCTACGACGGGAGGCTCTTTAGGTTGCGCTATATCCGAAGCGATTGAGACGGCATTCAGTAAGGAGCAATGCCGTTATGTGCTCGGAAGTGTGCTAGACCATGTATTGTTGCATCAGTCCGTAATTGGACTCGAGAGCAAAGCGGCGCTTGATAAGTATGGTATAGATATCGACCTCGTTATAGGCTGTGCGGGCGGCGGAAGCAACTTAGGAGGGCTTATCGCTCCCTTTATGGCGGAGAAACTCCAAGGCAAAAGCAATGTCGAACTACTTGCGGTAGAGCCCGCGTCCTGCCCCTCTCTAACCCGCGGACGTTACGCTTATGACTTTGGCGACACGGGGCAGATGACCCCGCTTCTCAAGATGTATACGCTCGGCTCGGGGTTTATCCCCTCGCCCAACCACGCGGGCGGATTGCGGTATCACGGCATGAGCCCCATTCTTTCCAAGCTTTACCACGACGGTTATATGAAAGCGGTAGCGGTGGAGCAGAACGCGGTATT
This sequence comes from uncultured Christensenellaceae bacterium, assembly GCA_964408255.1. Lineage (GTDB taxonomy): Bacteria > Bacillota > Clostridia > Christensenellales > CAG-1252 > SACC01. Next base: position 678 of record CAYOYS010000109.1, on the reverse strand, counting down.
CGAAGCGGCGGTGCAGTTTGCAAAAATTGAAGGAATACTTCCCGCTCCCGAATCCGCGCATGCAATACGCGTAGCAGTAGATGAGGCGATAAAATGCAAAGCGAGCGGCGAAAAGAAAAAGATATTGTTCGGCTTAACCGGAACAGGATATTTTGATATGTCAGCATATATCGCATTTAATAACAAAACTATGACCGATTATGTTCCGACGGATAGGGACCTAGAGGAGGGGTTTGGGAGTATCCCCGCAATCCCCCAAAACTCTTAGAACGGCGTATTTTGGCGCATTAGGGAAGTTTTGCGGTAATTTTTCGGGAATCGTGTACCCTATGTACACTCAGCCGTCAAAATTGCCGCAATAACTTCCCGACTGCATCCAAACTCCGCCGTTCTAATGTTTCAATATGTGTTTCTGAACTTCATTGTTCTAATGTTTTAATGGTAATGCAACCGACTTTATTTCTCTAACATATAATACGGTCTAGACTTTGCAACAATAGTATATATAACTTACTGTTTAATTTCAGTACAATATTTGAATTTGTGCAATATACACAAATATCCGAATAACAAGTTATCGAAGTTTGCTTTTTCAAATGTGGGTTTAATGAGTATTTGCAATCTTTCGGGAATCGTGTACCCTATGTACACTCAGCCGTCAAAATTGCCGCAATAACT
>CAYOYS010000108.1:0-5079 GCA_964408255.1 uncultured Christensenellaceae bacterium | reverse complement strand
AATTAGATTAAATTGACATTAGTGCCGATATCTAATACTATCTTAAAAATTAGATGAAATTAATATTAGTGTCGATATCTATTACTATCTTAAAATTTAGATTAAATTGACAATAGTGCTTAAAATCGACTCAAAATTGAGTCCCTCACGGCGGTCGGCGCTGTCGCTTGTGTTGTCTATCGCTTTCGCAACGAACCGTGACGCCGCGTCAAACGCGAAAGACATATCCTTACCGTTGATTATAAGTCCCGCGAATACCGCGGTAAAAAGGTCGCCCGCGCCCGAAAATGTCCCCTCTCGCGCGGCGTTTTTCGAAAAACTTACACCTTTCGCGGTCAAAAGCATATTGCAGATTGAGTCACTGTCGCCGCTTGAGTACCTGATTCCCGTAACTACCACCGCCGCTTTACCGTCAAGTAGCGAAGCGAAGCTGTCTTTGACCTTATCGAGATATCCGCTTTCCTTTCTTTGCGCAACCAACGCATGATAATCCGTTCCCGAAAGTATGCATGCCTCGGTAAAATTCGGGGTAATGATATCCGCTTTTTGCGTCGCAACCGTTATGGCATCGCACAACTCATCGTCAAAACAAGAGTATCTTGCACCGTCGTCGCCCATTACGGGGTCGACTACAAGCAACGCTCCACAGTTTTTTATCTTGTCAAATAGTTCGAGCGCGGCGCGGCATTGAACGGCGGAGCGAAAAAATCCCGCAACCAGACCGTCGCAGCCGATACCGAGTCCGCTCCACATCGCGCGGCAATCATCGATAAGCTCGGGGAGCTCGGCGATACGGTAATCGAGGTATGCTGTTTGGTTGGTCAAAACCGCGGTAGCAACGGGCAATACCTGAAGCTTAAGGCAAGCGAAAACGGGGATAGTAGCGCCTAAAGAGCACCTGCCAATCCCCGATAAATCGTTGACTAAAACTACCTTTTTCACTCTTCGGTAAGCCTTTCTAAAATTGCGTAGCTTATACAACACGCAAGAACCGAAGATGCCGACTCAAGCTCCTCTATTGTTGGGAAAGTCGGCGCGATACGAATATACGCGTCCGAGTCGTCCTGCTTATATGGGTGGGTCGAGCCCGCCGGAGTAAGCGTTAGACCGATTTTTTTGCATAGTTCGATTATGCGCTTCGCCAACCCCTCGGGAACCTTAAGCGAGATAAAATAGCCGCCTTTGGGCTTGGACCAGACGATATTCTCACAATCGCCAAAATGCTCGGTCAGCACTTTGTCTACAACTTCGAACTTGGGGTATAATATGCTTGCATGCTTTTCCATAATTGCGCGTATGTTCTCGGGGGACTTAAGAAACAACGCATGCGCATATTGGTTAAGCTTGTCGAAGTTAATCGTCTGTATGCTTGCGAGCTTAACAATACTAGCAAGATTCTTTTCGCTCATCGCCATAACGGATACGCCGGCGCCGGCAAAAGTAATCTTGCTAGTAGACGCGAACATATACACGCGGTCGGGGTTGCCTGCCGCCTCCGCCGCCTTAAAAATGTTCTTCAACTTGGGCGCGTCGGGATAAAGGTCATGAACGCAATACGCGTTATCCCAAAAAATCCTAAAGTCCGAAGCACCTGTTGTAATCGACACAAGTCTGTCGATTACGGCATCCGAATAAACTGTGCCGTCGGGGTTGGAAAAGCGCGGCACACACCAAATACCCTTTACCGAAGCGTCCTTTGCATATTCCTCGACAAGCTCCATGTTTGGACCCTCGTTGGTCATCGGTATTGATATCATATCGATACCAAACAGCTCGCAAATGGAAAAATGCCTGTCATAGCCGGGAACGGGACACAAAAACTTGACCCTTGGCAACTTGCTCCAAGGGGTATTGCCGAGTATGCCGAAGCAGTATGCGCGAGTAATCGTATCGTACATTAGGTTAAGGCTACTACCGCCGCCGATAAAAAGCTTCTCTTTCTCTATCTCAAAAAGCTCCGCGAACACCGCTTTGAGCTCGGGGATACCGTCAATAAAACCATAATTACGATAATCCGCGCCCTTTGGCGACTTAAAGGTAGAGTTAAGCGTATCGAGTAAAGGCAACGCAAGGTCGAGTTGTTCCGCACAAGGCTTGCCGCGCGCAATGTCAAGTGAAAGCTTTTCTTTCGAAAGTTGCGCATATTTTTTCTTTATAGCATTGAATTGTCCGACAAGTTCTTCCTTGGACATCTGATAATAATTCATGTTTCCTCCGCATATAATCGAGATTTTACCACAAAAGTTTAGCACAAAACCCGATACTTGTCAATCGGTAAGCGCGTCGTCTTGTCCCTTGCTACGTACAATTATACTTATAGGCGTACCCTTAAAATCAAATACCTTCCGCATGCCGTTCTCAAGATACCGCTTATAGGAAAAGTGCATTATAAACGCGTCGTTGACGAACAATACGAAAGTGGGAGGATTGGCAGAAGTCTGCGTCGCATAATAGATTTTGAGCCGTCTGCCTTTCTTTGTCGGAGGCTCGTTGACGGCGATAAGCCCGCCAATTACATCGTTAAGCACCCCTGTCGCAATCCGCCGCGAAGCGTTCTCATAGACTTTTTCCGCCTCGCTCATTATGCGCTCGACGCGCTGTCCCGTCAACGCGGATATATAAAGCGGACAATAATAATCCATAAACTTAAGATTGCTATCGAGCGTCTTGTTGAATTGGTTAACCGTGTGCGTGTCTTTCTCGATAGTATCCCACTTATTCATTAATATTAACGAAGGTTTGCCTTGCTCATGCACATACCCCGCTATCTTTACATCCTGCTCGGTAATCCCCTCTGCCGCGTCTATTACAATCAGCACGATATCGGCGCGGCGAATCGCGGCAAACGCCCGCACAACGCTGTAATACTCAACATCCTCTTCTACGCTTCTTTGCCGCCTTATACCCGCGGTATCGATTAGGACATAGTCCTTTTCATCGTATTTGAACGGCGTATCAATCGCATCGCGCGTAGTGCCCGCGATATCGGTTACTATCGTACGGTCAAAGCCGAGCAGCTTGTTGACTAAAGAGCTTTTGCCCGCGTTGGGCTTGCCTACCACCGCAAGTTTCAATGCGGCGCTCTCATCGCTTTTCCATTCCTCGAATCCTTTGACCGTAGCATCGAGCAAATCCCCTATACCCTTGCTGTGCTCCGCCGAAACGGCATACGGCTCGCCCAGCCCCAATTCATAAAATTCGTATGCGTTATCAGAGGGATTGTCGAGCTTGTTGACTGCGAGTATCACGCTCTTTTTCGTAGTCCTAAGGTATGACGCAATCCGATAGTCATCGGGCAATACTCCGCTTTGTCCGTCCGTCACAAATATTATAACGTCCGCTAACTCCGCCGCTATTTCCGCCTGCTTCCTTATGTGCGTCCACATTAAGTCCTCGCTGTTCATCTCAAGCCCGCCCGTGTCGATTACGGTGAATTGCTTGCCGCACCACTCCGCGTCCGCGTACACTCTGTCGCGGGTAACCCCGGGCGTACCGTGCGATATGCTAATTCGTCTTCCGACTATTTTATTGAACAACGTGGATTTTCCGACATTCGGGCGCCCCACGAGCGCTACCAAAGGCTTATTCATGTGTTATCTCCGTATGCGCCGAACTGCTCCCGCGCCAATATTTTTACCAATCCGTCCCCGCCGCGCGCGACATGGATTGTGCAACCCAATTCCCTTTCGAGCTCGGCAACGCTTATGCCGTCCAAGAACACCGTCTCGAATTCTTTCAGCATAGTATGCGGTATTATTATGTCCTTGTATTTGATTTTGCCCTTGAGCTGCTTAACAATGTCTTCTCCCGTGACGAGTCCCGCGACCGTTACCGTCGTTCCAAAAAACTCGTTGGCGATACCCTTAACCTCAAGTTCGATGCCGTATCTATGCTCAAGCGTTGCCGCCGCTTGCTTAAGCAACGGCTCAAACGCTTTGCCGGTAACCAAAGTATAATTACCACGAAGTCTATCGATATAGCTTAGCTCGCTTTCCATATCGTATACGAACTCGGCAACCAAACCTACGCCGTTCTCAATCTGCGGGAATGTGCCATAATACGAATACTCGGGAATAGGCTTGCCCGCGATAAGATACAGTTCGTCCGCGCACCACACAAAGCCCTCGCCCTGTTCTTTAATCACTTGTTGATTGAAAGCGTGTATCTCCTCTATCGTTCGAGTCGCACATTCTTTGCTTATCGGCTTAATCGGGTACAAGTTGTCGCGGTGAGCAGTGAGCCCGACGGGAACGATTGCAAGGCTCTTAACCGACGGATACCTTGCGTAAAGCTCTCTCACAGTCTTATCAAGCGCCGCTTTGTCGTTGAGCCCCTCTATCATAACAATCTGAGTGTGAAGCGTGATGCCGCCCGCCGCTAAGCTGTCGATAACGCTGAAAAGCTCGGCGGAGCGGGGGTTTGCACATAGTTTTTTTTTCAATTTCTTGTCAAAACAATGCACCGAGATGTATAGCGGCGAAAGTTTGAGCCTGATTATGCGTTGGATATCCTCGTTATTGACGTTGGATAGGGTAACATAGTTGCCGCTGATAAAGGACAATCGGTAGTCGTCGTCCTTGACATAGAGGGTGTTGCGCATACCCTTAGGGCATTGGTTTACAAAACAAAAAAGACACTTGTTGCGGCAAGGGATTATCTCGAATTCGGAGGCTTCGAGTTCGATTCCTAACGGAATATCCGATTTCTTATCAATTCTAAGCGTACGTTCCTTGCCTTTTGCGTCCCCGATTGTAACCGAAAAACGCTCCGCGCTATCATAATATATATAATCGAGCGCGTCGCGGTATAAGAAACCGTCGAACGCTTTAAGCGATTCGCCCCGCTTTATCCCGGCGCGCGCCGCAGGGCTTCCTTTTGTTATGCCCGTTATCTTTACCATGCAATAATTATGCCCGTATTAGCCCTTATTGTCAATCGTTACCGTGTTTTCGGAGTGGACAATTTCGAGTTGTTAATATTTTGGAGTCTTTTCGGCTCATATCCGTCATCGGCATGCAAGTGCTTAAATTTTTCACATCATAGCGATGCTATGAGTAAAAAATTTTGACGAATCTAATC
>CAYOYS010000107.1:0-5154 GCA_964408255.1 uncultured Christensenellaceae bacterium | reverse complement strand
TAATATCGAGATATTAGCGAGGGAGTTTGCCAATTTTCATCTCAAACATCTATCACCCTAATTCAATATATCGAAACTGTCTAAAAAATTTCTCAAAATTCTTTGGTCAGACTTAATCACAGGCTCGTTAAATAAATATTGTTTTATAGTTGATTCCAAAATATTTCAATGCTTGCATAATGCTAAAATTTAATATGCAAACCGCTGAAACGATAACTACTGCCATTCCAATCAAATTGATTGCAAATTCCATTAACAGCATCAAGTACTTTTCTTTGTTTTTCATACCTACATTGCTCAGTATAAAAAACTCATTTTTTCTAGCTCTTAGTGAAATAAGAAAACAATTCGCGGTCCCGATAAAAGTAATAAGCACGATAATTGATACAAAAGCTTCGGCTAGATTGACAAATTTATTCATACTATTCATTAATCTAGAAATGTTTGCATCCTTTGTTGTGATAATTGTCATTTTTTTATTCATTGCCAATGACAACTCTTCGCTGATATCTTTGTTCTCATTGATTAATAATTGATTATATTTTAATCCATAATTGCTAGCTGAAGCTATTATAAACAATGTATTTGTTTTAAGGATAGCAACGATTTTTAGAGGTTTACTGATATTATTGACAGTTACAGTTATCGTATCTCCGACCTTATTGTTGTTTATTAATGCCAATGCTTGTGAAATGACAACCTCCCCCGGTTTTATCTCATCGCCATTCCCTACATAATCTATATTGGGTAAGAGCTCCTTAATTGCCCCCTCATAACCGATGAAAGCATAAGATATGTTATTATTCAAGCTAGCTTTTTCATTAATTGAAATTATATGTACGCTTTCCACTCCCTCTATTGCCAAAATATCATGGTACAATAAGTCACTTGGCATGAATAAAGTTGTCGCGTGGTAATCGAATTTTATTGCTTCCACTTGTTCGGAAATCGTATCGTTCAAATACCCTATACAATTAAGAAGAACAATGATAATAATTATTGCTACACAAAAAATCCTATTTGCATTTTGTATTGACAAGTTGCGTTTAGAATTCTTTAAGGCTAAATTGAACAAATTCTTGTTTTTATTTTTGTTCCATATAAAGTCAAGTATTTTGCTAAAAAATGCAGTCGCAAACGGTATTAAAAATATAGTTGCAAGTATTACCGTTAATAATATAGAGATAATGCAATATATACGCCATTTATTAGGAATCATTAAAATAACGATTATTTGTATAAGTAATGCTAGCAACAGCGCTATAACAAGCTTAAGTTTAGGTTCTTTATATTTTTTTGTTGCCCCGCTCAACATGTCTCCCAACTGCATATTCGATGTTTTGATTATAGGCACAAGCACACACGCTAACGGCAGAGCCACACCGTATATAAGCCCGTAAAAAAACATCTTAATAGGAACAACTATGCCAAATGAAGCAATATCAATAGATGCTATTATTAATTTTGACAGCAAGCTACTAAGCGCTAGACCAAGAATCGAGCCTAATAACGAATAGACAAAAACCTCTGAAAGCAATAGCCAAATCATTTGTCTATCCGTTGCCCCTTGACTCTTAAATAGCGCTATGGCATGTAATCTATTATTCGTAAAAATTTCGTAAGTCGTATACATCAAAATTATGGATACGATAGTGCAGCATATTATCACGAACGAAATAAATAACCTGTTTATTATAATGTTCGAACTTACATAATCTTTATTGATATAGCCGCTGTCCTCGACCTGCTTATCGGTAAAAGCCTCGCTGTTTTGAAGATTTTTAATTGTTTGAGCTTTTGTTGATGCGTCTGCCAATTTTATTATCGCAGTGTTAAAATACTTTGTATTGGTATCCGTAATAGGCATCGATGATTTTGCCATAACCGCTTGCATAAAGTTATCAATAGATATGATAATGTCGTGGGATAAAAAATATCCGTTATCCTTTGCTATTCCCGCGACTACCAATCTTTGCACCGTTCCAAATATGGATATATCTATCTCGTCGTCAATGCGCAATTTATTATCTTTTGCAAAGCTTTCACCGACTATGACTATATCGTTTTTATTTTGGTTGGTTATTGGTTTGCTATCTGCGAAGTCTATCTTGTTTATTTGATTAATGTGCGCAAAATCAACACCCAATATCGGTATGAGCAAGGTTGTGCCATTAATATTGATGTAATTTACCAAATACGAAAAACTACATTCAACGATATCGTTGTCATTGACAAGTGTTGTTATATCCGAGTATTCAAAATATTTTTTTTCCGATTGAGATGAAATGGTTATTCTTATATCAGAATTATTGAAGTCGGCAACTCTTTCCGCTTCTAGCTTTTGGAGCGTGATATTTTCAAACAGCAGAGCGCTGATAAAAATTGCTGCCGCTAGCGCCACTGCTAAGATAATTATTATCGGTTGCAAGGGCTTGGATTTTACGGTTTTGCATAGATGCTTGCCATAAAGTGAAATCATAGGACGATTTGTCCGTTTTGAATAGTTATTATTCGCCCATAACCCGTTGTTTTTATGTCATGAGTCGCTTGGATAATAGTAGTATTGTACTTTAAGTTTATTTGAGTCAGCAACTCAAATACTTTTTGAGTGGTCGCGGCGTCCAAGTTGCCTGTGGGCTCGTCTAGAAATATCACATCGGGTTTATAAATCATTGCTCTTGCTATTGCAACCCTTTGCTGCTCGCCGCCCGACATGTTATCAGGGTATTTTTCTATCGCGGCGCATATCCCTAAAAAGGATATGATTTCATTATAATAATCTACTACTTCGCAAAATTTTTCTTTACGCAAAAAAATGGGCAACATTATGTTATCTTTGCCGGTAAGTGTGGGAATCAAATTATAGAATTGGTACACATAGCCTATTTCTGACTTACGCAAATTCGCTATTTCGTTCTTTGTAAGCTTTGTAATATCCTTATCGTCATAAAAGACGCAACCCTCATCGGGCTTAATGTTTGCAGATAGAATTTGTAAAAGAGTGGTCTTTCCGCAACCGCTCTCTCCTAATATCGATACAAAATCACCGGCTTGAATGGTTAAGCTTTGCTTTTTATAAATTGTTTGATTATTATATCTTTTTGTTATATCTTTTGCGATAATGTTTTTTTTCATGTTTTTAAGAAAATACTAGCAAGCCCATAACTAAAATGGGCTTGCTAGTATTAAACTTGGTATATTAATTGTAAAACATCTCAAGAATCGGATAGAAGTAATACGATAGATTTTCCATAATGTCGCTCAAGTCATCAATGCCTTGTTCATCAATGTTTTGTATATCATCATCCGTCATTTGGGCAATATCTTTGAGCGCGTCAATCACTTCTTGCTTTGTAGGCAAATCAATGTCCTCATACTCCTCATCAAGCTCAATTCCTTGTTGAACAAACGCAGCCCTCATAGCAGCGCTAACCGCATCAAACTTCGACAACACGAGTTCATAATCTGCATCGGTCAAAGGCGCGACTAATGACACGCATGCTTTTATAGCGTATTTGATATTCTCAAGCTCTGCTTGTTTGTATTCGGCAAGTGTTACCTCCTCTCCGTCTACATAATACGTATCATAATATTCGCTTAAATCTGATTGAGTATAATCCGTCATATCTGCATTTTTTAATGAATTCAAAGCCTTAGACATTATTGACAAAATATTAGAAAAATCATCTTTAATTGCGTATAGCGCGTCATGAACTCCATTATCATAAGCTTTGAGATAGCTATTATATTCTTGCTGTTCTTCGTCATCAGTAGGTTGTTTCATGGAAATATTATCGATTTCCCCTGTGAAGAAAGCGTCAGCTATTCTCATGTCCGCTAAAGTTGATATCAACAGCGACATAGTATTTTGTCCGATGTTGAACGCATCAATTTCTTTTGCTAACATTGACGCCATCTCTATTATGGAACTTTCTTCTTCAAACATAAAAAGCATCATTCTTGTTTCATCAACAGTAGCTAATTGCAAGCCCGATTTAGCCATTGTTAACAGAATTCTTGAGAACGTCAAAAACTGCGACTGCGGGATACTCTCAATTGTGAGCTTGCTATTAACCGCTTCTTCTTTATATCTTGTGTATCTCGCTACGTACTCTTCATGATATTCCGATTGGGGATTTAAGTCATTTAGACATTCCTCATAATACTCAATCTCCCATTGATAGTTCAGCAAGGCGAAATTGTAGGCGAACAACGCTATTTGGTCTATACTTGCATTCATAATTATTGAATCAATAATCGACTTTACAGTATCTACATACCTGTTGTAATAGTCCTCAATATCATCGTCTGCCGCAAATGCAGTTTCTCTATCGATTGGTGCATTCATCTTGTCAACTTCGCTAAAAATCGCCGTTAGTCTCGTTTCCGAAATGCCCGTTTTGGAAATTGCTCCTATAATATCATTGATTTCTTTAGCAAACTCCTCGTCATCTTGCAATCTTTTTTCTACATCTGCATAATCTTTATTTAAGTATTGAAATCCGGTCTCGTTGCCGACAAACACTAAGTTTTCGTATAAGAATGTAAGGTTTAACTCCTCGCCGGCCGCCGTTATCGGATTACCGGCAAGACTATTGTAAAATGCTTTTGCGGCATTTATATCCTCTTTTGTTACTTCAGTCATATATGACTTTTTAGTAAAAAATTTGAACATCATAATGCAAATTTCTTGCTCGTCATCTTCTCTTAGATAGTAACCGCGATAAAAGCCAAATGAGTCATAGCCCGAATCTTCGTCGGCTTCGAACAAGGCGTCATATCTTTCTTGTTCTTCACTTGTTAATTCTGCATCGTTGCCGTAATAGTAGTAGCTATAATCTAAATTATCCAAGTCAAGCAACTCGTATTCTCCAACATAAACGTTTTGCTTTGCGAGCCATAAAGTAATTGCATTAGAATATGTAGCCGGTGTTACGGTATAATCTGCTTTTTCCGACCAGTTTATTGAGTCGTTAACTTCAATCGGGTCAAAATGCTCGCTGCCTCTTACTTTGTCTTGGTTGTTGCAAGCAGTCAAAGTCGAGATTGAACAAATTGAAATGATTAAAATTAATATTATAATCAAATTCTTTTTTGAAAATTTTGTCATGTTTTTTCCTCCACCTTTATTAATTAATTTATTATACAATAGAT
>CAYOYS010000106.1:2507-5271 GCA_964408255.1 uncultured Christensenellaceae bacterium | reverse complement strand
TTTGGATTAAACCTATAAAAAGCCCTCGTTCGTCAAGGTACGAACGAGGGCTTTTCATGCGTCGCTTTGACATTGTGTCGTTATTGACTTTTTGGTTAAATATGCTATAATAATTATGTTATGCAAATAGACGATATCGATATTTTACAATACTTTTCGGGAGCCGTTTTGGGAGTTGCCGTCTCGGGTGGGCGGGACTCTATGGCATTGCTCGATTATCTATTGTCGCAACGCAAAAAAAACAGTTACGCAATAACGGTAATCAATATCGAACACGGCATACGCGGAAGCGAATCGACTGCGGACAGTCTGTTCGTCGAAGACTATTGCCGCGAACGGGAAGTACCGTTTATAGGCTCGGCAGTTGACGCGCTGTCGTACGCTAAGAGGCGCGGCATTACGCTCGAGCAAGCGGCGAGAGAGCTTCGCTACCGCATTTTCGACAAGCTGCTTGAGGAGAAAATCGTCGATGCCATAGCGCTAGCGCACCACCTTGACGACCAATGCGAAACGCTGTTGATGCGAATGTTTCGCGGTACGGGACTCAACGGTCTTATCGGAATACAAGCGGTTCGCGGCGGATACATTCGCCCCTTTCTCCATGTCACAAGAGAGCAAATCGACCGCTATATATCAGAAAAAAACATACCTTATCGCGAGGATTCGACGAATTCCTGCAACGAATATTCGAGGAATTATCTAAGAGGCGAGGTACTGCCGAAGATTGAGGCGCGCTATCCGCAGTATAGACGCGCTCTTGCAAGACTTTCAAGGATTGCTTCGGAACAGATAGGGCTGTTGGATTCGCTAGCCGCCCGCCCCGAGCTTGCCGAGGGTGAAGCCCGTATTGAGATTGATTATCTTAAGACCGCGCACATCGCGTTAGTTAAAAGAAGTTTTTATTATTGTATGAAGCATCTTGGCGCGGAGACAGATTTTGAGGAAAGCAATATCGAGGCATTGCTCACCTTGAAAGATAAGGCGAACGGCAGCTCAATCGACCTTGCTTTCGGCGTTTGCGCGCATAAAGAATACCGCCATATCGTGCTATGCCGTAGGCAAGAAGTGTTGACTTTGGATATTCCGTTCGCGGCAGGGGAGCATGACACTGCGCTCGGAGTGATAACCGTGCGTGAGTACCGCGCGGGTGACCGAATCCGCTTCGATTATGCAAAGATACCCAAGGGCGCTCGAATAAGGACACGGCGCGAGGGAGATTTTTTTACAAAGTTCGGGGGCGGGACAAAGAGCCTTGGGGATTATTTTACAGACAAAAAAGTGCCCAAACGAATAAGGGACAGCTTGATTCTCATAGCTTTGGATAAGGAGATTTTTGCCATTTCAGGAATGGAGATATCCGCAAAAATCGCGGTAGACGATACGACCGAAAAGGTTTTTACCATGCTGGAGGAAAAATACTGATGAAGCTTTATAAGGACGTGGCGAAAGTGCTTTATGACAAAAAGACCCTTAATCGGCGCGTCAAAGAGCTTGCTTGCCGAATCAGCGCGGATTATAAGGGCAAAAACTTGTTAATGGTCTGTATACTTAGGGGCGCGTCCGTATTTTTTGCGGATTTGATAAGAGAAATAGACCTTGACTTTGAGATAGACTTTATGGCGACTGCAAGCTACGGTGCGGGCGCAGTCAGCTCGGGAGAGGTAAAGTTGCAGAAAGATTTGAATTCTGCTGTCGCCGGTCGCGATATTATAATCGTTGAGGATATAGTGGATAGCGGCTTGACGCTTGCCTATCTCAAAAAGTTGCTCGCAGCAAGAGCGCCCGCATCTATAAAAATATGCGCGCTGCTCAGCAAACCCGAGCGCAAGACCGAGGACATCGAGATAGACTATACAGGCTTTATCATACCCAACGAGTTCGTTGTCGGATATGGCTTGGATTACCAAGAGAGATATAGGCAGCTCCCCGAGGTCTGCGTGTTATCTCCTGATAAATATTGATATGAGAGTGCCCGAGGGCTTGCAACGGCTTGCAAAAGCCCTTAACGCGCCGCTATATATCGTGGGCGGCTATGTCCGCAACGGCTTGTTATGGGATAGCTTTGCCGATACTGATATCGACATTTGCTCTCCGCTTACTCCAAACGAGCTTTCCGCAAGGCTTAATGGGCTTGCGACTATTGTGCCCGTCAACCCGCGTGTTGGTACGCTGAAATTGGTTGTAGGTAAGGAAGAGTACGAATACACCTCTTTTAGAAAGGACAGTTATCCGTTGAGCGGAAGACATACGCCCGAGACAGTGACATTCGTCAAAGATATCGGCGAGGACGCGTCAAGGCGCGACTTTACGGTCAATGCCCTTTACTGCAATGCTCAAAACGGCAAAATCGAGGACCCGACGGGCTACGGCTTGCACGACCTTGAGGCGAAGTTGATACGGGCAGCCGCGCCGTCCGAAAGGGTGTTCATGGAGGACGGATTGCGGCTAATGCGGCTTGTGCGCTTCGCCGCGGAGCTTGGCTTCGGGATAGAGCAAGCGACCCTTGCCGCCGCAAAAAAATATGCTTCGAATATTAAGGAAATAGCAGTCGAGCGAATAAGAGCGGAATTGGACAAAATACTTGTTGCAGACACTCGCTACGGAGTTGAGAACGCGCATTACGAGGGCTTGTTGCTTATCGGACAGTTGGATTTATGGCAATACATTCTCCCCGAAATTCAAGATTGTGTCGGCGTACGGCAACGCGCGGACATTCATAAATACGATGTATATAACCATACCTTGCATGCGGTGAAAGCAAGTC
>CAYOYS010000106.1:0-2407 GCA_964408255.1 uncultured Christensenellaceae bacterium | reverse complement strand
TGCGCGAGGCGGACGCAAGGGCTACAGGCGGGGTCTACGACGGCAGTATTGTAGAGCGGATGCGCGATTGCTACAACGATATGCTCGACCAAAAAGTGCCTTTCGGATTGAAAGAGCTTGCGATTAACGGAGTGGACGTTATTGAGCTTGGCGCGCGCGGACTTGAACTGTCGGCGATACTTGAAGGCGTTTTGACAGCTTCGGCAAAAAAAGGTAGGCGGCTCAGCCGCGAAGAGCAGCTTGATATCGCGCTAAGGCTGCTTAACGAAAGATAGGAGATAACTATGGACGGTACTATACTTGCGTTATTGATTATAAACATTGTGCTTTCTTTGGGGGCGTTGACGGCGTCCGTTTTCTTTGCGGTTTCCAAGACAAAGGAGCAGGGCAAGGGGATTCACGCGTTGTTCGACGCGGAGGGCAAAAAGCAGCTTGAGGCGTTTTCCAATATTCTAAACGCTGCCAATTCCTCTTTGATTGGGGGTATACGGCTGAACTCCGATACGCAGTCTAAGCATATGGAGAGTTTGGAGACTAGATTGACTCAGACTATGGGAGCGCTCGAGGCACGGCAAGACGCGTACGCGAAAGGGCTTGATTATAAATTCGACATTCTCAAAGCGGACATCACGCGCACACTTACCGAAGTAAGGAACGATAACGCCGTTCAGCTCGAAAAGATGCGGGGAGTGGTGGAAGAAAAGATGCAAGCGACGCTCGAAACGCGGCTCACGCAGTCTTTCGGCATGATAAGCGAGAGGCTGGAAAAGGTACATGCGGGACTCAACGAGATGCATAGCCTTACGCGCAACGTAACCGATTTGCGCAAGGTGCTCGAGGGGGTTAAGACGCGCGGGACATGGGGCGAGATAGCGTTGGGCGCATTGCTTGACCAAATTCTTGCAGCTGAGCAGTACAAGACCAATTTTGCCATTGGTAGGAGTCGGGAAACGGTCGAATTCGCTATCGCGCTGCCGGGTAAGGACGACAGAGAAATTTTCCTTCCGATAGACTCAAAGTTCCCGATAGAGAATTATCAGCGGCTTGTCGAGGCAAGCGAAAACGGGGACGCGGCGGCAGTAGACAGCTTTGCAAAAGAGCTTGAGAAGCAAATAAAATTCGAGGGAAGAAAGATTCGGGACAAGTACATTAAACCTCCGATTACAACGGATTTTGCGGTTATGTATTTACCGATAGAGGGTCTTTTTGCCGAAATAGTAAAGCGCACGGGGCTTCAAGAATACTTACAGCAGAACTATAACGTGTTGCTTGCGGGACCTACTACGCTCACCGCGCTCTTAACTAGCCTGCAAATGGGATTCAAGACGCTTGCGATAGAGAAGCGAAGCAGAGAGGTTTGGCGGTTGATGTCGGAGTTTAGGCGTGAGTTTGAGAGGTTCTCCGAGCTGCTTGACAGAACGGAAAAGCAGATGGATACCGCAACGGGCACTATTCGCAAGGCAAACGAGAGGACAAACATCATTAAAAAGAAGCTCGGTAAGGTCGAGTTGCTTGAGGATAAGCAAGATATTTCTGCGGAAGGAGGGGAGGATGACGATACCTTGTGACTTGCACCTACACTCCGATTGCTCGGACGGCGCGTTGCCGCCCAAAGCGGTGGTCGCGCTTGCGGCGCAAGCAAAGCTTCCCATTATTTCGCTTACCGACCATGACACTGTATGCGGAGTTAAGGAAGCGACGGAAGCCGCCGTGACCGCGGGGATAAAATGCGTTGCGGGCATTGAGTTTTCCGCATACGGCACGACTGAAGTGCATATTCTGGGGTATAATGTGCCGTACGAGGATGCGGCGTTTTGCAAAGAAATTGACAAGCTTGTTGTGCTAAGATATAGACGCAACGAAGAGATGATAACAAAGCTTAAGTCACAAGGAATAAAGCTCGACCCCAAAGAGCTTTTCAAAGGCGGGGTAAAGGGCAGACAGTATATAGCCTCGCTACTTCACGAGCAAGGCTTTGTGAGAAGCAAGGCGGAAGCGTTTGATAAATACATCGGCGCGAATAAGCCCTGTTTTGTCAAGGCGAATCGCATCTCCGTAAGGGATGCGGTGAGGCTTATACTTGATTATGGAGGCGTTCCGGTCATCGCGCACCCCATGCGCTACGCAGAACGACTTGCTCTTGAGCCTTATATAGGTAGCCTTGCCGCCGAAGGGCTAAAAGGCATAGAGTTGTATTATCCCAATCAACGCGCCGAGGACACAAGATTGCTTAAAGCTATCGCGAAGCGGCATAAGCTGATAGTTACGGGCGGCAGTGATTTTCATTCGGTGGAATACGGCGCGCCTATAGGCGGTGTGAAGGCTTTTCTTGATGAAAGTGCGCTGTTTGAGTTGAAATTGTTATAATTTTGCGAAATCAAAGAACACATATTGCAAAAAAAAGCAT
>CAYOYS010000105.1:0-5313 GCA_964408255.1 uncultured Christensenellaceae bacterium | reverse complement strand
GGCGGAGCGTACGGTCGCCAATTCGGCAATCTATTTAAGCATATATTTCAAAAAGGACTTGGGGGAGTTTTTGTTCAAGGTTTCATATTTGAAAAAATATTTAAGAACGGGTAAGCTACCAAAAAAATGCGTATTCGAGCGGGGAGGGCAGCGACTTTATTCTACCGTTGTGTTGCTCGTGTCGGCGGCGATTGCCCTTCTTCCTCTTTTATTCGAAATATCCTATATAACTATTATGACCGTTCCGCTTGTCTTTGTGTTCGCGCTCTCTCCCGTAGAGTTCATCATCAAAAAGATGCTTGATACCAAGCACATCAAGCGCCCCGTTTTAAGCATGGGCTATACCGCGCCGCCCGAGGAGGGAAGGACGGTAGTAGTCGTTTCGCAGTTCGTCGACAGTGTGCATACCTTTGAAACCGCGCTTGGCAAGCTCAAGGAAACGGGGTTCAACTGTGTGAGCGCAAACGTCGAATACGCGCTTTTAATGGACTTTCCGTCAAGTAATACCGAGTGGTCCGAGAAGGACGAGGAGATACTTTCGGCAATACAAGAACATGTCGCCCATAAAGAGAACTGCAGAATTTCGCTATTTGTCAGAAAACGCGTTAAGTCGGGCGATAAGTATGTGAGCGAGGAGCGTAAGCGCGGCGCAATCCTGAGCTTTTTTAAGGCGCTTCAATCGAACGATTATTCGGAGTTCGCTTATTTTTCCAAAAAGTTATCCGAATACAAACTCGCCGTTTTGCTTGACGACGACAGTACCTTGATGCCGGGAAGTATTTTGAGCGCGGTCAACGCGATGCTGCATCCGTACAATAAAAAATACGACTTGATGAGCTTTGGTAGCAAAATCAACCGCTATTCGCTAACTACCAAGTATAGCAAGAGATTCGAGGAGGAATGTAGCGTGGATTGCTACCCGAGTTACAGCGATTTTTACGCCGACCGCTTCGATTCGGCGCTTTTTTGCGGTAAGGCGATTGTAAGGATTGATAGGTTTTTGAGCAAGCTTTCGGACGCGTTCCCGAACGGTAAGATATTAAGCCACGATATAATCGAGGGGGCATATCTTCGCTCGGCGACTTTGAAACAATGCATTTACGAGGACGCGCCCGCCTCGTTTTACGGCGACAGCGCGCGCAACAGCCGTTGGGCGAGAGGTGATGTAATGCTGCTGCCGTATATCGGGAACATCGTCTATAATCGCAAGCAAGATAGGACAGTTAATCCGATTAATCCGATATACAAGCTTGTTATTTTTATCAACGCGATGAACGTGATACGGGACTTTGCCCTTTTGCTCACCTTTTTCCTCGCCGTCTTAGGCAATCTGCCATGGCTGTTCCTTTATGCGTTTGTCTTGCTTTCGCTGCCTTATTTATATATGCTCGCCGCGGCAGTGCGGCGGCTTGCAAAAGGCGTAAGACTTTTATACGTTATCAAGGCGGTAATCAATGTATTTTCAAAAATGATTAACAAAATAATGTTGCTTCCTTATTATGCGTTCAATGGGATTGTGGTATATGTCAATACAACAATAAAAATGCTATTCGACTCAAACAAGCTGCTTGAATGGAAACCATTTTTTTTAACGCAGCGCGGCAACACTTATTTTCGATATGTCAAGTTGTTCACCGCCTCCAAGACCTTTATTACCACGCTTGCGATTCTAAGCATGAACCAATTTTTCTTGTATTATGCGGCGCTTTATTTCATATACGCGCTGATAATTTACAACAACAAAACGCTGCGGCTTAGACATAAGGACGAAAGCGGGGATAGAGAGGAGCTTAGGCGCTTCGCGGAGCGCACATATAAATATTTTGACGATACGGTGACTCGCTCTTCGTCCGCGCTTATTCCCGACAACTTGCAGATATCCCCGCCCGTCGCGCCCTCGCGTATGACGTCTCCGACCAATATCGGCTTTTCGCTGCTCGCGTACGTTTCGGCAAGAGAACTTGAGTTCATAGAGCCGCCGTATGCCCGACGCAAAATATCGGCGATATTGAATACCATTGAGAGACTGCCAAAATGGAACGGTCATCTGTTCAATTGGTACGACATCGAGAGCTTGACCGTCATGGAGCCGCAAGTCGTGTCCACTGTGGACAGCGGCAACTTTTATGCGGCGCTCGTCGTCGTCAAGCAGTTCGCGGCGCATTACGGTTGGCAAGATATATACGAAAAATGCAATATAATGCTCTCACAATGCGACTTTGACAAGCTGTACGACGGTAAGCGCAAGCTGCTGCGCATTGTGTACAACAAGACCAAAGGACAGTATTCGGGCTATTACGACGTATTGGCGAGCGAAGCGCGGCTTGCGTATTATATAGCAGTATCAAAGGGGCTTGAATGTACCCCGTACTTTGTGCTGTCACGCGAATGTATATCCAAAGGCGGGAACACACTTTTGTCTTGGAGCGGCACCGCGTTCGAATACCTTATGCCGCGGCTGTTCATGATTGCCCCGTATGGGAGTCTAATCGCTACGAGCGAAAAAAACGCAAGCAAAATCCAATCAAAATACAAACTTGGCGGCTATTACGGCATATCCGAAAGCGGTTATTACGATTTTAACGAGGAGATGCGTTACGCGTATTCGGCGAACGGGGTTGAGGCGCTTGCATTATCGAGCGATATAGGCAAAAAGTCGGTGTCGCCGTATAGCTCCGCCCTTACGCTGCCTTATATCCGCAACGAAGCAATAAGCAATTTGCGGTTGCTTTCACGCGAAATGTTCGGCGAATACGGATTTTTCGAGGCATACGATTTTGACAAGGGCAAAGTAGTCGCGTCCTATATGTCGCATCATCAGGGAATGTTGCTGTCCGCTTTGACCAACGAGCTTGCAAACAACAAGCTTGCGGAGTATTTTATGTCGGACGCGCGCACCGCCTCCGCAAAAATGCTGCTTGCAGAAGAGCGTATCAAGCTTAGAATGCGCCGCGCGGACAGCACGGAAAGGCGGGTGATTGAGACGGCGGCGGAGGAAGCAGATTATATCTTTGAGAACCGCTTGCCGCCCAAAGTCAACATCTTGACTAACGGAGAATATTCGGTAGTAACCGACGCATTAGGGCGCGGCTACTCGATAATTGGCGATAGGCTGATTAATAGATTCAATACCGAGCTTTACGAGGAGTGCGGTCAATACACCTTTGTCGGCGAAGAAGGGTATTCGGACATTTTTACGCCGACATTTTACCCTTTTAGAAGCGACGATTACTACAACGCGGTCTTTACCTCGACGCAGTCGGAATATATCAATTACACCCGCAATATTACAGAATGTGTAAAAGCCCTTCCGTTCGGCAACGGCGAGATTAGAAAGCTTACGGTAAGGAACAAAAGCGGCAAAAAAAAGCTTTTCAAAGTCGGTCATTATATCGACCTTGCCTTAAATTGCGCGGACGCGCTCGACTCCCACGCCGTGTTTTCGGATATGTTCGTAAAGACCGAGATACGCGACGGCTACGCGCTCGCGTACCGCAAGCAGTTGAACGGCGACATCAACGAATATCTTACCGTTACGGTATGCGGACTCGATAACGTAACGTTCAACACCAACAAAAGCAATGTACTCGGCAGGCTCGGCAGACTTTCCAAAACCAACATATTCAACACCGTGAATATAAAGACCGCTCCGATTGAGGGTGACGTGCTGTATCCGTGCGTAGCGTTCGCGGGAGAAAAAACGCTTGAGGACGGAGAAAGCGCCGAAATATATATTATGCTCAACGTGTACTCCAATTACGAGGCGGCATGCAACGGTTACAGCAAATGCTGCGAATGTTATGAGAACAACGTATTCGAACTATTAGAAACGGTGGGCGCGCTTCCCGTCTGCGTCAAGAACCTCCAAGCGACAGGAGGGGGAAAACTGTTAAGGGAGACGGCATCTAATCTGTTGTACCGCGGCAGCAATCAAAAGTCGCTTTCGTATATCTATGACAACAACGCGTTCGCCGTTGCCGAAACCAAAAAAATCGATATCAAACAAAAAAACGTGCTGTTTCGCTACCGCAACGAGCATGACAACGCGGCATTGTCGGCAATGCTTGCAGCGTCCAAGATAATCGCAGTCGCCGGGATAAGGCATAAACTACTTGTGCTGATTGCGAAAAACACGCCCGCCGAAGTCGAGCATTATATAAGGGAGCAGATACAGCGTTACAAGGCGGATGCACAGCTTATTGTCAAGGACGGCGACAAAATAAAATTGGAGAATTGTGCGCATTGCGAAACGGGGATTTTTACCGACGTTTTGTATTTTGAGCTTAAGACTGCGGCAAGCGACTATTTGCCGATTCCGCAACGTCCGTTGTTGAACAGCGGCGAGGGCGGCTTTACCGAATCCAACGCTTATTTTGTCATTCCCAAGACCGGTGTAACCGCGCTTCCGTATTCCAACGTCATAGCGCAAAGCGAGGGCGGCACGGTAATAACCGAGAACGGGGGCGGCTTTACCTTCGGCAAAAATGCAAGGGAAGAAAAGCTTACCGCTTGGCGCGAGCCGCTTGATGACATTCCCTCCGAATCGCTTTACTTCACTACGGAAAAAGGCACGGTGCGGGTCAACTGCGGCGTTAACGGCGCGCGGTGCTGTCATCATAAGGGGCTTACCGAATTCGGCGCGTTATCGGACGGCTGTCGCATAAAAACCGAATGTTATACAGTATTCTCGGGCACGAATAAGGTATACGAAGTCACGGTGACCAACGATACCGAGAGCGTGAAAAAGTGTACGCTTACGCTTGCTTTGGATATTGTTCTCGGTTGGAAAAAGGATGCGCATTTGCTTGTCAACGGCAGGCATAAGGGCAAAATGCAGATAGTCAACGTGTCGAACGGCATCAAATGCGCGCTTTATATTTTCGATGAGGGCGAGTTCTTTGCTTCGCATAAAGAGCTGTTCAATCTGCTTAACGGCACAGCGCGCGGTAGCTCGGATTATGCGGATTATTTTGGCGCGGCGCAATATTTGTCCGTTAATCCCAAGGAGTCCAAAACGGTGTTTTTCGTATTCGGCGGCGAGAGCATCGAGCTTGTAACACAGGAGAATGTCCAAAAAGACAAGGTTAAAAGCCTAAAATATTTTGAGGAACTTTCCAATATAAAAATCGATACGGGAGTATGGCCGCTCGACTTGATGTTCAACGAACAACTGCTGTATCAGGTAGTTAGTTGCCGCGTCAACGCTCGCGCCTCGATGTACCAATGCGGCGGCGCGTACGGCTTCCGCGACCAACTGCAAGATATGCTTTGTTTGGCTTATAATCACCCCGCAAAAGTAAGGGAACATATCTT
>CAYOYS010000104.1:0-5448 GCA_964408255.1 uncultured Christensenellaceae bacterium | reverse complement strand
AACGCAAATCGGTGGTTTTGACCGCTTGCATGTCGTCGAATTCTTGGTTCTCGCCGCACATTCCCCATATAAACGTGTAATTATTAGTGCCTACACCGCTGTGTATAGACCAACTCGGCGAAAGCACCGCCTGCTTGTTCTGCACTACGATATGACGGGTCTCCGTCGGATTGCCCATGATATGAAAAACTACATTGTTCTCGGGTATATCAAAGTACAGATACGCTTCCATGCGGCGTTCGTGGGTATGCGTCGGCATCGTGTTCCAATTGCTTCCCCGCTCAAGAATAGTCAGACCCATGGTGAGCTGACAGCTTTGTACGCTGCCGGGCAGAATGTACTTATTGATAGTGCGCTTATTGCACTCCTCGTCGCTGCCGAGCCTAACTTGTATCGCTTTCTCAAGCGGTATATGCACGGTGGCATATGCCGTGTGTGCCGGTGTTGAGTTAATATAGTAATACGCGGGATTGGCGCTAGATGACGAACGGAATATGACCTTTTTTGTGCCTCTTGAAAGGTATAAACAATCATATTTTTTCATCGGATACACCTTGTCGTCCGCTTGGATTTCACCCTCACCCGCAATGCATATCACGCCCGCTTCGCGGCGCTCGAGAAAATATGCCGCAGAAAGCTCTTTGCCCGCTTCAAGCGCCAATTCTCCGTTAACGGGCAACGCCCCACCTACTATTATTCTGTCGATGTGCGAATATGTAAGGCTTATGTCGTCTTGCTTAAATATATTAGCAATCAAAAAATTAGCCCTTAATTCCTCTGTGTTCATTCGGGAATATTCCTTTTTGGACACTGCATACCTTGTTTCCATTATTGCCTCCTAAATTTTATTTGTTATCTTTGAACTCTGCCGCTACCGTCGCCCGCTACAAGTCTTTCGATTTCTTCGACGCTCACAAGGTTGTAGTCGCCCTCGATTGAGTGCTTTAAGCAGGACGCGCCCGCCGCGAACTCTATCGCGCGCCGATTATCATAACCCTTGAGCATTGCATAGATTAGTCCCGCGCCAAAGCTATCTCCGCCGCCCACTCTGTCCACTATACGGATATCGTATTCCTTGGAAAAGTAGCAGTCTTTGCCGTCGCAAAGCAACGCCGACCAATTATTGTCGCTCGCCGAAAAACTTTTGCGCAAAGTGATTGCAGAATACGCGAAGCCGAACGTCTTAATAAGCGCATCAGCGACCTTTGCATAGCCTTCTTTGGAGAGCTTGCCGCCCGAAATGTCCGAGGATTCGGCGGCGATGCCAAAGACGTCTTTCGCGTCCTCCTCGTTCGCGATAAGTATGTCGACATACTTCATAAGCTTTGTCATGACCGCTTTTGCTTTAGCCTTGCTCCACAGCTTGCCGCGATAGTTAAGGTCGCAAGACACCTTAAGCCCGTTGCTTTTTGCTATTTTGCAAGCTTGCTCGCATAAACTTGCCGCATTGTCGGACAACGCGGGAGTAATTCCGGTAAAGTGAAACCAATCCGCTCCCTCAAAGATTCGGTCAAAATCAAAATCCGCGGCAGTTGCCGTAGCAATCGAAGAGCTCGCGCGGTCGTAAATTACCTTGGACGGGCGCTGGCTTGCGCCCTTCTCAAGATAATAAATCCCTATCCGTTCCCCGCCGCGGGCGATAAAAGTGGTGTCTACGCCGTATCGGCGCAGACTGTTGATTGCGCTCTGACCTATCTCGTTGTCGGGAAGCTTGGTCACGAACGCCGCATCAAGCCCGAAGCCCGCAAGCGAAACCGCCACGTTCGCCTCTCCGCCGCCGTAAGCCGCCTCGAAGCTGTCGGCTTGCACAAACCGCAGATTCCCGCGCGGTGCTAGCCGCAACATTATTTCGCCGAACGTAACAACTTTCATGACAATATCTCCCTTAGCTCCCTTGAAAGTTCGGTAATTTTATCGAACATGCCCTCCGCAATCAGCTCGTCCTTGACCGGCCAGCTTGCCCCGCATGCAATAACCTTGTCGAACGCGAGATATTCGTTGATGTTAGCTTTGGTAATTCCCCCTGTCGGGATAAAACTGACCGAGGGAAAGGCGGCGGACAACGCTTTCAATGTCCTTACTCCGCCGTAGTTCTCAGCGGGGAAAAACTTGACCGTAGTAAGCTTATAAAACAGCGCCGCCATTATGTCGGTAGGATTGACGCAGCCGGGGATATAGAGTATACCCGTCAAATTGCAGTACTTCGCGATATCGGGACTGAAGCCCGGACTGACTATAAAGGAAGCGCCAAGCTCTGCCGCAAGCTCTGCTTGCTCGACGTTAATTACCGTACCCGCGCCGATTGTCATATCCTTACATTCCTTTACCGCATTGGCAAGCGCCTCCGCCGCGCACGAAGTGCGAAAGGTAATCTCGGCGATATTTATACCGCCCGAGCGCAAAGCGTCAAGTAGCGGCAGTATGTCCGCGGCATTGTCGATTTTGATTACCGGTATCACTTTCTCCGTCTTGATAATCTCAAGGTATTTGCTCATAGTTCCTCCATATGTTTTGCTTACGCGGTTCTTCGTCTTTGTGATTGCGATAGCCCGAAGTAGCATAATATAATTCGCGCAAGTTATTCCTATATCGAATCGGCTCTCACTTTTAACCGTTTCGATAAGAAATACCCGCATACAGCCCGCGTCATTTTACTTACCGAATCGGCGCGAAACCTCCGCTCCGCAGCGTTTAAGCTCGGCAACCGCTTGAGCATCTTTCAAAAAATCCTTATCCGCAGACGTCATGCTGATAGCGCCTATCACCGTATCCGTATAGTCGTATATCGGCACCGATATACAAAAGACTCCGTCCTCATGCTCTGCGTTGTCGTAGGCTACGCCCTCCGACTTTACAGCCTTAAGCTCCTTTATAAGCTCGGTCTTGCTAAGCGTGGTTTGGGTATATTTTATAAAATTCGTTCTCTTAAGATAAGCGTTAAGCTCTTCGTCTGAGAATTGGAGCATTAAGCTCTTCCCAAGCGCGCTGCAGTATAAGTCTATTGTCTTACCTATCTCCGAATACATGCAAACATAAGAAAAAGGCTGAATTTTTTCTATATACGCCGCATAATCGCCTTGCCGCACCGCGATATGACCGGTGACATTAAGTGCGCTAGCTAACTGTCGCAAATACGGTCCCGCCACCTCGCGCAAATCTAACTTACTTGTATAACACTTCGCAAGCGCGATGAATTTATAACCTAGTTTATATCGTTCGTTCTTATCCTTGACAAGATAATTGTTGCCGACAAGCGCCTTGACTTGCCTAAAGACCGTAGTCTTAGGCAATCCGGAAGCGCGGCTAAGCTCGGATATGCTCAAACCGCTTTGACTTTCCGCCACTTTTTCAATAAGCGTAAAAATTCTTGTTACAGATTGCATGCTTTGATTGTCCATTCTAACCTTTTGTTCCAATCGGCGGAACGCCGTTTCAATAATCAATTATATCACAGGCTTTTATATTCTGTCAACAGTCGCGATTGAATAAGGAGTGGACAATGTGTTTGTCCATTGATTCCTTATACGATTTCTTCTTGCGCCATAGACTCGCATATAGGAGTTGCCGTGCGTTTATTGGTAAATGTGAGCGCGTGATGCTTTTCGACCAAAAAATCAGCAAGGTCTATTCTCCCATTATCCTTAAGTTCCGCTTTGAAGATATATTTTACACACTTCGCGTTGCCGATTATCTTGACACTTTCCTTGCCTTGCGCAAGTAGCATTTTAACAAGCTGTTCGACTACCATGCAGCCTTGAACGTCCACATCGAGCGCCTTACTCATGTCAATTTGGACATACGGTTTTTGGATGTCGATGCCGTGGATAACGAACTTGGTGTCTGTAATAAAATTCAATGCTCCATAAAAAGCTATTATTGCGGTATCCTCAAGCTCGGTAACTCCTATACTAGGCTTATACGGTGTTTTTTTCATCTTTGATTTAATGAAGCTGTACAGCGCCCAAAGTAACGCGACGCCCATGCCGCTTGCTATCGCGACTACTAGGTCAAATACCACGGTAAGCGTAAGCGCGGTAAAGAACAATATAATATCTCGCGGCGCCCCCGCAAATATCTTTTTGATTTCCTTGACGTGAATCATGTTTTTGCATACCACTATCAATACGGCGGACAGTGCGACCAAAGGGATATGCACGGCGTAAGGCATGAGCAACAACCCGACAACAAAGATAAAAGCCGAGTGTATCAGCGTTGATACAGGGGTTATGCCTCCGCTTTTGATATTCGCGCTTGTTCGCGCAATCGCGCCGGTTACCGGAAGTCCGCCGAACAGCGAAGAGCCGATATTTGCGATTCCTTGCGACAATAATTCGGCATTGGGATTATGAGAGGTCTTTGTCATACTGTCCGCCGCCTTTGCGGATAACAACGATTCGATTGCGGCAAGCAAGGCTATCGATATGCTCGGTCCGATAATGCCGGAAAAGTTACCAAAGTCAAGAGAGTGTAGCTTAAATTTGAGCGTTAGCGCCCCAAATCTCGAGCCGATTGTCGCAATATCGGGCTTAAAAATAAGCTTTATAGCAACCGCTAACGCTATGGCGACAAGGGCGGCGGGTATGTTTTTATTAAGCTTTGGCAAAATGAGCATTACCGCTATGCAGACTATGCCGATGATTATCGAGATATAGTTGACGGTATGTATTTGTTCCACATAAAACGCTATTTTTTTCAAAAACGCTGCCGGCGCGTTCGAGTACCCCATAAAGTCGGCAAGCTGACCCGTAAAAATGGATACGGCGATACCGGCAGTAAAGCCGGTGATTATGGGCAAAGCAATATAATGGATAAGCTTTCCGAGCTTGAGAAAGCCCATGACCAAAAGCAGCAAACCCGACAAAAATATTGCAGTCAAAAATCCGCTCGGTCCGCAAGTTGCGGCAATAGACAGCACTATTGGGATAAATGCGGCAGTTGGACCCGAGACTTGATTGCGGCTTCCCGAAAAAACCGCCGCGAGCCCTCCTCCGATTACCGCGGTGACAAGTCCGACTTCGGGAGGAGCGCCTGAGGCAATCGCCAAAGCAAGCGATAGCGGCAACGCGATTATGCCGACAATCAACCCCGCAATTAAGTCCTTAACAAAAGTGGTTTTGTTGTAATCTTTAAGCGAGATGAATAGTGTGGGGACAAAACTTCCGAAGTAGTTCTTCATAATCGTGTAATTTAACCTCCTGTAATCAGATTTTTCTATAGTTATATTCGACAATATTGCGCGTCGCACAAATGTATCATATCATTAAAAAAAGATATTTACAACAGTATCTTAAGCGATGTCACACAATCCTTCTATATTATTAGATTCGCATAAAAAATCCGTAAAACCTCGATAATAATTTCGGCGCGGCTCAAACTAAAAACTTAATGAACTCGAAAAAAAAGAGGTCTGTTTATAAAGCTTCTTTTTGTCAAAATTTACGGCTTGAT
>CAYOYS010000103.1:0-5624 GCA_964408255.1 uncultured Christensenellaceae bacterium | reverse complement strand
AAGATATCCATTGCAAATACGTCCGCGGGGTTGTCGATACCGTAGCTTAACAGCGGCATTTTGCTTTCTCTTATAATCTCAAGTCCGAGTTTGTCGTCGATATTGATTATCCCAAGCAACCCACGCTCAACGTTAAAATAGCTCTTTTTGACCTTGCCGTAGCTTAGCATATCCTTAAAAAAGTCCAAGTGGTCTTGCGAAAAGTTGGTAAATATTATCGCCTTGCTTACGATTCCATATACCTTATCAAAATATATCGAATGAGCGGAAATCTCCATAAAAAGGTATTCCACGCCCGCATCCACCATTTTTCGCATCAGCGCATGCAGCTCGATAGGGTCGGGAGTCGTCAATGCCGATTGTGACTTTACCCCTAAAATGTCGTATTCGATTGTGCCAAGAAGGGCGGTTTGGCAACCCGCCGCGCGGAAAATCTTATTCAAAAGATACGCCGTAGTGCTTTTGCCGTTAGTGCCGACTACGCTTATAATCCTCAAATTTTTCGCGGGGTAGTTGTTAAATACTGCCGCCGCTTCGGCAAGCGCCGTTCTACTGTTTGCGACGATTATTTGAGGAAGATTTAACTGCAGCGGCTTTTCGGTAATGATTGCCGCCGCGCCCTTTTTCGCGGCGTTTGAAGTAAGCGTGTGCGAATCCACATTCGTTCCCCTTAAACAGACGAACAAATCTCCCTCGCATACCGCCGCCGTATCTATTTTTATGCCCATGATTTCGATGTTCGAAATGTTTTGAACGTCAATGTGCCTCACGCCCTTAAGTATGCTCTTCAGTCTCATTTCCAACCTCATAATAATAGTTTATTTTATTGTATCACTTATATATATGTAGAGGTCGTCCGTTCTAAAACAAGACAAAATATAATTTTTTCGGCTAAATTACGACAAACCGCCAAAACCCGCGCTATTTTCAACAATTTGTATTAAAGACGCGAAAAGTGTTCATTTTTGCTATAATGCGATTAATGACTATGTAATTACAATATCACGAC
Organism: uncultured Christensenellaceae bacterium; assembly: GCA_964408255.1. GTDB lineage: Bacteria > Bacillota > Clostridia > Christensenellales > CAG-1252 > SACC01. The sequence goes on along the minus strand of CAYOYS010000103.1, from coordinate 4,615 downwards.
AACGCGATAAATACTGCGCTATTTCGATACATTGCATTAAATAATATTAGGTCGCTGCTCGGCTATAATGCGATTAAATAATAGCTGTAATTATAGTTCGGTAATTACCGCATAACTTTTGTTATGCTGTGATTAGATAATAACTATATAACAATGCGGTTACTACTATTTTCGCGTATATTACAGACTGTGGCTTTCGATTATATTGTGATAGGCAATTACAGTATCACGACAACGCGATAAATACTGCGCTTCTTGAGGTGATAACCGTGCCGGGATACGGGAATTGTGAAATTACCGTTTCCCCCTCTCCGTCCTCTTCATAATGCACTCCGAGCGCCTTTAGACTCCGTATTGCCTCGATGTGGCTCATTCCGACAAGGTCGGGCACTGTCACTTCGGGATAGACGGTAACGGGTTCGGTCGGCGCTATCCCCTTGTATTCAAAAATCTTGGCAAAAATCTCTCCGACATAGGGCGCAGCTACCATGCTGCCGTAATACAAGTACCCCTCGGGCTCGTCAACCATAAAAAATATCATGTATTCGGGATTTTGGACAGTGGAAAAGCCGAGAAAAGAAGAAAGATACTTGCCGCGGTCGATTACACCGTTCTTATACTTTTGCGCGGTGCCCGTCTTGCCCCCGATAGAGTAACCGGAAACGCCCGCCAAGCGTCCGCTTCCCTCGTTGACAACGCCCGCCAAAAGCGCCCTTACCCTTTCACTCGAACGTTCGGTGATTACCTGTCTTTTTATCTGCGGATAGTTCTTTGCTGCAAGCGCTCCGTCCGCGCCGTATACCGAATCAAGAATGTACGGAGTCACGATATTGCCTCCGTTGACGCAAGCGGCGGAAGCAACCATAAGCTCAAGCGGAGTAACTGCAATCGCTTGACCGAAGCCGATACGCGCAAGGTCGACGGGCTTGACCGATGCTTCGGGAATCAATAATCCGCTCGCCTCGCCTGACACGTCGATGCCTGTTACCGTTGTCAGTCCGAATTCCCTAAAGTATCTGTACATTACCTCGGTGCCCGCGCGCGCCGCAACTTCCATAAATACCACGTTGCAACTGTTCTTGACCCCCTCGGCAAAACATTCGCTAGCGTGACCGCGAGTCTTCCAACATCGGATTTTTTGACCGTCCACAATCTTGCTGCCCGAGCAGTAAAAACGGCTGTTTTCGTTCACTACTCCCTCATTGATTCCGATAGCGGTGGTCAATATTTTGAAAGTCGAGCCTTGCTCGTAAACATTGCTTACCGCAGTTATCTTGCTCATCTCAAAAAGCGCTCCGATGTCATCTCTCGGCACATTGTTAAGGTCGAACGAGGGCGCTTGAGCAAGAGCGAGAATTGCGCCCGAATTGACGTTCATTATTATACACGAGGTGTTCTTTGCGTTATACTTGAGTTGCGCTGAGCGGACGGCGCTCTCGGCAAAATGTTGAATATAGGCATCTATCGTAAGCATTACATTGCAGCCCGCGACTGCGGGGATATAGCGGATACTATCGTTGAGTTCTCTACCTATAAGGTCGGTTTCGGTCAGCTGATAACCATTGACGCCCGTTAAGTATCTATTATAATAAAGTTCAAGCCCCGCTTGCCCCGCCGCGTCTACGTTGGTGAAGCCAAGAAGCTGTGACATAAAATCTCCCTCGGGGTAGAATCTTTTTATGTTTTGCGAAATGTATATTCCGTCTGCGCCGCTTTCTTTCATACTAAGTACCGCGTCCTTGTTTACATTCTTGGCGACAGTTATCTCGGACACGCCGCGGCGGTCAATTTTTGTATAAATTTTTTGGTAATCGATTGCGGTAGCCTCGGATATCGCGCGCGCCGTAGCCTCTTTTGACGTTATTGCGGTCGGTCTTACATAGATTGTATAGCTCGTCTCCGTTCCCGCAAGTAGCTTGCCATTGATATCAAAAATGCCGCCGCGCTTAGCGACCAACGGTATATCTCTTGTCCATTGGTCAAGCGCCATTGCCTGAAGTCTTACTCCGTCAATTATTTGAATATAGAATAACTTTCCGAGCACACCTATAAAAAGAAAGGTTATTAACAACATCACCGCTAATAACCTTCTTTTGATTGAAATTTCGGATATAATCTTTGTCAATAAGGTCAGCCTCCCGAAAGTCTGCCGATAAAGTCGCACAGCTTATCGAACCAATTAGTGTCCTCCTCATATGTAACTGCAGCAGGGTACGGGGATAACGAAACCAATACTGCGCCGTTATCGGTAGCGACGGTGTTCATCGCCACCGCGGGAATTTGGGAATTCTCCGCGCTTGCCGTCTCCTGAGGCAAGATATTTGCGCCGGGATTGATGACGATTTTTTCCGCTTCCCATGCCGTGCCCGACACATTGAACACGATAAGCGTAAGCACTGCCGCTATCACCAAAAAATAACATGCCAATAACGGAATCATCTTTTTTTTCAGCACCCGCCGAGTTGAGGGCGCGTCCTTATGCGTCCGAGTTGCCGAAGCATCATCATATATTCGAGTCGCGGGCGCGTCTTCATACACTCTAAACCTTTCAGGATTCCGCCTTTCAGGTCTAATATCACGCTCCATGCTCTCATACCTTCTTTCGTCCTCGTATTCGCCGCTTGCTAAGGCGCGTTTGTTGCGAGAGAGCGCGTCGTAAAGATGCTCGCGATACTCGCTCGAAGTGTCCCTTGCGCATCTTTCGTAATACCTGTCGCAAGAATCATAAGACTCGATATCGGCATCGCCGTATCTGTTTTTGTTTGGCTCTTTATTCGTGTTCCCGGTAGCTGTTAACATTTTATTCTCTCCTTGCCGCTTTTATTACCGTTTTTCGGCGATTCTGAGCTTTGCGCTCTCCGCTCTTTTGTTGGACTTTAGCTCCTCTTCCGAAGCGGTAAGAGGCTTTTTGGTAATCAACCGTACCTCGCTCACTTTGTCGCATGTGCATATCGGACTAGATTTGTCGCATATGCAATCACTTTCGAGGTACTTAAACGCGTTTTTAATTATCCTATCTTCAAGGGAATGAAAGGATATTACGCATATTCTTCCTCCCTTAACCAGCCCTCTTGCACCCGATATTACTGCCTCATATAGCCCTTGCAGCTCTTTGTTAACCTCGATTCTAATGGCTTGGAACACTCGCTTTGCAGGGTGTCCGCCGCTGTAACGGTACTTCACGGGTATGCTTTTTTCGATAATTGAGACAAGCTCAAGTGTGCGCTCGATTGGGCTTGTCCTTCTATATTCGACGATGCGCGAAGCAATCTTTCTTGAGAACCTTTCCTCGCCATATTCGAACATTATCTTTGCAAGTCTTTCTTCGCTGTAGCCGTTGATAACCTCGTGCGCCGTCATGCTTGCGCTCGTGTCCATTCTCATATCGAGCAAGCTGTCGTATTTGTATGAGAATCCGCGCTCGGGTGTGTCTATTTGATAGGACGATACTCCCAAATCCATCAATATTCCGTCCGCTTGCGGCAGCGTCTTAAGCACGTTCTTGAAGTCGTCGTGGACGAACTCCACATTGTATCCTTTTAACCGCTCCTTTGCCGCGTCAAGCGCGTCGCAGTCCTTGTCAATCGCTATCAGTTTGCCCTTGTTAAGTCGTCTTGCTATCTCTATGCTATGCCCGCCTCCGCCTACTGTGCAGTCTATATACAGACCGTTTTCCTTAACGGATAAACCCTCTAGCACCTCGCTCGCCATTACCGGTATATGCGAGAATGTACCGCTCACTTTGAATCAATCCTTGATAACCGTACCCCATCGTCTTTTCGACTCTCATACGCTTTTTTACTCCAAATCTCAAGCCATGCAAGCGCTCCTATAATTACTATGTCGTCCTTTAAGCCGACCTCGCCGCGCATATCAAGTGGAATCTGATATCTGCCCTGTTGGTCGCCGTTAAAAGGCTTCATTGAGCCGAAAAACTCTCTGACCTCATTGATTTTCTCATAATCGGTTATCTTGACAGAGGAGTATTCGTCATAAAACCGATTCATCATCGCTTCGGGATACACTACCAAAAAATCTCCCGAGCCGTAACCTATCATAAGCTTGCCGCTAATCTCGTCGCGTAATGCGGCGGGCATTCTCATTCTCCCTTTGGAGTCTAATTGGAAAAAATAAGTTCCGGTAAGCATAATTACTCCTTTTAGCCATATTATACCACTTCAGTCCACTTTTGTCCATATTAAATTTGAATTTTTTTTTAATTTTATAAAGATTATTTTTCAATCACAATATATTGAAGTTATTCATTAGAACAACCACAATATGTAGTTATACGGTTTTGATTATGCGGTGGCTCAAAATCCCTAACTTTGGCATACCGAATAATAATTCAAGTATTTCTTGTGAATAATTTTTGCGCAAGACACAATTTTACGGCTTTGATAAAAAATAATTATATGGTATAATAACAACAATAATCTAAGAGGTTAAAGGAGTGAAAAAGAGAGTTAATAAAATATTTTGAATGGATTTTCGAGGTTTTGATTCGTCAGAATTCTTATCAATAGCATCGCTATGATGTGAAAAATTTTAGCGAATTTTCCACTAAGATAAAGAAGCGCTTTAGTGCCGATGACGGATATGAGGCGAAAAAACT
>CAYOYS010000102.1:0-5693 GCA_964408255.1 uncultured Christensenellaceae bacterium | reverse complement strand
TGGTGATGAATTAATAAAGGCCAATATTGACGAATCTGGGCCCATTCTTGTTTCTTTTGTTGAAAAGCTTGTAATACGCATTAACTTTTTTGACATATGTTCTTGTCTCGGAATACGGGATATTTTCGACGGTCAATCCCTCTTTAATCCAACCTTTGACCGTGCCTTCTCCCGCGTTGTACGCCGCAAGCTGCCAATCGCGATTGTCAAAATACGCAAGGTACTCGAGATACCATACCCCGAGTCCGATATTGTATTCTGCCTCAAGAAGCTTGCTTTCATCGTATTCGATTGCGCGCATCGCGCATATCCACTGCGCGGTATCGGGTAAAATCTGCATTATTCCAATCGCGCCCGCACCCGATGACGCGTCCTCATCAAAGCCGCTTTCCGCTTTCATAACTGCAAGCACAAGTTCGGGTTCAACCGAGTAATCGGCGCATATCGTCCGCACGGTAGAAATATAAGGTTTTGCGCCGTAATAGCAGCCCGCGTAAAACGCGGAAACAAGCAATACGATTATTAACGCCGCTGCAATTCGGCAAAAAGCGCGCAATACAACTCCTCCACCCTGATTTTTAATCGGGACAGCCCCTCGTTATTATCGATTATCGTAAGGTTATCGGCGGTTTCGTTTATCTCGCCTTGCGAAGCGATTATCCTTTCCGCGCTTTCGCGGCTCATGCCGCTTCGCTCGGTTACCCGCGCAATCCGCCGCTTCTTCTCTGCATATATATACCAAAGACGGTCGAATTTTATGTCGGTTTCGTTAAATAACGGTATCTCAAAAAAATATAAGCCTGATTTTGCCCGCTCGTTCATTATGGCAAGTATTCTCGGATGCGATAACGCCATTAGCTTTTGTCTGCTCAACTCGTCATTGAATATTATGGACGCAAGCATGCCTTTGTCTACCGCATTGCCGCATACCACTTGGGGGAAAATCGTCCTTAATTCTGCGATATAGTCGGGATTTGTTAGCAATTCGGCATTGAGTTCGTCCGCGACAAGCACATTGGCGCCGAGCGCACGAAGAAAACTTGTGACTGCGCTTTTGCCGCTGCCTATCCCCCCGATTATACCGACCCTAAAAAGTCTGCCCCTCATTTCGCCTCCATCCAATTCGCGCCGCTGCCCACATCAACGATAAGCGGCACGGCAAGCTTAATTACGCTTTCCATTTCGGATTTTAATAAGCTCTTAACCTTTTCCACCTCTTCAAGCGGCGAATCGACAATCAACTCGTCGTGAACCTGCAGAATCAACTTTGCACGTAAACCTTGCTCAATTAAGGCGGCATAGACATTTTTCATAGCGATTTTTATGATATCCGAAGCGCTGCCCTGCAACGGCATATTCATAGCGGCGCGCTCGCCAAAACTTCTTACGTTATAGTTGCCCGACTTTAACTCGGGGATATATCTGACCCTTCCGAAAAGAGTGGTCGCATAGCCATTTTCAAGCGCTGTTTTTTTGCTCTCGTCCATATACCTTTTTACCGCGGGGTAAGTTTCAAAATATTTTTCGATAAAGCTTTTTGCCTCGGCTATCGAGGTTTTGATGCTCTCGGACAGCCCGAAGTCGCTTATACCGTAGATTATTCCGAAATTGACCGCTTTGGCGCGCCGCCTCATCTCGTCTGTAACCTCTATCTCAAGAACCCCGAATACTTTCGCTGCGGTCGCGGTATGAATATCTCTATTTTCAATGTATGCTTTTATCAATTCCTTGTCCTTGGAATAATGCGCCATAAGCCTTAGTTCTATCTGCGAATAATCCGCGCTGATTAACACGTTGCCGTCGCTTGCGATAAACGCGCGCCTTATCTCGCGACCGTCCGCTCGACGAATGGGAATGTTCTGCAAGTTGGGTTCGGTCGAAGAGAGCCGCCCCGTAGTCGTTACGGCTTGCTTGAACACCGTTCTCAATCTTCCGTCCGCGTCAAGCGGCAAGTTGGTGATGTAGGTGGACAAAAGCTTGCTTAGCTCCCTATAACGCAAAAGTAGCGGTATAATCGGATGCTTGTCCGCAAGGAAATTCAGCTTATCCGCACCCGTGCTTTTTTTCTTATCCGAGGGGAGCTTGAGTTCGTCGAAAAGTACCGTGCCGAGTTGCTTGGGCGAATTGATGTTGAATTGACGTTTGGCAAACATATAGATATCCGAAGTCAGCGTATTGAGTTCAAGCGTGAATTTCCTCTCCAACTCCCGTAGCGCCGCTATATCTACTCTAAAGCCCGTTTTCTCCATATCATAAAGCACTTTGACAAGCGGCTTTTCTATCTCTTGGTATACGCTTAGAATACCGCGTGACGTAAGCCGCGACTTGAGCTCCTCGAAAAGCGAAAGCATCTCCGCCGCGGGTCTTGCTCCCGAATAGCCATAATACTTCAACATTTCTTCAAGTGAACTCCAATTATGCCCCGCGTCAAGGACATAGGACATAAGCATAACGTCTTCTGCGGGATAGGTCTGCCCGACTGTGTGGTAATCAATCTTTACATCGAACGCGATTTTGGTATATGATTGGTCGTTAAGTACCGAAAGAATACTTTTCAGCGCGTAATCGTAGCCGATATCACCGCTTGTTAGGTCTGCTTTTAACGTGACGCGGTATTCGGTATCGGTACAAAATGAAAAAATAAGTTCCTCGCCGAGCCGATACGCAAAGCGCTGCCCCTCTATACCTTGAAGTACGCGGTCAAACTCACTTCTTTCGTCAATAAAAACCACCTCGCCGAGAAGTTCTACCGAGGCATCGGCAGAGCAGAACTCAAAGCGGTCTATAAGGGTGCGAAAATTGAAATCTCGCATCATCTTTTCCGCGTCCGCGCCGAACGGATATCGGAACTCTAATGCGTCAAGGGTCAAGTTACATTCCATATCCCTTGTAATCGTTGCTAATTCCTTGGAAAAATACGCCAACGCCTTATTTTCCTCAAGCTTTTCCTTTAGCTTTCCCTTTTGCTCATCTATGTGCTCGTATATGTTATCAATGCTCCCATAATCGGCAAGAAGCTGTTTTGCCGTCTTTTCTCCTACACCCGGCACACCGGGGATATTGTCGGAAGTATCGCCCATAAGCCCTTTTAGGTCTGTTACTTGCGCCGGAGTAAGCCCGTCTTCAAGCAGTCGTTGCGGCGTGTACTCGATGACGTCCGTGATTCCGCGGCGGGTGTAGAGTACTGTGGTTTTGTTATCGATAAGCTGTAAGCAATCTTTATCCCCCGACACGATTACAGTTGGTATATCGAATATTTTTGAGAGCGTCCCAACGATGTCGTCCGCTTCGTAGCCCTCTTTCTCTACGCACATTATATTCATAGCGTTAAGCAACGCCTTGAGCAAGGGAAGCTGCTCGGCAAGCTCGTTGGGCATGGGCTTGCGCTGCGCCTTATAAAGAGGGTATTTTTGGTGGCGGTGCGTGGGTGCTTTGAGGTCGAATGCGACAGCCATATGTGTGGGCTTTTCCTTACTTATCAGTCTATACAGCATCGATGCAAAGCCGTACAGTCCGCCCGTGCTCCTGCCTTTATTGTCGGTAAGACTCGGCATAGCGTAATACGCTCTGTTAATAAGGCTGTTGCCGTCGATTAAAACCAATTTCATATTATTCTCCGAAGTGTTCCTTTCACAAGCGTCCCCGTAAGTAAATTGACATAAGTATTTATCGGACGCTTTTTATTATAATAGTATTATAAGCTATAGCATTGATATTAACAATAGTTTGGGAGTAACAAAATGCTTGAACAAAAGTCGAGGCAAATAGCCTCGCTCCAAAATATTAAGTTTTTAGGCATCAAATTCGGTAAAAGTGTCCGTTCGGTTGACATTCTTTTTGCCTTAAATTAAACTTTAAGTATGACGGTTTGGGAACTTGTAAAAAGCATTTTGACCCTCGTTGCCGGTCTTGGTGTATTCATGTTCGGCATGAAGCATATGGGAGACAGTCTGCAGACCGGCTCCGCGGATAAGCTTAGAAAAGTCTTTTCAAAATTGACGGGCAACAAGGTAAGAGGGATTGCGACGGGCGCCGCGGTAACTGCGGTTATTCAAAGCTCCTCTGCGACTACCGTCATGATTGTCGGATTCGTCAATGCGGGACTTATGACCTTGACGCAAGCCGCCTCGGTCATCATGGGCGCGAATATCGGCACTACCGCGACCGGTCTTATAATCTCTTTCAATTCCTTGCCCGTCTCCCAAATCTTCGCCGCGCTGTCGTGCGTGGGCATATTTATTCTGATTTTTTCCAAGAACGAACGCCTAAAGATTGTCGCCAATATATTGATTGGCTTAGGGTTTATTTTTATCGGTCTTATAGTTATGGGCAGCGCGATGCAAGACTTCAGCGCCCTTCCCGAAGTAAAAAGCATATTCGCCGCAACAAGCAACCCTTTGCTTCTGCTTGTAATCGGTCTGTTAGTTACCGCAATTATTCAAAGTTCCTCGGCAACTACCGGTATTTTGATAACGCTTGCGGGAGTGGGACTGATTAACTTGGAAAGCGCGCTTTATGTAGTGCTTGGCGTCAATATCGGCACTTGCGTCACCGCGCTGCTTGCGTCAATCGGCACCGCCGTCGCCGCAAAACGCGCCTCACTAATCCACTTGTTATTCAATATTATCGGAACTGCATTATTCTTCACCTTATTTATGATACCCGCGGTTAATAAGTTTATCATATCCATACTGCCGGGAACAATCGAATTCCGAATTGCTATTTTCCATTTGCTGTTCAACATAACGACCACGCTCGCACTTGCTCCGTTTATCAAGCTGCTTGTTATAACGGTGGAAAAGATTATCCCCGATAAGGCAATTGCGCCGCTCTATGCGCACATGCGTATCGACGACCGCCTGCTCGCTACTCCCTCAATTGCACTTGGTGAATGTAAGCAGGAAATTATACGCATGTCCGGACTCGCGTACGATAATTTTGCAAGCTCGATTAAGGCGATTATGAATAACGACGTCACAGGACGCGCCGAGTTCGACAATCAAGAAAAAGAAATAAACTTTTTGAATAAAGCTATTACCGAATTCCTCGTCAAGATGTCGGGATTGACGGCATCTACACGCGATGAGGCGGTTATCGGAACATATTATCATGTTGTAAGCGACATAGAAAGAATTGGCGACTACGCAGAAAACATCTATGAGTACACAGACAGACTGATAGCGGCGAAAACCGCCTTTTCCGACCGCGCCAAGGCGGAAGTTGCAGAGATGCATAACGCGATACAGATGCTGTATGCGACCGTTATGCGGGTATTCGGCAATATTGATACTCAAGCGCTTATGCAAGCGGAGACCTATGAAGCATTAGTAGACGACTATAAACGCAACCTTACAAAAGCACACGTCGAGCGTCTTGAACTCGGGCTTTGCTCGGCGGAAAGCGGCGCGGTATTCCTCGCCCTTGTCAGCAATATGGAGCGAATCGCAGACCATATGATGAACGTGGCAAAAAGCATACTTTCATACGCAAAACTGCCTCAGCCGATTTCGACTGCGGCACTGATATAATTTTATTTTTAGTTATTTTTCGAATGGGTTTATAATATTTTTATTACTTTTGACGATATTTATCCTTGACGATATTTATATCCTTGACAATGCCTAGCCTTGACAATGTTTACTTTTACGATGCTTGTCCTTGATGATATTTATACTCTTGACGAGGTTTGCTTT